>NZ_CP196994.1:0-60804 GCF_056688945.1 Clostridioides sp. LIBA-7602 | reverse complement strand
AAATACTTTTAGTTCTTCTTTTGATATAGTTGTAACATAAGAGGAATTTTGTTGTTTCTGAGCATTAAAAAGTATTTTGTAAAATAATTTATTTTCCACATTTGTAAAATCATATTTACTTTTTATTAAATTATTTGGTTGCATTAAAATTTCTTTTTTTTCCAAAATTTATCACCTCATATAAATTATAAAACTTGATTTAACAAAAGGTCAACTATTTTTAAAATACACTCACTTTCGACCCTTAAAATGATGACCTTTGACCCTTAAAATGATGACCTTTGACCCTTAAAATGATGACCTTTCGACCCTTAAAATGATGACCTTTGACCCTTAAAATGATGACCTTTGACCCTTAAAATGATGACCTTTCGTCTCTGAAACCTAGATATACCAATCATTATAGCTTGTCTAAAAACTATTAAAGACTTTAAAAACTGTTTTAAAAACTATTAAAGACTAGAAAAGATGTCTGAACTATTCTTTTTTTTAATATAAAAAACTTTATTAACTATTTTTCTAATATACTTACTAAATGCTATTGAATTTAATTTTACTTAAAAAGATTGGAGATAATGAACTTGCAATCTTGATGATTGGGAAAAAATAAACTGATAAAAATAAAGTTGATTAAATATAGTTTTAAGACATTTAAAGGCTTGTCTGACCTATTTTAATTGCAAACTTGATGTCATTTACCTAAAAAGATGAAAATTTGCTTAAAAATGGAAATAGAAGGCCAAATATAAAATATCCAGCCTTCTATCTCTTTAATTATTTTTTCATACGAGATACTTATAAATTAAGAAAGAAGTGCATATATAAGTTATAAAATAAATTAAATAATAAGTTTTATAAAATGCATATATAAATTTAAATAATTTTAGTTTTCTATATTCAGTTTATTTAATAAACGAAAATTTTTATTAAATAAATTATGATATAATAAATATATAAATAAACGTTGTAATGATTGTAAACACCGAGTTTAAACGTATTTTTGAAAAATATCAAAAAGCAATACTTGTGTCTCATTGCAAATTTTAATATTTAATGTGTCTGAACGTATTGAAAATATCGATTCATTTCAAGATTTTATATTAACTAAGTGGTATGTAAATTGTATAAGGTTATTGTGTTTTACAAGACTATTGTAGGTTTTATATTAACTAAGTGGTAAACAGGATAATTTTAATTATTAGATCTTTATAATTAAAATTTAAAAATAAATTATAAATAGAGTGTATATGTAAATTATAAAATAACTTATAAATAAAATTGTAAATAATATTAAAAAAAGTTGTTTTCTATGAGTAATTTAATCAGTTAACTAAAATTCTCATTAGATAAATTATGATAATATATATATGTAGTGAGCTATACTTTGAATATAAACACTGTAAAGATTGTAAATACTAAGTTATAAGTAATACTTTTTGAATTTATTTTGAGCTTTTACATTAACTAAGTGAAAAATAGAAATATAAATTAAGTAAAAAGTGTATAAATAATTTATAAAATAACTTATATAATAATTTTGGTTTTCTGTGTTCATTTTATTTAAGAAACTACAATTTTTATTAAATAAATTAGTTTTTAAATTATCTAAGTGATATGTAAATTGTATAAGATTATTGTGTTTTACAAGACTATCGTAGTCTTTAAATATTTCTTTTTATCATATTTGTTATAAATAACTCTTTTTACATTACCCATATATCTTAATATATTAAGCTAAAAGTTAATACATGCCTCCTTCTTTAGTTTCTAATAAAACAATAATACATTTTTAGTTACAGTTATATATTAACCTATTTTTCGTTTTTAGTTTCCCAAATGCTCGTTTATTCATTTTTTGAAATAATTTATTTGAAATTAATTATTAAAAGTTTATCTTAAAATATACCAAAATATTGAAATTTAAATGTTTTATAAGACTTTTTATTTTTTATATCTACAAAGATTTTATTTTTTACACTTTTATTTTAAATTCATAAATTCCCAAACACTAGTCGTTAATTCCCAAATACTCGTCGTTCGATCTCTGTACATAAGTAATTTCAATGTGTCCAAATCGCCTAAAATAATAAAATATAAAATAAATAAAATGTTTTTAAAATAGAATAGAATAGTAAAAGGGAAAACACAAATACTTTTCTATTCTGTACTGTTTATAAAAAAATACAAATATCTTTCTTTTATAAATTATCAAGTTATATAAACAACATTTAAATTCTCATTATTTGTAAAAACAACTTATATAAAAGACTTACTTCTCAAATAAATTTAGAAAGGCTTTTTAAAGAGTTTTAAAACGCCTGTAACGCTTTTAAATAATAAATACAATAATTTACTTTATGATAAGGACAAACTACCTTAAAATGGCAATAAAATGGAATACATAATCTATTAGAAAATTCAAAGCTATATTTAATTAATTTAATTAGTCTATTAATGAAATAGTTAATAATTTTAAAAAAGGATATGTAATTGAAAAATATTAAAAGATATAATAGTATTTTATCTAAGGATAACTTAAAAAGAGAGGGGAAAAGTAATGCATGGATTATTTGGAGGATTCATTAAGATATATAAATATCAAATGATTTTGGTTATTTTAGTTTATATTTTATTTTTTATACAAAGTAGATTTAAGTTTAAAAATAAGTCTTTAAAATTTATAAAAGAAAATAATAATGTATTAAGCTTGATGAATTCATGGGAATGTTTTTTTATACTTTGTATCCCATTTGTAGGATATTTGGGTTTTGTATTAGCTATTTTAGGAATGCTTCTTAACTTAGGAGGAGATTTTGAAAAAGATTATGCTAAATATTTGTTAGATGTAATTAAATCTATTTATGACACGGAAGAAGATATTAATAAGCAATACAAGAGAGAATTTAAGAGAATAGAAAATATTTTATCTGATATTAAAAATCCCTACCACAAGATAGTGGTAGAAAATGCAGCTGTTCTCGATTCTTTTATAAATGAATACAACAATATAAAAGACTATCTTAAAACTGAAAAAGAAAAGATTGATATGTATAATGAAATAAAAACATCTTTAATTAATTTTCTAAAATTTACTGATAATATGGTTAATAATCCTGAAAAAAAAATGGCTTTAGATGAAAAGGAAATATTATTAGAAGATATTAAGAAATATACTAATATGTTAAAAGAATATATGAAGATGTAATATGTATAATTAATACTTAAAATTTAATACCTTTAAAGTAATAAAAATAATAATAGAATAAAAGATCGGAATATATTAATATAAAATTTAAATTATATTTTATGTTAATTAAGTAAGTAGCAGAGTAGTTTCAACTACTCTGTTTTTTATAATTTAAATTTTAAAATAAATTATTTTTAAAATTAATATATAATTTAAAAAATAACTTAATTAAAAGTTTATTTATAATGTTTAAAAAATTTAAAAAACAATAAAATTAGGATAATTAATCTATTTAAGAATTTGAAGCTATATTTAATTATATTAATGGAATATTTGATACTTTTAAAAAAGATATATCATTGAAAAATATTAAAAGGTATAATAGTATTTTATCTAAGGATAATTAAAAAGGAGAGGGGAAAAGTAATGCATGAATTACTTGAGGCATTAATTAAGATATATAAATATCAAATGTTTTTAGTTTTTTTAGTTTTTTTTCTGATTTTTATACAAAGTAAATTTAAGTTCAAAAATAAATCTTCGAACTTTCTAAAAGATAATGTTAATGTATTAGATATAGTAGGTTCATGGACATATTTTTTTGTATTTTGCATACCATTTCTGGGGTATTTGGCTTCTGCATTTGCTATTTTAGGAGTGCTTCTTAACTTAGGAGGAGATTTTGAAAAGGATCATGCTAAATATTTATTAAATGTAATTAAATCTATTTATGATAAAGAAGTAGATATTAATAGACAATATAAGAATGAGTTTAAAACAATAGAAAGTATTTTATCTGACATTAAAAATCCTTACCACAGAATAGTCGTAGAAAATGCAGTTATCCTTGACTCATTTGTGAATGAATACAACAATATAAAAGACTATTTTAAAACTGAAAAAGAAGAACTTGATATATATAACGAAATAAAAATATCTTTAATTAATCTTTTAAAATTTACTGATAATATGGCTAATCGCTCTAAAAGAGAAATGGTTTTAGATGAAAAAGAAATATTATTAAAAGATATTAAAAAATACAATAGTATGTTAAAAGAATATACAAAGCTATAATATATATAAGTGATATTTTAAACTTGAATAGTATTAATGTTTCAAAGGATGTTAAACAAACATATAAAAAATAGTATCAGTAATGAAGATTTTTTCTCATTTAAAGAAATTATTAAGGGGTTGTTATTTTAGTGGATTGTTTAGAAAAAATAAAAGAAGAGTATGATTATATATCTATAAAAGGCAAGGATAAAATAAATTTTAATGATAAATATGAAATAGATTTAAGAGAAAGTGAAGAAGTAAAAACTATATTAAAAGAAATAAATATAAATAATATAGATAATATACTTAAATTTGGAAGTGCATCTTCAAAGAGTGTTACAGAAATATCTGATGGACTGTTATATTCATTGAAAAATTATTATGAAATTGACATAAATGAAGTATTAAATAAATTAGACAAAGTAATAAATGAATTTGATTTTGATGAACTAAAAGAATCTAAGAAATCAAATTTTTTTAAGCAAATATTTAAAAAAAATAAATATAAATTAGATAAACAAATAAGTAAATATACAGTGATAGTAGATGAAGTTGATAAAAGCTATTTTATATTAAAAAAATATGAAATAGATTTAAGAGATCAATTAAAAAAAATGAACATGTTATACGAATCAAACTTTGAATATTGTAGTAGCTTGGAAAATTATATATCAGCAAGTGGAATTATTTTAGAGGATTTAGACAAAGAATTGTCCCTAGAAGTAGAAAAAACACAGTCTTATGAAAAAGTGGGATTTTTAAAGGAGAATAAAGAAATCTTAGAACAAAGAGTTTATGATCTAAAGATAACTCGAAATATATCTTTGCAGAATATAACATTAATGGAGCAAATTCAAAATTATAATTTCGAGTTAATAAATTTAATAAAATCTTCTCTTATAATTACACTACCTATTTTTAAGCAATGCTTAACGAATTCAATATTATTAAAAAAACAGGAAATTTTGTCAATAGGAATAAATAGCGTGCAGAAGTCAACAAACAAATTTTTTATGAAGAATAAAGTAAGCACATCTAAGAATAATTTAAAAATAATTGAGAATCAAACTGACTTATATTCACTATATAAAAAAATAATGTGTGGCATAGAAGAATATAAGAAAATAAAAGTTGAAAATAAAACTAATATTGAAGATGGCTTTTTTAAATTAGAGAATTTAAAAGAAGAAATGAAGTCCCAGTAATTTTGTAGTAATAAAAATAATAGTAGAATAAAAAATTGGTATAAATATAATTTATAAATAACATATATTTTAAAGTTATTATATAAGTTTTAAAATAATTTATAAATAACTTTATATTTTTATCTAAGCAATTAAATATCTATGGTAAAAATGTCCTCATAATCTGAATAAACAGATTGAAAGGACATTTTTTATATAGGAAAAATGGCTAAATTTAAAAACTAATACAAATAAATTTAATTATTTTGTTTCTGGAAGTATCTTAACAAGTTAATAACTACAATTACAAATGAAAAACCAATATATGCTTTAACTAAAATCGTTAAAATCGGTTGTATTGAAATATTTTTTATTCCTATAATCCAAATCAAAAGCAAAAGAATAATTGCCACAATATACATATATATATTTATAATTTTTAATGAATTCTTTTTCATAAATATCATCTCCTGTATACTAATCTTATATATTTCAACGTACTTAGGATAGGTTTTTGGACAGAAATTTAAAAAGATTTATATGTTTTTCATTAAAAATTATGTAAGCACGAAAAATGTCTAAATAAGTATTTATAAAATTTCCAATTTTATGTAAATAAGATTTGATTTAAAAAAATAATTTAGATAAATATGGATACAGAAAAATTTAAAAAAATAATAAAATTTTCTAAATAATAAAGCTTAAAAAAGAACAGTACAAAAGTCAGTCAATTAAGGACAAGCATCTATTAAATATAACAAAATATATAAGACATACCTAAAAAAAAGTCTTTAGTAGCATGATATTACAGCTTTAGACATTAGATATATACTATAATATGATTGAGGTTATCATAAAATAATTAGAGGGGGAATTAAAATGTCAAAGATGATCAAATGTAAAGCATGTTCAAAAGAGATAGCATCTAATGCTAAATCATGTCCTAATTGTGGGGCTAAAAACAAAAAACCATTTTATAAAAGAGGTTGGTTTATAGTTATAGTAGTATTTGTTTTATTATATGCTATTGGTACTAGTGGAAGTGGTGGAAATGATGATACTGCTAAAGGAAATGATGATGGAACAAATAAAACAGCTAGTGTAGATAAGCCAGAAGAACCTAAGAAAGAAAAATATGAAATAGTTGGAGATATAACATCAGAAACTGATAGTATGGCAACATATATAAAAGGCGTTATTAAAAATAACAGTGGTAATGATATATCATATGCACAAGTAACATTTACTTTATATGATAAAGATGGAAACCAATTAGGTACTGCAATGGATAATATAAATGATCTTAAAAAAGATGGTACTTGGAAATTTAAAGCTATGGGAATGAATACAGATGGAGAAATTGCATCTTATGAGTTATCAGAAATAACTGGTTTCTAGATTAATAAAAAAGATAATTAGAGTAAAATTGTTTTATATTTCTCTACTTAAGTAGAAATGATGGAAAGCTATGAACTATAGAAATGAAACTCTATTTTTCATAGCTTTTTATTAGATAAATAGGTTGTAAATAAGATAATAATAGGAGTGATTTTCAATGCTGATAAATTATTACGATAGGGGTTATTTCAAACAAATTTATATTACAAGTATTCTTGTGATAATATTTTCGATAATATGTGCATTTAAGGTAACTTTTTTATTCTTATTACTTGCAGGTTTTTATCTTGAACAAACATATAAATTTTTAATAAAATATAAAAATAAACTTTATATTTCAATTACAGATTATGATATTTTGATCCATAATAAGTATATTTTTAGAGGTAAAAATGCTAAAAATCATATCAAATTTAAAGACATAGTAGGTATAGATAAACAAGATAATATTATTGAAATTTTTACGAATGAAAACTCTTATTGTATATATTTGAAAGCTTTAAGCATTGAGAGTGAAGAATATCTAATAAGTAGACTAAAATCATTTTTTTAATACCATATTCTATATAAAAAATAATATTAATATATTTCATATTAACTAAATAAAAAGGAGCTGTTGCATGAACAATTATAAATTGATGTGTAACAGCTTTCTTTCTTGTGTAGATTAGCTTATTTTTAAGAAATAAGTTTCATTATAAGTGTAACAGATAATGAGGCGCACGTAATTGATTTGAATTGTATTTGTCTGACCCCATATTCGCTGTTTATTCCGCCAAATAGGTCATCTGTTCCAAACAATTGAATTTGATTGATGGATTTAATAAAATTATAAAAAAGAAAAGGAGGATACTTTATATGCCAGATTTGAATTTGAAAAAAACTGTTTTAATTGATGCCAAGGCATCGGGCGCTATTGAATTTGATGACTTCCGTGAGTACGAGGAACTCAGATGTACATTTCCTAATGCAATTTTTATTTGCTATGGAGAAGCTATTGATCTTATAGGTACTTGTTATGCCCAGGTTGACTTTCCTATGCATGGAAAATACCGCGGAAATGAAGCACACTTTGAATTTTTGCCTGGAGAACATATTATTAAAATTACAGGAATGATAGCAATGTATTGGAATAAATCGTTTATTTTCAATCTGACTTTTCATACTGATATGGGGCGTGACGTCGGAATAAAAAATCAACAGAACGGGCGAACAGTTCAGGGGAAGCCTTTTACAATTGAATTTGACAAAGGGTATGCTTTGGCGTGTCTATTTGGAAAGACAGCATCACCAATAGAAGGTGGTAAGACTTTACCTAATTACTCATTTTTATCTGCAATAGGAGCCTATCAAAGACGTATAGAATGTATCACACAAGCGGAATTTACTGTCTATGCACAAGGAGTAAAAGCCCCTGTGGCGGAGTGGATGATGGATCACACTGGAGTATGTGCAACAGTCGGTCATTATACACCATCAGGACAATGGGTTGCTGATACTGATACTTATCGTTTTGGTTGTCATGGCAGTGTTCCAGCACCAGAGGCAAGGTATATTGAAACAGGACATGGAAGTTTGGAGGCCGCCATTATACTTGCTTGCGGTGAACCTAATGCGAAAAGAGCTAATAATGATTTTATTACACCAAGTGACGATTGTGGAATTGTTTACTTAAAGGATGGTGTATGCCATCAAATGACGAATCGCCTGATGTCAGTTACCGGAAAGGTTTTTCCTGCTGATAAAGTTTGGTGTTCCAAGTATAGCATTTGGAAATTCGGTTTATTCGGATATGGATGGACTGAATGGAGAAATTCCTGTTATTCTAAATTTGATGAAGTGTATCTTGCTGAGAAGTTTGAAGAAAATGTAAGTGCCGCTAATTTGATGTCTTCAACTGACGATCCATTGACTCAAAAACTGATATCTTTAGAGGACAAGGGTCATCAACTGGATATTGCGATTATAGAGCGTACCAAAGTGATGTTGGAAGACTGCTTTGGAAGTAATCTGAGTAAAGAAAAGACAAATTCATTGATTCAAGTTGCTTCTCAGCAAAATAAAAGTATAGATTTATTAGAAGAAATGGACGAAGAAGAAAAGAGTAAAGTCTTTGTAGAAGAAATGAAGAGTACACTTCGAGCTTTCAATGAAATTTTAGGTGCAGAGGATTTCAAAAAATTCTTTTATGTATCTCTGGATGAAATTTTAAATAAGTAGAATCAAATAAAAATGGACTAGATAAGAATCTGGTTACACAGTATACTTTCAAGGTTCGGGAACAAAAAAAACAGAGTGTATCCCGTTTGAGGTTTGGGTGAGCTACACTCTGTTTTTAACAAAATTATAATTACGATATTGAATTCGATAGAGGCTATTCAAGCTAAAGACTGTAAAAGCCTTCCAGTAGGAATGAGGATTCTTCTATGAAAGATATCTTCTTGCCCCAAAGATGATGAGTGACATTTCTTACGAGTTTCAAAGTAGCAAAAATATTTAAACTATTTGCAAAGAAATCTAATCTGCGACAAAATAGTAATTGAAATATTTAATCAGAAGGAGGGTGTTCAATGGAATTGACAATGGAAAATGTGGCGGAGTACACTGAGTATATGCTTCGTGAATATTATCACCTCAACACAGAGCCGTTCTTTTCTGCATTGGATACTGATGTCATGTGGATTGGTCCAGGCAATTTGTTCGTGTTTGGTGAGGCGGCAGTAAAAAGTTACTTCAAAGATGGATTTATCATGCCGAATATAGAGATGGAGAATACTGAATTTTATGAGCTACAGCCCGAAAAAGACAGCAGTATCGTAGTCGGGCGTTTTTCCTGCCACACCGAACAGGACGCTGATAAAGTGGCAGCGGCCAATCAAAGAGTGACGATTCATTTTAGACAGTACAGCGAAAAAAAGAGTGTAAAAATAACACATATGCATGTATCAAACGAGTGGAACGAGTTGGTGGATGACGAGGTCTTTCCTTTCAAGGTCAGCGTACAAACGTATCGCTATGTACAAAAGCTGGTGACGGAAAGTGGTGTGAAAAAGTGGTACAAAAAAATAGAACTGCGCAACGACATGGGTCTACAGTATATTGATCCAAATATGGTAGTATATGCGGAAGCGATTGGTAAGTATACAGTTGTTCATTTTGTGGACAAGATAGTAACGATTAAACGGCTTATAGGCGAAGTAGCGCTATTATTCCCGGAAATCTTTTGTAGGCCACACAGGGGGTATCTGGTTAACTGTGAATTCATTGTCTCTGTGGAACGCTATAGAATTACCATGGTTACAGGCACAATGATTCCCATCCCAGAAAAAAGATATTTTAAGGTGCGGGAGGAAATTGCTGCGATTATGCATAAGGTATGACACTTTAAAGAGGGCATTTGGAATAAAAAATAACATATAAAAATCCAAAAAGGAGTTGAATTTAAAATTTGATTAGAAAAAAATCAATTTTAAGGCAACCCCTTTTTTACAATTAAAATTTAAAAATAACTTATTAATCGAATCATATTGTATTTATGTGGATTTGTTTGATGCTGGTTTTTGTTTTCGGCATTTCAATGTGATAACCTAGTGCTCTTCTTGACAAGTGAGCAGTTGTTAACTATAATTATAGTTAACGATTGCTCACTACATTTATTTATGGAGGTTATTATGCCAAAAAATGAAAAACGTGATACAAAGAAAGTTATTTTAACAGTTGCACTAAGATTATTTTCTGAACGAGGCTATGATGGGGTTGGTATTCGAGACATATCAAAAGAAATAGGAATACGAGAGAGTGCTCTTTATAAACACTATAGTGGAAAGCAAGATATTTTTGATTCAATTCTAAAAGACATTGAGCGTCGTTACCAAGAAGAAGTTTCTACTATCCTACCTGAAAACATGACCAATATTTTCTCAGAAGAAAATGATGTAAGAGAGGAATTATTTCGTATTAGCATTACAATGTTTAATTTCTATCTCAAAACGGAGTATGGTTCTCAACTGCGTAGAATGTTGACATTAGAACAGTATAGAACTTCTGAAGCAGGTAAGTTTTTTAGGGAATTAATAATAGATAAAGGTTTAGATTATATATCAAATGTGTTCACTAGTTTAATAAATGATGGAGTTTATATTCATGCTGATCCAATGGTAATGGCCTTGCAGTTTTATTCACCTTTATATTTGCTGTTATCAAAATACGACAATCAGCCTGAAAAATACGAAGAAGCGATATCCTTTTTAGAAAGACACATTACGATATTCAATAAAATCTATTTGAAGGAGTGATAAACGATGAAAGGAATTGGAATATTGGTAGCAGAGTGGTTTATAACTGGTTTAATTGTTTATGCAGGACTATCTGGTAAGCAAATATTATTTATTAATGGACCTAGATCAGCTGTTATTACTTTGGGAGCAATCGGATTTGCAATGTGCATGATTATGCCAACAATCGGTAAATTTATCAGCAATTCACCTGCTCACCCACTCACAATTATGGGGTATATTTTTGGTGCAATAGCATTACTAACCACAGTAACTCAAATATTCAAATGGAATATTCCTATCATCTATGACCCAAAAACTGCACTTTTTGTAGTTGCTGGATGCATTGTCATAAAGTCAATTATTGGCAGGTTTGCACTGTTTATAGTTAAATAAATGGCTGTAACGCTTTTAAATAATAATCTTAAAGATTTACTGTTTTATATTAACTAAGTGGAAAACAGAGTGGTTTTAAACTACTCTGTTTTTATATAAAGTAAAAATAGAAATATAAATTAAGAAAGAAGTGCATATATAAGTTATAAAATAAATTAAATAATAAGTTTTATAAAATGTATAGATAAACTTAAATAATTTTGTTTTTCTATATTTAGTTTAATTAACAAACTAAAATTTTTATTAAATAAACTATGATATAATAAATATATAAATATGTAGTGTGCGATATTTCGAAAATAAATGTTGTAATGATTGTAAACACTGAGTTGTAATGTGTTTTTGAAAAATATCAAAAAGCACTACTTGTGGCTCACTGCAATTTTTAATATTTAGTCTTGCTGAAAGTATTGAAAATGACAGATTTATTTTGGGGTTTTATATTAACTAAGTGGTATGTAAAGAAACTTAAATAATCGACAGTATATCCACCTTCAAAAGTTTTATATTAACTAAGTAGTATGTAAAGTTGTCCACCTTCAAAATAAGCAATACTAGTAATATCGTTTTATATTAACTAAGTGGTATGTAAAGCAAAGTAATTTGCTAAGGTACAAAGAGTATCAAAATCGTTTTATATTAACTAAGTGGTATGTAAAGACCGCTAAAATAGGTGCAGTAATTCCCATTGTCATTGTTTTATATTAACTAAGTGGTATGTAAAGAGGATGTAATTTTTTATCATCAATAAATTCCTTTTGGGTTTTATATTAACTAAGTGGTAAACAGAGTAGTTCTAACTACTCTGTTTTTTATTTGTAAATTTAATAAAATTAAATAAATGGTAAAAATTGGAAGTTGATTATTGCAAAAATAGGTACTATACTTGTAGTATAAAGAAGATATATATCGAAATAATACATATAAACTACGTACGTAAAACAATTTTAAAATAATCATAATCTTTAATTTCAAATTCATCTTAGAATATGACATGCACAAGTAAAAAATATAGATTATATTAGTTTCAAGAAACTTTAAATTGGGGGGAAGGGAGTAGTCTATTGTTTTTCAGAAATAAGGACGTTGTAAAAAAATCAGAATATTTTGAATATAGGGGTGATTCTTATGGAAAATTTGAAACTTGAATCAAAAGTGAATTACACTAAGAATAAGAAAAGAGTTGCTATGTCTATCAATCAAATGAAAGAAATTTCTAAAAAAGATTATGCATTTTTAACAAATTGTATAGAAACATTTTATATGAAAATAAAAGAGGTTTGATAAATTTTCAAACCTCTTTTTATTGCTATTTGTTTTTCTTTTGCAATAGTTCTATCATTTTTAAGATAGCATCCCTGTCTTCTTGTTCTAATTCATAAAGCTTGTTAGTTATTTCTTTTACATCATCATCAATTTCTAAGTCAGCTAAACAATCTTTATAAATTTCACCTTTTCCACTTCTTAGCCACTCCTCATTTACTTCAAATTCTCTGCATATGTCGTTAATACTTCTTTCTGTCAAAACTCTTTTCCCTTTCTCCAATAAAGAAATTTGATCTTGTGATAAGAAAATTCTTTCTCCAAACGCTCTTTGCGAAAGTCTTTCAAGAGTTCTTAACTCATTTAATCTTTTTCCAACTTCTTTAACTTTTAATTCTTTTGAAACTTCTGCCATTTTTAAAATCCTCCTCTGTCATTACTATACTATAAGCGCACGACTTTGTCATTGGAAAAATAATTATAACGACAAAATCATAATAAAAATAAAAAATATATTGATTTTTAACGACAAAGTAGTTATAATTAAAATAAGTTGAACGACAAAGTAAGTGAGGGAGGGTGAAAAATGATTTGTTCAAACAAAGAGAAAGTAGAAACAGCTTTGATGATAGATTATTTAAAAAAAAACGAACCAAGCGAATGGAGAACTATAGAAACAATAATCTCTAGTACATACGCATTGAGTAATTTCAAAAAGGAAAATAAAGACATTATGAATCAGAAATAACAACAGTAAATACTTAAAGGGAGTGGTAAGTTTGAAAATTTCAGATTTTAATAAAGAACATATAAATAAAGCAGTTCAATTACACGATACAAGGTTTGATACAAAGGTTAATTGCATCATTACGAAAGTAGAAAAGAATGAAATACTAGTCATGTATTATGAAAAAGAGACAGATGAAATAACATATAAAACTTTGACTAAAGAAGATCTAATACTTGATGACTATAAACTTAAGTTATTATCTTAAAATGTAATTTGTGAAAGGAGGTGAAAAATTTGAGATTTAATGTACATGGATTTGACCAAAAAATGGCTATTGAATTTGGTTTATCTAATGATGAACTTTTAATTTTAAGACACTTTGAGGATTTTGTTTACAGTGGAAAAATGGACCATTTTTATGAAGATGGGTACATATTTTATTGGGTGAATTACGAAAAGTTTCTTAATGATTTACCCATCTTAAATATTAATAAAAAAAGGCTAGGAGAAATTATGATTCATAATCTAGGAGAACGCCCTTTTGATTTGGATGAAAGAATAGAAACTTTTTCAGAAAAGACAAAAATTAAATTTGCAAAACGGAAATATTTAGGAATCCTAAAAAGCAAAACATTAAAAAATTCAGATATAGGAGTTAGGAGTTACTTTTCGTTTACAAAGAAATTTTATGAACTTAAATTAGATATAACTGATTCTGATTTGGATATAAACAACCATGTAGTAAAAATACCACTAGGTTGTGGTAAAAATACTACAACCCCTGTGGTAAAAATACCGCAACCCTTGGAGTATTTTTACTACAACAAAGATTATTCTATTAATGATTATTCTATTAATGATATTAATACATATAGTCTTGTAGAACAAACAGAAGACAAAGTGATACATAAAAGAATTATTGATTATTTGAATGAAAAAGCAGATAAATCCTTTAAGAGTACGACTAAAAAAACAAGAGACTTAATTAATGCGAGACTAAAAGAAGGATTTGTTGAAGAAGATTTTTACAAAGTAATAGATAACAAAGTGCATGCATGGTTAGAAGATGCTAAAATGAGCGTCTATTTACGCCCTGAGACGTTATTTGGCAACAAGTTTGAGTCTTACTTAAATGAAGTGCCACGAATGGCTAAAAATGGAAATGAAAGTGTCAAACAAAATAAAGAAGTGAGTAAAAATAAATTTGCCAATTTTGAGCAAACATTTACTCAGTATAGTAACAAAGAGTTAGATGAAATTATAAAGAAAAGTCAAAAGGCAAAATTTGAAAAATGAGAGGTGCATTAAATGAATGAGAAAATAGAACTTACTGAAAAAGATTTACACTGCATTGCGAGACATTTACAAAATGAAGTGATGCAAATAGCGTTTCGAGGAAATAGAGAAGCCGCTACATCTTGCGAAGTTTGTGATTACTTAGAAGAATGTAGAGACAATTTCACTCATATAGATACTTTTATAAAATTAAGTAAGATAACAAATGTAAAAATTGTAACAGTTGGGCATTTCTTACCTAAATAAAACTTTTGAATCTATAGCTTACGAACTTTTTTTAAAATAGGGCAATCTTCCTCTGAAGACTTACAAATATGGCTTTTATCACAATCAGCACCCATAAATTTAGCTCCAGAAGTTATAGGCGTAGTTTCATATATACAACAAAATGAAACAGTTTCATTTATGACAGGACATTTTTTATTTATAGATCTAGAAAAACCCATATTATCACCACCTTTGTAATCAAATTAAACATATTGGTAGTATGTTTAATTTAAATATAACACATAAATTATTACAATATAGAATGAACTCTAATTTAAACTGCACGTAAGAATCTTAATTTTAAAATTGATAGAACAATATAAAGAATGAGAGATGAAAAACAGATTAAATTAAATATAAAAAGCTAGCAATAAAAATAATAGTTTTGAAAAGAGAAAATAGGATGAAAAACAGGAAATTTTATAAAATAATAAATTTGAGCAAAATTCAATATTGAAAAATATAGAAATTCAATATTGAAAAAGGGTCATTTTTCAATATTGAAATTAAAATTTGACAAAGTATTGAAAACCAATATTGAAAAAATTTAAAGAATATAGCAATTGCAATGCCTATAGAAGACGATTACATTACACGAAAAACACAGGTTTAAAGAAGTTGTCAAAAACCATTAAAAAAATGGTAATGGGAGAGAGAAAAAATAAAATTAAAAAGTTTTATAAAAACGTTATTAAATTATAGCTAAAGTTTATTAATTAATTTCCTCGTAGGAAAAATAACCTTTAATAGAAAGAGGTACAAAATGAAATTAGAAAATATGTCAAAAGAACAAAAAATAGCGATCCTACCTATAAATGAAGCGATAGAAAAAACTAAAGAAGATGAAAAAGATATAAACAAATACTTAAGAGAAATAAAAAACTGTAAAGAAATAAAAGTAAAAATTATAAGAAAAAACGGAAGCAAAATAGATGTTACATTTGTAAATAAATATATGAAACAGTGGTTGGATGAAGAAATTGAGATTTTAATTAATGTCATGAAAAATGAGGTTGTTCAGTTAAAAAAAGAATTGCTTAAAATGAGAGAAGCAGGTGAGAAAAATGAACAGAATTAGTATCACACAAGCACTAGCAAAGTTTGATAGTTTACTAGATAAATACGATAATTTTCCAAGCTATGTGTATACGCTTGAGTATAGAGGCAAGTTCTATGAATGGATAAAACAACTTGAAAGAAAAAATGAACTAAAAAAATTTAGGATAGTTAATGCTATAATTTTTGAGCTAAATGGAGAAGAAGCACCATTTTGGAATTAAAAAATGCATTAAGGAAGGAGAGTACATGATATTTAACATTGTAATTTTGATATTATGCTTTGATGCAGTTTTCAGCATTAGAAACAATATTAGATTGAGAAAAAGTATTAAGTTAATAGAGGAAGATGTAAAAGAAATTAATAGTTTTAAAAATAGTTTATATAAAAGTGCTAATTCATCATTAAATATTGCAGTCAGAATAAATAGAGTTTTTAACGACGCAACTAAGACAGTAGAAAATACTAAAAAGATAGAGAATGAATGTCAAAAGATATATGAGCAATTAAAAAAAGATATATAAAAAGGGGTATGGTTCATGAAGAAAATATCACATATGAACATATTAGAAAAAACAGAATTCATTAATAAAATAGCATCAGAAATAAAATCTGAATCTAAGTCAATGAGTAGATATGAATCATTATTAAAAGCAACAGAAGTAGTAAAAGAGATAGAGAAAAGAGAAGAAATCATGTATGAAAAATAGTAGTAAATAAGAATAGAAAATACGAAGAAAATGGAGAAAAAAACTTTTGCAAAAGTTAGAGCTAAAACTGTTAATTCACTCGATTATAAGCAAAAGGAAGAAAATAGCAAAGATAAAGATAAGGAGATTGGCTTTCAAGTATTAAATGACGAAGATATACCATTTTAAGAGGTGATTATATGAGAAGTCTGGAAGAAATAAATAAATTAGTTGAAGATAATATAAATCTTGTACACTTTATTATAAATAAACATTTTAAATGTTTTCTAAGAAAATATCCATCTTTGAAAGAAGATTTATTTCAAGAAGGCTCTATAGGATTGTATAAAGCAACATGTTGTTTTGATGAAAATAAAGGAACATTTTCTGCAATAGCATGGCCATATATATTAGGACATTTAATGAGATTTACAACTAGATATGTTAAAAAACATTATAGAAATGATATAGATAGTTTTGAAAAATGTATCTATAGGAATGCTTATGGTGAAGAAATAAGAATAGAGGATAGATTAGCTGGTAATGAAAGTATAGATATAGAAAGTGTTCATGTTATTAAATCTTGCATAAAAAGAAGTGAGATAAAAGATATACAGAAAATAGTTTGTTTAAGAGAAAGAGGATATACTCAGAAAGAAGTAGGTAAAATGCTTGGAACTAACCAAATAACAATATGCAGAAGACTAGGAAAATTAAAATCTGAAATTAATATACTAGGAAAATAATATAAATATTTAAGTTTATTGGAGGTAAAATGAAGATTAAAATAGTTGGCGGTAGGGAAAATGAGTGTCCAGTATGTGGTGGAAGTGTATTTAAACTTAAAACAACCATAGGAATAGTTTGGCAATGCAAAGACTGTGGTTGTATGTATCAAGACTTTGAATTTAAGAAAAATTAAAGGAGGAGAAATGTTAGATTTTTTAAAAGAATTAATAATTGAAGAACTTATAAAGACAAATAGAAAGATGAATATTTTAGACACAGAAGAATTTGAAAAAGAAGTAAGAGAATTAGACATAGGAATATTAATGAGATTATATGAGCCAATGGTGTACTTACATTGTATGAGAAATGGAAATAAGGAACTTGAAAAAATGGAGGTAGAAGATTTTTTAAGAAATGCTGGTGTAGACATAGAGGAAAAGTAATCTTATTCAAAAAAGAAAGAGGAGCATTACTTCACGCTCCCGCTTGTCAAAATTCTAAAGTTGTCATCACAAAATAATTATAACATAAATGGGAGTGTGAAGTAATATTGGCCAATAAAAAAGATATTTTGTTTAGTAGTGCAGAGGGCAAGTTATATAGCTATAAAAAAGCAAAAGCAGAAATTGAGAAGATAGGTATTGATATAGAGATAATAAAGAATGGTTATAGAGGATGCAGTGGTATTGAAATTAGAGAAAAATCAAGTAAAACATATGACACTAAAAGTGTAGTTGAGATAGAAGTTGAAGAGAAAGAAAGGAAAGTATCATTAAAAGAAAAAGAGAAAAGGCATAAGGAATTGCTAGTTGAAAAAATAGATAATGCAATGAAGATATTAAGTGAAGAAGAAAAGAAAATAGTCCAATATAAGTATTTTTCAAATAACAGAACATCTTGGGAATATGTTGGTAGAATGATTGGTTTTTCAACAAGTAAGTGTAAACAAATGAGAATAGAGATTATAGATAAGATAAAAGGATTGCTTTGAAATTTTACATTTATGAGAAAACTAAAATCAACTTGATTTTTTATTAAATTAGATTATAAAACAATCAATATATAATTAGTTAGATACAATAAACTTATAGATAACTTATAGTTATCTATAAGTTTATTGTTGACTTATGCTATGAAACTTGATATTATGTGAATAGATAATAATATTAAGGGGGATATAAATATGAAAAAGGCATGGTTATTTAGAGCATTACCAAATAATATTGATAGAATGAAAGAATTTAAAGCAAACAATTTGATAGGAGTTGGTTGGGATTATGTAGAGGACTTATCAGGTAAAGATATAAATGATATAGGAGAAATACTTAGTAAACGTGATTATAAAAGCCCTAGATCAATGTCTAGTGATAAATCAACATTAGATATAATAGCAAATAGAATGAATATTGGAGATATTGTAGTTGTTCCACATGTGGATCTTGTGTATATAGGTGAAATATCAACAGACTATAGATATGATGAAACTAAAGCTACTGGTGAAGGATATCCTCATCAAAGAGGTGTCAACTGGATTGGAGAGCCACTTTTAAGAAATAATTTAACATTAGATTTAAGAAGTTCACTAAAAGTACCAAAAACTTGTGCAGATTTAACTCATAGGTATAAAGATATCCAAATAGCACTTGGAGAAGTTACTGAAGATAAATTAGATGAAAAAGAGTTTATAACTGTAGAGTACCCAATAAGACCAGATGTAAATGTAAAAATAGAAATACCTAAAGATTTAAAGAAATCAGAGTCTGTAAGAATCGGAGAATTTATAAAAACTATATTTTTTGATGATGTTGAGGACTAAATTACACTGAAAATACTGTAGGCTAATTTGTGTTTTCATGAAAGAGTGCGTTAAAGGAACTTTTAAATGTCTAAGTCAGTATAAGATAAATTAAATTATGGTCTAAAATTTCAAATTTTAGACCATAATCTTATGTTTTTAGATAGGCCTAAAATATTTAGATTAGAAAATAATCAATTTTAAGACATCCCTATTTTATTTATAATTATGTACATTTTACACTATCAGTTAATTAGAATTATTTTTATTCATATTTAAACTATTCAAATTGTTTTCCCAGTTTTTTATCTCCTTCTTAATGTCTTCACTTAAAGTATCACTTGAAGACACTTTCTTTAATTTATCATTCAAAGATTTCTTTTGTTCTTCTGAAAGATCTGTTTTTATTGTAGGATCAATAATATCTATTACATCTTTTATATCAAAATCAACAAATTTGCATAATTCATCTAAATGATCAATTAAGAATTCTATATATTCATATGACCATTCCTTATAACTTTTTCCGTTTTTTAACATAAACTCATTAACTTGGTAACTTTGATTGGCTAATTCAAAGAATGAACCTGAAGGATCCATTATGTCATTTATAGAGTTTTCATAGTTAACAATATTAATTTGTCTTATTAATTTCTCTTTTTCTGTTAAGTTACTATAATTTTTGTTAACAAAAGCAACTAATCCAAATTCAAAATTTAAAATTGAATCTTTACGCTGTTTTATTGAATCTTCTCCAAATTCTCTAAGACCTTCTAAATTTTTATCAATAGCCTTATCTCTAATTTCTGTTAATTGTTCTATACTTAAATCTTCTAAGTTTTTAGGCACTATTTCTTCATTATTTTTAGTAATTTCTTTTGATTTATCATTTGTATTTCTATTATTGAAAATAAATATAGCAGTGAATAAACTTAAAACTATTACTAAGATAATTAAACTTATATTTTTCTTATTTAGCATAGTAATCCTCCTTTATGGTAATGTATATATAATTATAACGAAGAATGAATTGATTTTTAGACACTTTTGTATAATCTTTAAAAATTTTATATATTCAAGATTGCAATTAACAGAAATAAAACTATAGCTCATAAAATAAACAATTAAAAATAGTGTAAAAAACAATACTTTTTGTTAATATTAATAAATAAAGATAAACTAAGGTGGTGATTAAACTGACAATAGAAGAATACAAAAATAAATACTCTACTGGAGATAAAATTATACTTTCCTTAAAGAGTTTTGATAATAAAGAACTATACTATCATGAAACTTATAACATATTAAATTCAATAGATGAAATAGATAGATTAACATCAAGCAAGATATTTAAAATAATAGAAGATAAAAATGATTTAGCCTTAGAGTCTTATTATTCTAGTGTAATAGAAGGTGCTTTTTCAACTAGAAAGATTGCAAAATCTATAATTAGAGGAAAGATGAAACCAAGTAATAAAAGTGAGTACATGATTTACAATAATCATAGAGCCTTAGAATATGGATTAGATAATTTAGATAAATTATATAGTCACAAATTTATATATAATTTACATCATATATTGGGTGAAAACTGCTTAGATTCAGAAGAATATGAGTACAGAACTGAAAAAGTATATGTATGTGATTCAAAAGGTGAGATTATACATACGGGACTTGATCCTTTGAAAATATATGACTTTATGGATGAATTAATAACTTTTATGGAAAATAGTAAAGTAAATGATTTAGTAAAGAGTACAATAATTCATTTCTACTTTGTATATGTTCATCCTTTTAGTGATGGTAATGGAAGAACATCAAGAGCCTTATCATATCTATATTTAATTAATAAAGGATATGATACTTTTAAAGAGTTTTCAATATCATATATGATATCTAAAAACAGAACTAAGTATTATAAGGCTATACTAGATGTAGAGAATAAAGGATATAATTTAACTGTATTTATAGAGTTCATGCTAAAGTCAATAATACAGTCTATAAATGAAATGAGAGACATGCATGATAGAAAGTCTTTAGAGAGTGTATTAAAAGAAGAGTTGTTTGAAAATGATATTACTCTATCAGCAACAGAAGAACATATATTAAAATATATTTGTAGTAAAGATAACTATTCTATGACATTAGAAAATTATATTAAAAAGAATAAAAGTAGATACTTAAAGGCTGGAATAAAGGAAATTGAATTAGTTAACCAGTTGATGGAAGTGTTTAATAATCTTGAAGAGATAGAGATTTTATCTAGAGAAAAGGATGTATATAAAGTTAATGAGAAGTACTTAAAAATGCTTGATATAGACTAATTTAGATAATCTAGAGAGGAAATATATGAATAATAAGAAAAAGGCATTCTTAATTTCTGGAGCTATAAATATAATTTCATTAATTATTGTTTTTGCATTATTTCGTTATAATATTATAGAAAATAGTACAAGAAATATGATAATAACTGTGATTTTAATTTTTATTTTTGAAATTATAAAAATAAAAATACTAGAGAAATATTACAACCTATAAACAAAAAATATCTTTCTTAAGAGCATATTGTAAAGTATGCTCTTAATTTAATTGAATAGATTTAAATGTAAATAATGTCTTTTTTGTAGACGATTTATGTACGATTTATGACCGATTTGTGTACGATTTGTGTCTTTTAATCATGATAAGATTGTATTGTGATAAAAACATATTTAATAAAAAATGGCTTGGAATTTATATTCTGGGTCTTTTTTTATACAAAAATTTAATAAATAATTTAGGAGGAAGTAGTATGTTGAAAATTTTACAAGAGAAGAACATAAGAATGATATGGTCAAAAGATGGTAGTGAAGTTTGGTTTCATGCTGGTGATGTAGGTGAAGAATTAGGTGTAATTCAAATTAACTCTACTCTAAGAAACATAAATAGTAAATATAAAAAGAAGATTACTAATGAGTTTTTAAAAGTGCATGATATGCACTATTCAAATTTTAAAGAGTTATATAGAACTGGTGAAATATTTATAAAACCTCATGCAGTATACAACATAGCTTTTAGGAGTAATAAGCCAGAAGCAAAATTATTTACTGAATGGACTACAGAGGTTATAGACCAAATTAGAATACATGGTTATTATATTGCTACAGAAAAAGACCAAGAATGGTTGGATATAAGAACAGAAGGTAAAAAGGTAAGAAAAGATTTTACTGATGAAATACAAGAGTTTGTTTATTATGCTATTAGTCAAGGTAGTAATAAGCCTCAAATGTATTATAAACATTTTACTGAACTTGTAAGAAAAAAACTAGGAATCCCAAAAGATGTAAAAAGAGATGAATTAAATCAAAGTGAATTGTTTGATATACAAGCACTTGAAAGAGTCATATCTATGAAGTTGCCTAAGTTAATAGACAAAGATATGAACTATAAAGAGATATATATGAAAATTAAAGAATTAATAGATATAATTTAATGCTATCTAAATAGATGGTATTTTTTTATGCAATAAAACAAGTATTTTTAAAAGAGGTGTTTGAAATTAAACGAGATATAACAGAGGAAATTTTAAGTGCTGCATATATACCAGATAATCTAAAGTATTATGACAATGTAATGAGAGAAACTCCAGGTATGTATGGAAGGGAATGTTCTTTAGATTTTATAAAGAAAAAACAAGAAAAACTCCTGAAACTAAAAAAGAAGGTTAAAAGTAACTATCATTCTAAGATTGATAAGTTAGATTTATATTTAAAAGTTTTAGAAGAAAGTATAATTGACGAGTGTGATCATGTTGAGTTGGTTACATTTAAGTTATATTTACAGTTAGAAAATGTGGTGAAAGTAACTAGAACTGTAAATGACTTAGGATTTAGAATAAAAACCAGTACTTATTCAAAAGAGAGAAGATACACTACAAATGATATAACCTCTATAATTACAGATTCTTTTGCTAATGTAGATGAAGATTTAAAGATGTTAGTACAAGAAAGGCAGAGAAAAAATTATTATGGGAATAAGGAGTGTTTTTAATGAATGGAAGCACATAAAGGACAAAAAGTTAATCCTATAAAAGATATTGAAGATGTCTTTAGACTTTTAAATTTTTTAGAGGAATGGAATGAAAGAAATTACTTGTTAGCTCTATTTGGAATGTGTACTGGACTTAGAATAGGGGATATATTAGCACTTAAAGTTGCAGATGTAACAGATGTAAAATTAGATAAAAAAGGGAAGAAGATAAGAGTATCTAAGGATTGGATTAGAGTTATAGAGGAAAAAAGAGATTATGACAGAGAAGTTTTCTTATCTGATGTAATAAAGGGTGCTATAGAAAACTATACTCAAGATAAACTTGGAGAAGAATTTTTATTTAAAAGTAATAAGAGACAGAAATTTAATAGACCCATCCAAACAAGACAAGCAGGAAGAATAATAAAAGATGCAGCACAAATAGTAGGAATAAAAGAAAATGTTGCGACACACTCTTTAAGAAAGACATTTGCAAGGCATATTTATGATGAGGAGGAAAATAAGACTTATGCATTAGAACTTATAAGAAAGATATTAGGTCATAAGACAATAGAAGTAACAAGAAGATATATTGGAATTGATAAAGAAGAAGAAGTAAAAGCAATAACTAAATTTACTAATAAATTAAAGAAAAGAAAAAGAGATTAACATTATTATAAATTAGCTCTAAATTTCATATGTTACGTTTTTCAGCAATAGGACATTACAAAAGTGTAAAGGCCTTTAATAATAGAATTTCCAAAGAATAGAATAGATTTATTAAGAAGTCTGAAAATCACTATTAGAGGACATTTTTTTTGATATTAAACTAAATGTAGATATATTAAATATTGGAGTAAAGGAGTGATTTCTTGAGTGAAAAAGATGTTGAGATAGTTAATACAGGATATAGAAGATTAGAAGAATTAAACCAAGAAGAATCAAAGTTAGTATCTCTCTTGATTTCAGGCTTTAACGTTACAGATGCTGCTAACTTAATTGGTATCAGTAGACAAACTGTTTATAACTGGATGAATAGGGAACATGTTAGGAAAGAAATGGACAGGCGTAAGCAAGAGCTGGCAAGCCAGGGAAACTCAATAATATTAAAAGATATAGAATCCTATGTTAATAATATTAAGGCATTGGCCAAAGATAATAGTGATAAGAGAGTAATGTTAGCAGCCAATCAATATCTTATAAATCGTATTTATGGTAATCCTACAAATACAGTTATTCAAGAAGAAAATGGTAATGGTATGGAAACTGGTGAAACAGAAATAGAAGCAGCCATAGCTAAGATAAGAATAAGAACAAAAAAATAATTCTTAATAAGCATTATTTTAATTAAAAAACTACCATTTTACAAATATTTATTGTAAAAATAAAGCATAGTGTAAATTTACATTTGAAAAGAACTTACTTTTGTAAAAATAGAATTTAAAAACGGATTAATTTACAAAAAGCATGATAAATATTTGATTCTATTTTTACAAACGTGATATACTTTATTTATAAATAAAATATATTGGGGGAATTGCCAAATGGTAGTAGGTTATATAAGAGTTTCAACAATAGAACAAAATGAAGATAGACAAATAGTCACAATGAAAAATCATAGAGCAGAAAAAGTTTATCAAGAAAAAATAAGTGCCAAGGATATTAATAGACCACAGTTAAAGGCTATGCTAGATTTTGTAAGAGAAGGCGACACAATAGTTGTACATGATTTTAGCAGACTTGCTAGGAGTACTAAAGACTTATTGGATATAGTTGAACTTCTAGAAAAAAAGCATGTAAAATTAATAAGTGCTAAAGAAAACTTAGATACTAATACATCTGCAGGAAAGTTGATGCTTACAATGCTTGGTGCAATATATGAATTTGAAAGAGAAAACATGCTAGAAAGACAAAGAGAAGGTATCGCAATAGCTAAGGAACAAGGTAAATATAAGGGTCGTAAAGAGGTTAAAATAGATAATTTTGGTAGTTATTATGATAGATATAAGACTAGACAACTTAATAAAACTCAATTAGCAAATGAACTGGGAATAAGTAGGCCAACCTTAGATAGATTAATAAAAAGTTATGAAAGTAACTAGGCGGAAATATGAATAGTTATAATCTAAGTGATTTATTAAAATATATAGAATTGTTGGATGAAGGTAAATATAGTATACATGAAGTATTAACTAATGTTCCCACCATAGCAAATGAAATTGAACTAAAAGAACTTGTTAAGTTCATAAAACAGAATGAATTTATATCTAAGGCAATAGATAAGTATATAGTATTTGCAAACTCAAAGCTATGTTTATATAAATACAGTGAGATGAAAAAAACTAAAGAAGCAAAAAAAATACAGGTCACATATGAAGATCTTAGGCAAGAATTTACAAAGAAAAGCTTTAGAACAGAATTAAAATTAAAACTTGGCAGTGCTTGTAGTAATTGTGGCAGAATTGAAAACATAGAATATCACCATATAGTTCCTCTTATAAATGGTGGAACTAATAAACTTAGTAACATAGTTCCTTTGTGTGTAGAGTGCCATGAGAAATCACATGACAAGGAAGGATTTAAAAGTAGAGGAGGAGGTAGACCTAGAGCAACGACTATTGATGAAGCAGAGCCAATATTAAAAAAATATTTCAATTTGGAAATAGGAGCTAGAGAGTGTAAAAAATTAATAGGAATATCAGTAAATAATAAAAGTACATGGTTTAAATTAACAAAACAATATAGGGAAAAACATAATATAGACAAAAGTTTTAAAAATAATATAGATTTATTGAAGTCTCAAAAAAATAGACTTGAAACTTTGAATCAAGGCAGGGCAAGTTCATAGAACTATGCCCTTATTTAGTTCAAATTTTAATAGGGGGTATCCTTCTATTTCATAAAAAGTATTTTTTATAGAAAATGAGTTCTGGAAATTTTCTAGCAAAATTTAAAAACCAGAGATACATCTTGAAGAAGGTGATTTTATTATAGAAAAAATTATATTGTTCATTTTATTAATTATATTATTAACTGAACCTAAAAAGAAAATAGAAGAGATAAAAGGATGTAAATACCAGTGGATAATTTAGAAAGAAATATACAACTTATATTTAGTTATCTAGCAAAGACTTTTATAAGAAATGGAGCAGCAATAAAAGATGCTGAAAATGAAGCAAATGTACTTATAAAGTCTAATGCAAATAATCTTTTTGGTGTTAATGGTCTTGCCTATCAACTTGGGAAAATAAATTTAGAATTTTTCTGTATGTACTTTATGCAAGATACCTATCTCCCAAAGGAAGATAATGCTGCTGCACCTATAGCTAAAGTTCATCATGAGTTATGGGAAGATATACAAGAATCTATAATTGGAGATGGATCACAACAATTAGGAAGAATTTATCCAAGAGGTACAGGTAAAAGTGCATTTGGAGATTTGGCAACAACTGTATGGTCACACTGTTATAAACATAAAATGTACACATTAATTTGTTCAGATATAGGTTCTACAGCAGAAAAATTTGTAAAAGATATAAAGAATGCTTTGCTTGAAAATGAGTATATCAAAAAAGCATTTGGAGTACTTTTAAATGACAATGATAGAAAATACATTTGTAATAGTACTCAATTAGAATTAACTAATAAAACCTTTATTGAAGCAATATCATCTTCATCACCAATGAGAGGAAGAAAATACAATAATAATCGTCCTGATCTTATCATACTTGATGACTATCAGTCAGAGGAAAATGTTAGAACAGAAGATGCTAGAGAAAAAAAGTTTAAAAGATTTTCTGATGACGTAAAATATGCTGCACAAAAACCAGTTATAAGAAATGGTAAAACTATAAAAAGAGGAACTACATTTATAGCACTGGGTACTTTACAACACAAAGAATGTTTCTATAGTAGGCTAAAGAATTTACCAACATGGAAGTTTAAATGTGAAAAAGGAGTTTTAGTTGATAATGTAGATGAATTATTTAACTCTGGATTATGGCTAAAATTCAAAGAACTATTATTTGATTTTAAAAATACAAATCATCTTGAAGATGCTAAAGAGTTTTACTGGGATAATGAAAAAGAAATGAAATTTCCTATATTGTGGCCAAGTTTTTGGGATTGTTTAGATATGGCTTTAAGTTATTATGAAAACCCAACCTCTTTTAAACAGGAAGTACAAAATGATGTAAATTCAATAGGTGAAAAATGGTTTAAAACAGTAAGAACTGAATCTAGGGAATGTATTGAAACACATAACTTCAAAAAGACAATGCTATTATGTGATCCAGCATCTGCTGGTGGGTCTAAACATGACTATAGTGCTTTTCTTGTTGGGAGTGAGTCAGATAATGGTTTACTATATGGGAGATTAGCAGAACTAGCTAAAATAAATGCTAGAACTGATTTTGATAAATATATAGACCATATGATTTATTTATTAAAAGTGTATCCAGATATAACACATGTTTATATAGAAAAAAATACATTTAATGGTGCAGATGCTAATCAATTAGAACTTAAAATAAAAAATGATGATGTACTTTACTACAGAAATATAGAAATCATCAATGAACATCAGAAGAAAAATAAGGATGATAAGATATCTACTTTAATACCTGTTTTAAATAAAGGTCAAATGATTTTTGCAGAAGAAGATAAGGCATTTATACAGCAAATCCTTGATTTTACAGGACAAAAGTACTCTCTACATGATGATGCACCAGATATATCAGCAGAATTTATAAATAGGATTTTTAATATTAAAGTAAATGAAAGTATTACACTATTAGATAGAAGAAATTTAGGTCTTTGATTGTATGGAGGTGATGCATTAAGTGGAAATAGATTTAAGTTTATTAAGAGAAATATATGAGGACTGGAGTTTAAAAAAGCAAGAATACAACACTATGTATAAGTATTATAAAGGTGAAACAGATGCTATTAGTAACTATAAAATGGTTACCAAGAGATCTAATAATAAAATAAACACTAATTTCTTAAAAAAGTTTATTAATGAAGAAGTTGCTTATTCATTAGCAAACAAAATTACCTATACAAGTAGATTGGGTGATGAGAAGATTATAAATGACTTAGAATACTATACTTGCCATTGGAGTAAAAAGCATGATTCAGAATTATTAAGATACACACTACTATTTGGATTATGCTATGAACTTTACTATGTAAAAAACAATGAAATGAAAGTAAGAATAATAAAACCATCAGATGGATGCCATTATGAGAATGAAGACGGAGAACTTATTTACTTTTTAAGAGAATTCAAAAAAGATTTTAAAGATGATATTTATATAGATGTATATGATAAAGAATACATATATCATTTTGATTCAAATTTCAAAGAAGTTGAAAGCCCTACAGTAAATAATATATTTGATGGCAATGTGCCAATATCAATTTGCAAAAGAAGTGAAGAACTAGGAAAAAATACAATATTTAATGATATAAAAGGGTTACAAGATGCTTATGAAACTAATTTAAGTGATATAAGTAATGAAATTAGTGATTTTAGAAATGCTTATTTAACCTTCTCTGGATGTAATATTAAAGAAGAAGATTTGCCAAGGATGAAAGAACTTGGAATACTTCAAGTTAATGGAGATGGAAAAATAGAGTGGCTTATTAAAGACATGAATGATACATTTGTTCAAAATACACTATCTTCAATAAAAGAAAATATGTATGAAATTACATCTCATATAAATCACAATGAAAAAATGCAAAGTAATACATCAAGTCTAGCAGTTATAGCAAGATTAATCAGTACAGAATGGATTTGTAGCCAAAATAATGATAGTATTGCAGATACTTTATTTAATAGGTACAAATTATTGTGCATTTGGCTTAATAAAAAATATGGTTTTGACTATGATTATAAAGATATTAAGGCTAAATTTACCCCTAAGATACCACGTGATGATTTAGTTGTAGCAAATATATTAAGTCAACTTGGAGATAAATTATCTACTGAAACCGGATTATCTCAACTAAGTTTTATTGATAATCCTCACGCAGAAATGGAAAAGGCTAAAAAAGAACAGGAAATAGTTTCAGAGGGAGAGATTTTATTAGATGAATCAAAAGATTATAACTAAATTGACTGAAGATATATATAAATCTGCTGAAAATAGAACAAAATCATTTTATAAGTATCAAAGAGAAAATAGAGATAAACTTTTAATAGAAGTGGCTAAGATACTGCTTTCACATGATATTTTCAATGAATATCTAGATATTAGCATTAAAGATAAGAAAAGATTAAGAGCAAAACTTAATAAAATTATAAATGAGTATTCAAATAATTATGATGAAGAAATAAAAGATATAGAAAGCATTTTATCTGATTCATCTAGAAATAAGTATTCAAATCTAGTGATTTTATTAGGAGTAATAGTAAAAATTAGAGACATGAATAATCTTAACAGTAAAATTATAAATAAAATAGTAAACAACAAAGTTGATAGTAAGCATTGGAGTGATAGGCTTTGGAATAATAAAAAAGGTATAGAAGAATCTCTTAAAAAAGAAATAAAGAATTTTTTAAATGGAAAAACTTCTGTAAATAAAATAGAGAAAATAATAAGAGATAAATATTCAACTGGAGCAAGTCAAACAAGAAGGTTAGTAGAATCTGAAGTATCTAGATGCCAAAATGAAGTGAATGAGTACTTCTTTAAAACCCAAGGTATTATAAAAGTAATGTACTGTGCTGATTTAGATTCTAGAACATGTAATGATTGTAGTATGTATAATGGTCTAACCTTTTATGTAAATGAATCAAGACCTTCATTACCACAACATTGTTATTGTAGATGTGAATATATACCTATTCTTTAACGCATATTGATTTGATATGTGTATTTGTTATGTTTAAATTTATAAAAAGGAGAAAATTATGAAGAAAAAAGAAATGATAGAACTACTGCAAAATATAGAAGAGGAATCAGAAATAGATTCATTATTGGAAAATGTAGATTTATTTAAATTAAAAGATAAAAAAGAACTTACATTAGATGATTTTAAGGCTTTGATTTTAAATGATACTAATTTTAAATCTTTTATGGATAGCGAAAAAAATAAATATCATAGTGAAGCACTTGAAAACTTTAAGAAAAAAGATATGCAAACACTTATAAATGCTGAAGTTCTAAAAAGGACTTCTACAAATGAAACAGAGGAACAAAAGGCTATAAGGGAACTAAATGAAAAATTGGATAGATTAGAAAAAGAAAAAAGACATACAGAAATGATTTCTAAATATAAGGATATTTTAGTTGAAAAGAAAATACCTACAAACTTAATTGAATATCTACTATCTGATGATGATGAAAAAACAAATGCAAATATAGATATCTTTGAAAACTCAATGAAAAAATATATTCAATCTAGAGTAGATGAAAGGATTAAAGATGGTTCATATACGCCACCTGGAAAAGAAGGCGATAATGAACTATCAGAGGTTAGAAAGCAGATAAAACAAGGTTTAAATAGTTTCTAAAAAAGAGGAGGATTTTATAAATGGCTAATGTATTACAATATGTAACGCTTTTTCAACAAGAATTAGATTCACAAATAGTGGTAGGTTCAACTACTGGATGGATGGAAAGAAACTCTGGTCAAGTTATATATGATGGAGGTAGAGAAGTAAAGATTCCTAAGGTATCTATGGATGGTTTAGGAGATTATGATAGATCTAAAGGATATGCTCCAGGAGCAATAACACTTGAGTATGAAACTAGAAGAATGGAAATGGATAGAAGTAGAGAGTTTATGCTTGATTCAATGGATGTAAATGAAACAAACTTTGTTGTAAATGCCTCTTCTGTAATGGGATTATTTCAAAAGCAACATGTTATACCAGAAATAGATGCATATAGATACTCAAAGATATTTTCAGAAGTTTCTAAGGTTGATGAACGTGTAAAATATTCTTATGAAGTATCTGCTGCGAGTATTTTAAGTGAATTAAAATATCAGATAGCATCAATTCAAGATTCAACTGGTGATATACCTCTTATTATTAGTATGTCTAGTATAGTGGCAAGTATCTTAGAACAGTCTACTCAACTTGATGATATTGAATTTGGTGATGGAGATATAAAAAGAATTGTAAAATCTATAGATAATGTACCTATAATAAAAGTTCCATCAAAAAGAATGAAAACAGAATATATATTCATGGATGGTAAAACATCTGGTCAAACAGCAGGTGGATTTAAGGAAGGAGCAAAAGCACTAGATATAAACTGGTTAATAACTCCATCATCTGCTCCAATTGCAATATCTAAGACAGATAAACCAAGAATATTCACTCCAGATCAAAATCAATCAGCTGATGCCTATAAAATAGATTATAGAAAGTATCATGATTTATGGCTATTAGATGAACCAATAAAACTTTGTAGAGCATGTGTAAAACAAGCAAAGGCTACTCAAGAGTAGAGGTGAAATAAATGTTTGTATTAAAAAAAGATAACGTTATTAGACTTGCTAATAATGAATATGAAAGTAATAATCTAGTATCAAAGGGATTTAAAATATATTTAGAAGAAGTAACTAAAGAGAATATTGATAAAAAAGAGGAAAAAATCGAAAAAGTTAAATCAATCTCTAATGATTTGTTTAATCTATCTAAACCAGAACTTATGGAAATTGCTAAAGGTAAAAATATAAAGGGATATTCAACTAAAACTAAAGAAGAATTAATCCAATTACTAGATGAGTACAATGCTTGATAGTATTAAGTTAATTTTAGGAATAGAAAATGATAGATATGATAAATTAATAATCCTTTATATAAATAAAATAAGTGAAATGGTTTTAGAATATTGTTCTAGACAGGAATTAAGTATAGCACTAGAAGGGTTTGTGGAAGAAAAAATAATATCAATATTATCTTCAAGATTTGAGGAACTTAAGAAAAACAGTGGACTTGATAATCTAGAAAAAAACTTAAAAGCTATAACTAGAGGTGATACAAAAATAGAATATAATACTTTAACATTGCAAACTGCTGAAAATAGTATGAGTTCATCATCTTTTTTAACTGATGCTGATAAAAAATTTCTAAGTCCATTTTGTGTTGTTAATATGTACTAAGGGGTGATTAAGTGACAGAAGCAGATATATTAGAAATGACCTATCTTGATAAAATGACTATTATCAGAAAGTCAAAAGGTTGGAATCAAGAAACATGTTCTAATGATTTTAGTAATATTATTATAGCTGAGGATATCCCATGTGCAATTTCAAGAAAAGAAGAAGCTATTGTAAATGGTGATATTGGAGCTATAGTCATAAATAGAAAGTTATTTTGCAGACCAGAAGTGGATATAAAAACAGGCGACACTATAAATGCAACTTATAGTCATGGAGAAGAAGCTATATTTAAGGTTTCTAAGGCAAATATATATCCAAGCCATATGGAAATACCTATTACAGAAGCGGAGAGAATATAATGGGAATAGATAATTTAGGAGTTTTTGAAGCATTAGCCTTAGATTTAAAGTTAAATGCATCAAATTTCAATAGAAAAATCAAGAAGTTTACAAAAGCAACTGGGCAAGAACTAGCAGAAAATATAAGAGATGAAACACCTGTGAGAACTGAAAAATTAAAAAATGGATGGGAAGAAAATCAGCCTGAATATGATACTTATATTGTTGAAGATAAGGTTGAATATGCTACTTTAGTAAATGATGGCCATTCAACTAAAAATGGTGGCATTGTCCCTGGCTCTTTTATGGTTGAAAAGGGAATTGAAAAAACAAAAGAAAATATGACAAGCGCAAAAGCAAATTTATTTGATTGGTAGGTGATTAGTTGCTTACAAACAGAGATATTATAATAGCAGTTAATGAAAGAATAGAAAATGAGTTTAAAGATACAGATATTTTTATTAATGAGGATAATATACAAGGCTTTGAGGAGGCTTGTTTTTTTGTGCAACTTTTACCTGTTTCTAATAATATTGCAAATAAAGTTTTAGATACTAAAAAGATATTCATAGATGTTGAATATTATCAAAAGGCTAGAAAAAATAAATTAAATTTATATGACATACAAAGTAGATTAGAAAAAATATTTAATAGAAGCATTAGAGTTAAAGATAGGAGTTTAACTATAGAGAATATATCTCCATCAATTGTAAAAGATTCTGTAGGGTATAAACTAACTTTTCTAATGACTGTATCTTATTTTGAAGAGGTTTACTTTAGTAAAGAAACATATGAAACTATGGAAAATGTAGATTTAAAGATAGGAAGTGATTAAATGGGTCTACCAGAAATTAATATTTCTTTTATCCAAGCAGGAAAAACTTTTGTTAAACGTTCTGGAGGTATTGTAGCACTTATTTTAAAAGATACAAAGAATACAGGATTGATTGAAATACAGGAAATAGAAGATATTCCAAATGGCTATTCTGCTGACAATTTAGACTATATAAAGATGGCGATGAGAGGAAATATATATCCTCCAAATAAGATATTAGTCTACGCATTAGATGTAGATGAATCAATAGATGATGCTCTAGACTTTCTTGAAACTTGTGAATTTAATTACCTTTGTATGCCAGAGGAGACAGATCAAGAATTGCCTAAAATCAAAGCATGGATTAATAAGATGAGAGAAGATAATAAAATAAAGGTTAAGGCTATAACTGCAAATAATGTAGCAGATTATGAAGGTATAATAAACTTTACAACAACTGATATTGAGATTGATGGTAAGAAATATACTTCAAATGAATTTCTACCAAGATTAGCAGGTTTTATCTCAGGAACTCCATCAACTCAGTCTATAACATATGCAGATATACCAGAAATAACTAACATACCAAAACTAACAAGGGTTGAAGCAAATGCAAAGATAAATAATGGAGAGTTAATTTTAATAAAAGAAAGTGGCTCTATAGTTGCTGCTAGAGGGGTAACATCCTTTACAACAATTACTGATTCAAAAGGTGATATATTCAAAAAGATTAAGTTGGTTGATACACTAGATCAAATTCATAACGATATTAAAAAAATAATTGTAAAAAATTATATAGGAAAAACACCAAACACTTATGATAATAAGTGTTTACTTATTGTTGCAATACAATTATATCTTCAAGAATTAGAAAAAGATGGTTTAATTGACCCAGGTTCAACAATAGAAATTAATTTAGATGCTCAGAGAGCATGGTTAAAAGAAAATCATATTGATGTATCTAATATGGAGGAACAACAAATAAAAGAATGTAACACTGATACAATTGTATTTTTAAAAGCAAAAATTAAATTAATAGATGCTATGGAAGATGTTTATTTAGACATCTCTATGTAGTTAGTTTGGAGGTTAAAATTTGAAAGCAAAAATAGATCCAAGTAGAATAATATCTGGAACATTTGGAGAATGTTGGATAGATAACAGGCAAATGACGGCTGTAAAAGGCTTAGAGGCAAAAGTTGAATTAGAAAAAGAAGAGGTTAAAGTTTGTGGCCAATTAATGGTTGGACAAAAACTCATTGGAGCATCAGGAAAGGGCTCTACAACTTTATTTAAAGTGAGTTCTCTATTTGGAGAATATGTTGAAGGTATGCTAAGTGAAGGAAAAGCATTCAAATTTACTATAGTAAGTAAATTGAATGATCCAGATTCATATGGATCAGAAAGAATTGCACTTTATGGATGCATGCTTGATGATTTAACTTTAGCTGATTGGGAAGCAGGAAAAATGGGAGAAATAGAGGTTCCATTTACATTTGAAGGCTTTAAATATTTAGATAAAATCAAGGAAAAATAGGAGAAAATTTATTATATGAATACAGTAGAAAAATTATTAAATATGGATGCAGGTAAATTAAAAATGCCATCTAGTATATATGAATTATATTGTAAAAAATTAGATGACACTTTAGAAATTGAATGTAATGCCATTGATCCAGAACGTTTTGACGAGATAAGAGTTAATTCAATGGATGTTGATAGTGGCAATTTAGAGAATATTAATGTTTACGAACTTAAGGTGAACACAATACTTGAATCATGCCCAATGTTTAGAAATATGGAAGTTGTAGAAAAGTTCGGACTAGTAACTCCTAAAGACCTTATAAAAAAGTTACTATTAGCTGGAGAAATTGATAATTTATATGAACAAGTTAATAAGGTAAATGGTATAGATGCAGAGGGCGATAGAAAAAGACAGAAGGAAAAAGATAAAGAAATAAAAAACTAATTAAAACGGATGGAAAAGTCAACTTAATGTACTTATTATTTAAGTATAAAGGAATAATGCCATCCGTTTCTTTTCACATGCTTAAAGGTGAAACAAAGATTGTTAGTGTTTTTATGGACCAAGAGTTGGATGAAAGAAAAGAAGAAATAAAATCTGGTGCTGGGAGGTTGTTTTAATCTATGAGTTCTAGTACAAAAGTTTTACAGGCAGTAATAAAAATGAGAGATGAAGCAAGTTCAACTTTAAGAAGAGTAGCAGCTAATACTAGGGCTTTGCATGATTCATCCTCTCAAGCATCAAGAGCATTAAACAATGTCCAGAACAATTTAAAAAGTGTTGGCACAAGTGCATTAAAAGCAGGAGGACTTATAACTGCTGGAGTCGGTGGAGCATTTGCTGCTGCAACAAAAGTTGGAACAGAATTTGAAAGTGCTATGTCTCAAGTTAAGGCTACATTTGGAAATTCTTTAAAACCAGGTGATTTTGAAGCTATGTCTAAGGCTGCTAGAGATGCTGGAAAAGCTACAACTAAAACTGCCGCTGACTCTGCTAATGCACTTCAATATATGGGACTTGCTGGATGGGATGTTCAAAAATCAATGCATGCCTTAATGCCAGTACTTAATTTATCAGAGGCAGCCTCTATGGACCTTGGTTTAGCATCTGATTTAGTAACTGATAGTATGAGTTCTATGTGTTTAGAAGTTGATAAAGTAAGTAAAAGTGGCAAAGTACTAGCTGGCGCTGGATTAAGTGAGTACTTAGATAAGGTTGCAAATGCATCTACTAAATCAAATACAAACATACAACAGTTAATGGAAGCATTTAATGTTGCAGGAGGTACATTTAGTAACTTAAAAGTTCCATTATCTGAAGCAACTGCTATTATGGGAATACTTGCAAATAGAGGAGTTAAAGGTACAGATGCAGGGCATGCTTTAAACTCAATCATGATAAACCTTACAACAGGTGCAGGCCAAGCAGGTAAAGCAATGAAAAAACTTGGAGTAAGTGCATTTGATAATCAGGGTAAATTTAAAGGTATGTCAAATGTACTTAAAGAAGTTGCAAATAAAACAAAAGATATGACTGATAAACAGAAAAATTATTACTTATCAGCTATAGGTGGAAAAACTCAATTAAAAACGTTACAAAAGTTGCTTGATGGAGTTGGAAATGAGTATGATAGTTTAAAGAAAAAGATAGATAACTCAAAAGGTGCCTTAAAAACAATGTCTGATGTAATGAAGGACAATACTAAGGGCGGACTTGCAACCTTAAAGTCAGCGCTTGAAGAAACAGGAATCACTATTTACTATCAACTAAAGCCAGCAATAGCATCTGTAGTTGATAATTTAACTAAAATGACGGTTTGGTTCAATAACTTAAGTGAACCAATAAAAAGAGTTATAACCAATGTAATGCTTTCAGTTGGAGCATTTGGTGTACTTTTATTAACTATAGGAGCAGTATCTTTAATTGTTTCAAAGGCTATAGGAGTATTTAGTTTCTTTGTTCCAATAATACTAAAAGCAAAAGTTGCTTTCAGAGCTTTTGTAATCGGGATGAAGCCATTAAGTGCAGTATTTTTGGCTATAATGGGTCCTATAGGATGGACTATAACAGCTATAATTGCATTGTCAGTAGCATTTACTGTTGCTTATGCTAAGTCTGAAGTCTTTAGAAATAAAGTTAATTCATTAGTAAAATCATTTGTAGAATTTGCAAAACCTATAGTAAGTTTTTGTATGCCTGCACTTAAACAATTAGGAGAAAAATTTAAAGAATTATTATCTTCACTTGGACCATTATTTGCATCTATATTAAATTTAGGTAGTGTGATAATGAAGGTATTAGGGCCTGTCTTAATTGGTGTAATAGGGTTTCATATAGCAAAATTAGTTTTAATTTTATCTACTTTGGCAACGGCATTTAGAGCTGTTGTAGATACTATAACTAATGTATTAAATGGTCTAGCATCTATTTTAAGTGGTATTTTTGATTTAATTATAGGGATTGTCACAGGTGATAGTAAAAAAATGATGGATGGAGTTAAACAAATATTTGATGGTGGAACTAAAATTATAAAATCAATTTGGAAAGGTTTCATAGATTTTATAACTGCTCCAATAGAAGCAGTAGCGGATATTGTAGATAGTTTATTTAAGGATAAAGCGAAATGGCTTACAGATAAATGGAGAGATTTAAGAACCTTCTTAGAAAATCCAATTGAAGCAACCGCAAAAATATCTACTAAAACAAATGTGAATATACCTGGAAGTAAAGCAGCAGATGCAGCTGGGAAATCTGCACCAAATACAGGTGGATTAAAACAAACAATGGCAAATTTAAAAGGTTCATTTAGTGATTTTAAAACTTTTATTAAACCTATGACAGATTCTATAAGTCAAGGAGTTGAATCTGGAAAAACTAAATTTACAGAACTACAAAATAAAATATTAAATGATGTTAAACCTGCACTAAAAGTATTAGAAGATTCTGGAGTAAATCTAAAGAATAAATTTAAAGAATCATTAACTTCAATAAAAGACAAATTTAATGAATTAAAAGATATACTAGTTGGAAATATCAAGACAAATATAGATAATCTAGTAAAAGCATTTGAACCTTTAAAGCCACACTTAGATAATTTAAAAGAATGTTTTGATAAGGTTAAACAGGCGATTACTGATTTTTTTACTCCAGCTAAACAAGTTGGAGATACAGTAGACCAGGTAAGCCAACCAATGGATAATATGAAAAAGTCTACTGATGGCATAAAGTTAGCATTTCAAAACTTAGGTCAAGCACTTGCACCTGTTAAAGCTTGGTTTCAAGGATTTTTGCCTTTCCTATCACAAATAGGGCAACAATTATTACCAGCTATAGGAATAGCAATAGCTGGTGTTGTTGGTGGAATAATTTTAGCATTTATATGGTTTTTAAATACATTAACAGCAATAATAACAACTGTTTCTGGAATTATAAACGGAATTATATCTTTTATATCTGGAATTATAAATGTTGTAATGGGACTTATAACAGGAAATGCTGATCAGACAATGGATGGCCTTAAACAAATATTTGATGGCGGAGTAGGTATAGTTAAATCTATATGGAATGGTTTGGTCGATTTAGTTAGCGGAATACTGGAACCTGTAATAGATCTTGCTGATTCATTTTTTAAAGATAAAGTTAAAGGTGTAAAAGAGACTTGGAATAAACTTAAAGAATTTTTTAAACACCCAATTAAAGGAACAATAGAAATATTTAAAAAAGGTCCTAGCTTACAAATAGGAAAAGGTGCAGATGCTGCTGGCGGTCCAAGAGGAGCATTTGGTATAAATAGAGTTCCTAGAAATGATTATTTAATAAGAGCACACGAAGGAGAAAAACTTTTAACTAAACAAGAGGCCAATCAATATAAGAGAAATAGTTCAAATGGAAGTTTATTTCTTGATAAGTTAGCAAATACAATAATTATAAGGGAAGAGGCTGACATAGATAAAATTGTAAAAAAACTAAACAAAAAAATATCTCTTGCAAATGTTGGAGGAGTTCTTTAGGAGGTATCTGATGGAAATATGGTTAAGGCAAGCAAATAATGCATTTAGATTCCCTATTCTACCACCTTCTTTTGAAATAAATGGAAATGCAACAATAAATACATCCAATATATTAGGAGTTGGAGATATTGCAGTATTTGGAGGATTAGGACTTAAAACTATAGAACTATCATCTTTTTTCCCTAATCAAGAATATAGTTTCTGTAATTATAATGGATTCCCAAAACCTTATGACTGCGTAAATTTAATACAAGGCTGGATGAAAGAGGGATTTATATTGAGATTTATAATTACAGAAACTAATGTAAACTTTGAATGTATCATAGCAGATTTTAATTACAAAGAACAAGATTGTTCAAGAGATGTTTATTTTACCTTAAGTTTAAAAGAATATAAAAGAATAAAAATATCTAAGGTCAATGCTAAGGATGGCGATTTATCTTCTAGTATTGACCTACCCATTACAAAAGGATTTGAGACTAAGCAAAAAACTCACAAGGTCATTGAAGGAGATACTCTTTTTAAGATAGCTAAGAAATATTATGGAAATGGTGACCTTTGGCAGAAAATTTACGAAGCCAATAAGGATAAAATTAAAAGCCCAAACATAATACAAAATGGATGGATTTTAATAATTCCATAAAAGGATGGTGATTTATAATTAATAAAATCAAAATAAAAGTTCATATAAAAAACGGAAATATATATAATATAACTGATTTAGTAGACAAATGTACTTGGTCTGGAGATTATAGATCACCATCAAGAACACTTGAATTTTCTATAATTCAATCAGCATCTGATATTAACTTTAGGCAAATAGATATTCCAGTAGCAAGTACAATTTGTTTCTATGTAGATGATAAAGAGATATTTAGAGGCATGATAATAGACAAATCTCTCGATTCAAGTAATAACAGTATTGATTTTACTGCAAAAGATATGGGTTTTTTACTTTTACAAAGTGAAGTTTCATATAATTTTAAAGATAAATTAGTTGAAGATATTGCTAAACAAGTTTTTGTAGATAATAAACTCCCACTAGGCAATTTACCTAAGACTAATGTTAAATACACTAAGATGTTTATTGGTGTAAATGGATATGACACTATAATGAGTGTTTATACAGAAGCAAGTAAAACAACTAAAAAAAAGTATATGATAGAGTCTAATCTTGATAAATTTAATGTCATTGAGAAGGGTGTAGTTACTTTAAATATAACATTTGAAGAAGGTTTTAATCTTATCAATACAACTTTTTCAGAAAGTATGGAGAATGTTAAAAATAAAGTACTAGTTGTTGATCAGTATGGTAATAAGATTAGTGAGAAGATAAATGACTCTATATTTAAAGACGTTGGAGTAATTATGCAAAAGGTGATACAACAACAAGAAAACAGTACTATAGATATAGAAAGTGAGTTTAAAGGAATCGAAAAGACTTGCTCTTTAAAAGGATATGGTGATATAAGCTGTATAACTGGCAGAGGTGTAAAAGTAAAAGATTCATATACAAAATTAATAGGACTTTTTTATATAGATACAGATAAACATATTTGGCAAAATGGAGATTATCAGATTGAACTTGAACTTAACTTTCAAAATATTATGGATGAAAAATCTGCTGGCCAAGATGAACAAAAAGAAGATGGCAGTTCAGAGTATACTGGAGGAACAGAGTTTCCTGCTGAATTTACTGCCTATTGTCCTAGAAAATCTGAAGGTGGAGATACAGATTGTAGAAAGAAAAAATTAGACCCTTCTAAAAAAACATGTGCCGCCCCTATGGTTGGTGCTTTCAAACAGTCTTACTATACAAAAGATTTCTTAGATAAATATCCATTATTAAAATATGGTGATGAAATACAGTTAGTTACAGGAGTTTCAAATCGAGATGGAACATACAAAGTAAATGATGTTGGCTCTGCAATAATTATAGAAAAGGATGGAACATATCATATAGATATTTTATTTGGAAATGTGGAAGATATGATGGCTTTTGGAAGAAGAAAAGGAAAAATAGTAATAGGTGGTTATGCTGGGAACATGACAGAAAGAGCAAAAGCAGTAATAGCAGAGGCAAAAAAACATCTAGGAAAACCATACAAATGGGGTGGCAATGGACCAAGTAACTTTGACTGTTCTGGACTTATGGTATATTGCTTTAAAAAGGTTAATGTTAATTTACCAAGAACATCTAGTCAACAATCTAAAGTTGGTAAAAAAGTAGAACAAAATAATTTACAAGCAGGAGACTTATTATTTTTTCATAATCCAGTTAGTCATGTTGGTTTATATATAGGTAACGGAGAATTTCTACATGCCCCACAAACAGGCGATGTAGTTAAAATAAGCAAAACAAGCAGTAGTTATTACACTAAAAACTTTTCTACAGCTCGAAGAGTTTTATAAAAAGAGGTGATATAATGGCAAATCCAATCAATGAATTTATTAAAATAATGAGAGAAGAAGGTAAATTTCATAATGAACCTTCTTTTTTTATTGGTAAAGTTAAAGATAAATTACCAGATTTAAAAATAGAGATAAATAATCTTTTATTGGAAAAAGAAAATCTTTTAATAGATAGTTGGATACTTAATAGCCAGATAGAAACATTTGAAACAGAAATAAATCAAGAACACAAACATAATATAAAAAACCCTTTTACTAATAATCTTGAAACTGGAGATATGGTAATAATGTTTAAAATAGGTGAAAAATTTGCTATTGTAAGTAAATTGGTGAGTCTAGATGAATAATACTATATTCCCTTTCATGGGTGTTCCAGAGGATTATACTTCTCCATCCAATGAGGAATTACCTATTTTTAAAGAATTTGCTTGGGATTTTGAAAAAGATGAAAAGATAATTGAAAATGGAGACTTTAAAGTAGTTGAAAGAAATGAAGCAATCAAGGTATGGATTTATAAAACAATAAGGACAGATAAGTATGTTCATTTAATATATGAGTGGGATTATGGAACAGATATAAAAAATCTAATTGGACAAAAGTATACTAAAGGTCTTACCGAAAGCGAAGCAAAAAGGTATATACAAGAAGCCTTATTAACTAATCCATATATATTAGAAGTTAATGTAACAAGTACAGAATTTAAAGATGATAATTTATCTATAAGTTTAAATGTAAAAACAATTTATGGAGAGGAGGAGATTACGTTTGTATAATGGCCAATCATTTAGTGCCTTAAATAATAGAACTTTAAATAACATAAATCTGCCTCTTTATAAAGGTCAAGGATCTTCTCTTTATAATATAGTTTCTCCAATAAATTCAGAACTTGCACAGTTATATATAGAGCTTTCTTATATACATAAGAGAGTTTTTATTCAAGATAACTTTGACGATTTTCTTGATAGAAGAGTCAATGAATTTGGAGTATATAGAAAGTTAGGCACAGAGGCAATAGGTGAGGTAACATTTGAAGGCAAAATCGGAACTCAAATACCAAACGGAACAATAGTATCTCATAGTGATTTACTATTTGTAGTTATTAAAGATATTACAATAGATGAAGATAGTAAGTTAAATGTAAGCCCTATACAGGCTTTAGAGGTTGGTATTAAGTATAATTTATCAGCTAACACAGAATTTAAACTTATAGAAGAAATAAATGGAGTAACTAAAATTTATAATGAACTGGACCTAAAGGGTGGAGCAGAAATAGAAACAGATGAAGAGTTAAAAGAAAGATTTTATAAAATACAGAAAAATCAAGCCACAAGTGGTAATAAAGCTCATTATGAAGCTTGGGCTTTAGAAGTTGAAGGAGTTTATAATGCTAAAGTAATCCCTAGATGGAATGGTCCAGGTACAATCAAGATTTTACTTTATGGTCAAAATAATCAATCTGTGGATAATGAAATTTTACAAAGATGTACTGAACATATAGAAGAAGAAAAACCAATCGGACCTGTTGTTACAATTGTTACGCCTAGCATTTTTGATGTTAGCATTAATGCAACTCTAACACTTGAAAGTGGATATGATATTGAATCTATAAAGGTTATGTTTTTAGATATTATAAATTCTTATTTAATAGAAAATTCAAGAGAGATTATTTATATAAAAGTAATGAGTTTATTAGCAAGCATAGAAGGGGTGCATGATATAAAAAATCTACTTATCAATGAAGATATTAAAAACATAATAGTTGATGAAGAAAAAGTTCCTGCTGTTTCAAATGTTACATTTAATATCGAGGTGAGTTAAATTGAAGTTAATTGATCACTTACCAAGTTTTGCAAACAATAAAATTGACATACAAATTCAAGATGCACTTGAAAATGAACTTCTAACATTACTTGATGAAAAGAATGATTTATTAGATCAGTTTTTTATAGATACAGCAACTTGGGGACTTGATGACTGGGAAGATCTATTAAAAATAAAAACAAATTCTAAGTTGGATTTCGATACTAGAAGAAGTAATATAAAAGCTAAAATGCGTGGCAAAGGTACAACTACAATAGAAGTAATAAAAGCCATATCAGAAGCTTATACAAAGACTAATGTTGATATAGAAGTATTTAGTAATCTGTTTAGTTTTACACTTAGTTTTATAACAAATAATTGTAGTTATAATACTATTTTAGAATTGGATAAGAAAATAGAAGAAATAAAACCATGTCATCTTGAACATAAATTTGAGATGATTTTATTCAATAAAAATGACATGTTTGCAGGTTCTACAATGAATACAGGAGAAACAGTTACAATATACCCATATGCACCAACAAACTTTGAAAGCTTTGGAGAATTAACTATAGCTACAGGTAATGATAGGAGTATGGAAAAAGTAACTTTATACCCAAAGCAGGAGGTGATATAGTTGGCAGAACAAAAATATTATACCCTTTTAACAAAGGTAGGTAAGGCATCTATTGCAAATGCTACCGCACTTGGTAATAAAGTAGATTTAGTTAAATTGCAACTTGGCGATGGAGCAGGAACAGAATATAATCCAACAGAAGAACAGACAACACTTAAAAAAATAGTTTGGGAAGGTTCTGTAAACAATGTAAAAGTAGATGAAGAAAATCCAAACTGGATAGTAATAGAAACCGTAATACCAGGTAGCGTTGGTGGATTTATGATAAGAGAAGTGGGTATATTTGATTCAAAAGAGCAATTAATTGCAGTATCTAAATATCCCGAAACATATAAACCAACAGCTGATAGTGGGAGCGTAAAAGATTTAGTTATAAAAATTATTTTAGTAGTATCTAACACTTCAAGTGTAAATTTAAAAGTAGACCCAACTGTTATACTAGCAACACTTAAAGATATACAAGAGTTAGACACTAAAATTGATACAACTAAAGCAGAGTTAACAAGCAACATAGAAATTGCTAAGACAGAGATTAACACTACGATAGGTGATACAACACTACTTGAAACAACAGATAAAACAAATATAGTTAGTGCATTAAATGAGGTAAAAACTAGTGTAGATAGTATAGAAACAACAGCAGAGAAAACAAGTATAAAAGATACAGATAACTTATTTGAAAGTGATAATGTTGAAGGAGCATTAAAAGAAGTAATGCAAGAGATAAAAGGGAATAAAACTAGCATTATATCTAGTATAAACAGTAACTTGATACCAATGTAGAAAGGAAGGTGATTTAAATGGGAGATTATAATGTTTATAGAACTGTTAGAAAAAGAAAAGGTTATTACTCTGAATATGATATTCATTCGACTACTTGCTCTTATACAAGAGAAAGTCCTTATAATACTACTTATTATGGTAGTTACAATTTAAGCAAATATAAAACTATTTCTATAACTGAAACTAAAGAATTTAGAATTAAGTCATATGAAGTTTATGGTTATATAAATGACAATAGAGTTGTGTATGAAGGTTATAATATGTACCAGTACACTACTGTTCAAATTGTCCCAAATCCATCTATATCCATAAATAATGATTTAGGTGTAATTGGCGATGCTTGCAGTATAAAATATAATATTTATGATGGGAATCCTGATGTTAGTTTTAAAATAACTGTAAAATTAAATGATGTCGTAATAAGTGAAAAAAATAATACAGTAGATTCTAATTATACTATAGATTTAACTGATGAACATTTATCTAATTTAGTATTTAATTCTGTAAATAATATAACTATTGAGCTTGGTACTGTTGCTGGTGGTAAAATGTTAGATAAAACTGTTACATTCACAAAAGGCAACACTAAACCAAAATTAAATATATCCTCTTATAACTCAACTACTGCAACATTTACAGCAATAGACACAGATAATAATTTAAGTAAAATAGAGCGGTTCATTGATGATGTATTAAAAGAAACAATAACAACAGATTTAACAGCAGAAAAAACAATAAACTATGAACTTACAGACAATGCAATACACACATTAAAAATAGTTGCTACAGACGCAGAGAATGCAACTGCTGAGAAAATTTTGAGTATAAGTAAAGAAATTATGCCACTTCAAACTGATTCAACTTTACAAGATATATCAAATAAGTTAGTAGAGATTGGAGAAGGGTTTAGAAATGGGAAAACAAGTATTATAAATACTTTAGCATTAAAGAATATAGAAGCAAATTTAAATAATACATTAGTGGAGTTATCAGAGAAGATTAAAACGAGTTTTGATAGTTCAGACGCTAGTGTGCAAGAGTTGCAAAATCAAATTACTACTTTAAACAACCAACTTAGTCAAAGAAAAAGGTGGGCTAAAGGTACTTATGACCAAAGCACAATTAAATCTGAAACTACTAGAATAACAATGAATTTACCATTTAAACCTTCTATTATAATAGTAAATTGTGGAATTACATTCAGTTGGCCAAATTCATCTGCATCATATTGTTATATTAAGTTTGTAACTAACCTTAGTGAAAGCGAGGCTTATAGACCTGATAGTAAAAGGTATGATGGAAAGGTGATGGCGAATATTACAGATGTGAGTTCTAGTTCTTTTACATTAAAACTTACAAAAGTTAGAGATGAAGGTATTTACGACTATAGCACTCTCTATGGTACGAATTTTACTTGGCTGGCTATAGAATAAAAAACAAGGAGAATAAATATGAATAGAAATAATAGAATAATTTACGACCAAACAGGCAAGATATGGCTTCAAACTGGTGAAACAATGGGAGATATACAAGAGTGGTCAGAAATAATAGAATTAAATTTCATAGATGTTGAATTTGGTAGTATAGACTATAGTAAACAGTATATAGAGTCTATAAATCCATTAACAAAAGAACCTATTATCAAAGATATAGAAATTGTTTTAACAGATGAACAAAAGAGATTAAAAGCATTAGAAGAAGAACTAAGTATGTTAAAAGAAGAAAATAAAAATAGAGATAGTGAGATAGTAAACACAGCATTTGAAGTAGAAAATATCAAATTAAATAACAATTTATAGGAGGAATCAATATGTATAACTTATTAAAATTAATGATAGAACAAAAGAACTATAGTACTAAAGAGGATTTGCAACACAAGATTGATGTATTTTATGCAGTAAATAGGATTACAGAAGAACAATATTTAGAATTAACAAGTTTATTAAATAAAGAAGAAACACAAGTAGAACCAACAGTATAGGAGGTTCTTTTTTTATTTCTAAAGATATATAAATTCATTTGCATTTTGCCTACACTTCATCTACACTTTGCAGACGTTTATGGTTTTAAAATTAGGTACAATAAAACCATAAATTTAGAAAGAGGTGGATTAAATGGCAACAGTTTATGAATTTAATTATACAGGAAGTGAACAAAGCGTAACGTTAAAACCTGGTAAGTATAAGTTAGAATGTTGGGGTGCTAGTGGTGGTGGAGTTGGATATTATAATCATGGTAAAGGAGGTTATTCTTCGGGTGAACTTACATTAATGAAAGAAACTATTTTATATATTTATACTGGAGAAAGTGGAAAAATTAATGGAGTAACATCAATCATGTTCAATGGTGGAGGTTGGGCTAGTTGCTGTGGTGGTGGTGCGACCGATATAAGGCTTATTAATGGAACTTGGGATAATAAACAAGGTCTGTTATCTAGAATAATTGTAGCAGGAGGAGGAGGGGCTTGCTATACAGGTAATAAAGAGTTTTTTGGTGGTGATGGAGGTGGATTGCTAGGAGGTAATGGCATAACAGAGATGAGTGGTTATTATCCTGGCGGAACACAATATGAAGGAGGAAGGGGCTTTCAAGCTGCTGCTAGTGGTACTTTTGGCATTGGTGGTACTAGAAGTGACTCACTATATGTTAGTTGTGGTGGAGGGGGTGGTTGGTTTGGAGGTGCTGGTAATACTAGTGCTACTTGTTCTGGCGGTGGAAGTGGTTATGTGTTAACTAAAGATAGTTATAAGCCAAAAGGATATATCCCTACATCTGAATATTGGCTAGAAAATGTAGTTACAACAACTGGAGGAAGTAACCCATTAGTTATTGGTCATGATGGTCGTGCTAAAATAACACTATTACAAACATTACCATTTTTAACTGTATCCTCATATAATTCAACTACAGCAACCTTCAAAGCAGACCACACAGACCCTGCACTACTAACTAAGATAGAAATATTTATAGATGATATATTAAAAGAAACTATTACAACAGATTTAACTCTTGAAAAAACAATTAACTATACATTAGAAGATAATGCCTTGCATACATTAAAAATAGTCGTTACAGACAGTGTTAATGTTACAGCAGAAAAAATTGTAAGTATAAGTAAAAATATAATACCATTAGATGATGATGCCAGCCTACAAGATATAACAAAAAAAATCAAAGAAATGAAAGAAGGACTTAAATCTGGTAAAACAAGTATTATAAATACTTTAGCACTTAAGAATATTAATTCAGATTTAAATAATACATTAGTTGATTTATCAGAAAAGATAAAAAATTCTTTTGATAGTTCAGATGCTAGTGTACAGAAATTACAAAATAGAATAACAGAATTAACTAATCAACTTAGTCAAAGAAAAAATTTCGCGACAGGAACTTATACATTTACAAAGGCTGATGCTAGTAATTTTAACATAAGTATGAATGATAATAAAGGAACTTCTAAAACACTTTCTATACCAATTAATGTTAGTTTCTCTACAAGCCTAATCGTAATAAGTGGAGCAACTTTTGACACTTCTTATGGTTCACCTGTTTATTTTGATAATGTTTGTGATTCAAATTTTTATAATTTTGGTTATGATTCTAGATATACTAATAAAGATCCAAGAGCTGTGGGGATTCTTAATGTATCTAAAGATGGATACTATTCATTAAATCTTACATTATATAAATTATCTATATCTGAGACAGTTGGAATATGGGCAAAAGAAGGAAGCACACTCACTTATAAAATCTATGGCTAAATATAAAAAAAGAACCTATATTATAAATGTTTCTTTTTATTACTAAAATACATAAAATCATTTACATTTTGCCTAAACTTTATTTACATTTAGCAGATTTTTATAGTTTGAAAATTATTTATAATAGAACTATAAAAGAAAGAGGTGATTTTATGAATCCGATTGTTTATTTATTTGAAAGACAATATCCTGGGACAGAAACTCCAAGAGGTATGCAAGTAAATTTAGTACCTGGGAAATGGAAATTGGAATGTCAAGGCGCTTATGGTGGATATGAGTTTGATGAACGCAATGGAGAAAAAAAAGATGATGCCCTGTTAAGTAATGGTGGTTATGCTAAAGGGGAATTACTATTATCAGAGCCTTCTATATTGTATGCATATGTAGGTCAAATTGGTTCTGACACTAATTTTGGAGGCCAGGGAACTGGTAATTTAGTCCTTGGAGGAAAATATCCTTACTATACACATTGGTATGTAGCAGGAGGATCAACTGATATAAGATTGGTAGGAGGAAATTGGGGAAATTTTGATGGACTACACTCTCGTATAATAGTTGGTGGTGGTGCAGGTATGGGTCCAGATGCTGGTGGTGGCGGTGAAATTGGTAGGTCAAAAAGTGGAGTTCCTATTACTTCTGCTACACAATCAGTAGGTGGAACAAACTCTTATAATGCTAGTTGCAATGGAGATTTTGGTAAAGGTGGATTATATGGTGCTACAAACAATGATGATAGTAGAACGAATGTGCCTGGTGGTGGTGGATGGTATGGCGGAGCAGGTAATCCTTGGAATTCCAATTCTTCTGGGGGAGGCTCAGGGTATGTATTAACCTCTAATAGTGCTAAACCAGGAGGATATATTCCTACATCTAAGTTTTGGATGAATAATGTTGTAAATACTCAAGGTGAAACTACTATTTATAAAAATAGGATAGAACCTTATGCAAAAATAACTTTATTAGATACGCTTGCACCTACTTTATCAACTTCAATTCCTTTAAATTTAGGATATATTGAAAATAATAATATATTAAAATATTCATTTGCATTAACTACTAAAACAGAAAATACTGTTACTGTAGTAGAAAAACTTAATGATGATATATTAAGTACAAAAACAATGTCTGCTGGAAAATATGAAACTACTATAGATAATTCTAGGATAATAGATTTATCTTTAAATTCTTTAAATACTATAACTATAACCGCTACAGATAGTACCAATAAGACATCAGAGCTAATATTTACTTTTACAAAAGTGAATTCTAAACCTTCTATATTGATTAATTCTTATAACTCTACTTCTACTACTTTTATAGTATCCGATTTAGATAATAATTTAAACAAAATAGAATGGTATTTAGATAGTGTGTTAAAAGAAACAATAACTACAGATTTATATGCAGAAAAAACTATTAACTATGAACTTACAGATAATGCAATACACACGTTAAAAATAATTGCTACAGATGAAGAAAATACAATTGTTGAAAAAGTCATAAGTATAAGTAAAAATATAATGCCAGCAGGAGAAGATGCTAATTTAAATGATATAACAGCTAAAGTGGGTGAAATCAAAAATGGATTAAAAAGTGGAAAAACATCTATTGTAAATGTATTGTCATTTAAGAATATAGAAGCTAGTTTAGATAATTCTTTTACAGAAATCTCAGAGAAGATAAAAACTGCTTTTGATAGCGGGGATGCTAGTATTGATGAGTTAAAAAATAAGATAGTTGAGAAAAATAATTTAATTACACAGTTAAATAATACTATAGCAAGTTTAAATGATGTTATAAATAGTTCAAAATTAGTGACAGGCTATTTTTGTTATAAAACTGGTAAAATTACTTTTAGTGCTAGTTTAAATAAACCTATAACATTTGCAATGGCTCTTTTATACAACGATAATACTTATGCTGGTGGAGCCATATATTCTAATGGAAAGAGTGTTGATGTAGGTGTTTATGGAGGTTCTTTAATAACTGTTGATGGAAATACTGCACAAATAAGATTTAATCTTAGACCAACAGATAGCGACAAAGGCAAAGAATATCCTATTTATTTTTATGTTAAAGCATAGAAATAGTTAAAATTTATATAGTAAAATTAGAAAGGGCCAATATTTAACTAAGCCCTTTTTTAATACAAAAAAGGGGGATACATGGAAGAAATAAGAATAAACTTATTATGCACAGTAGCAGGAGTTGTAATATCCTACTTAGCATTTAAAAACAACTCAAACAGAAAAATACAAGACGAAACAGAAACAACTACAAAATTAGAACAACAAATAACTTTTTTATGTGAGAATGTAAGAGATATAAAACATGATGTAGCTAAGTTTAATGCTAGTTTTTTGGATATAAGTGAAAGAGTTGTAAAAATAGAGGCAAGCACAAAACAAGCACATCACAGAATAGATGAAATTATAAGTAGAATTGGAGGAAAATAAATGGATAATTTAATAAGTTTCATACCTGAGCAATTATTTTTATTGGTAGTTTCTCTTAATGTATTAGGATTTGGATTTAAGAAATACAAACAGTTAGATAATAAATATATTCCAGTTATATTACTTGTATTAGGTATAACATTTTCCATATGGATGTTAGGATTTAAACCAACTTCAATCTTACAAGGTATTTTATGTTGGGGAGTAGCAATAGGAGCTAATCAAGTTTACAAACAACTAAAGGATGGTGACAAATAATGAAAATTGCAATAGTACCAGGTCACACACTAACAGGAAAAGGAACAGGAGCAGTTGGTTATATAGATGAAGGTAAAGAAAATAGAATACTAACAGATTTAATAGTAAAATGGCTAAAATATGGCAACGCAACTATTTACACTGGTAAAATTGATAAGTCCGATAATTATCTTTCTGAGCAATGTCAAATAGCCAATAAACAAGACATAGACTTAGCAGTACAAATCCACTTTAACGCAAATAGTACAACCTTAAACCCTATGGGAACAGAGACATTATATAAAACAAATAATGGGAAAGTATATGCTGAAAGAGTTAATTCAAAATTATCAACCATATTTAAAAATAGAGGAGCTAAAATAGATGTAAGGGATCTTTATTGGCTTAAACATACCAAAGCACCAGCAATATTAATCGAAGTATGTTTTGTAGATAGCAAAGCTGATACAGACTATTATATTAGACATAAAGATATAGTTGCGAAACTAATAGCAGAAGGTATATTAAATAAAGACATAAATGCTAAAGGAGAAAATAAAATGTATAAACATACAGTCATTTATGACGGAGAAGTTGATAAAATATCAGCAACAGTAATTTCTTGGAATTATAAAAAAGAAGAATGTTTAGTTTGTGATATAAAAAATTACAAACCATATCAAACTGAAAATTTATATGTTGTTGGAACAGGAGCATGTAATAAGATAGACTCATTGAGCAAAGAAAAATATACAACTCTAAAAGGTGATGATAGATTTGGTACTCTTCATAAAGCCTTAAATTTTATAAATAAATAGATTAATTTACTTAATATACAATGTATAAACTATTTTAATTTATACATTGTATATTAAATTATATAACAATTTATTTTTATACTTATTTATCAATTTTATATTTAATTTAAATAATAACTTATTTTCTAGGTCCTTTATTTTTATTTCTTTTATCGTACTCCTTTGCTATTTTATCTATGTTTAATTCTTCTGGTAAATGCTCTTTAGTTGCCCTTACATTAGCCCTAATAAACTCATTTATTACTTTATTTAATGTAGTCTTTTTAAGGTGTGCTATAGTCTTTAATACTTTCAAATCCTCATCATCAATATATAATGTAACTTGTCCTTTTTTAGTCTTTTTATTTTCTTTTAAGTCTAATAAGTTTATCCCTGGAAGTTCTGTATGTTCATTAAATTTATTTTCAATTTCTTTATTGATTTCATTTTTATAGTCTTTTCTAGGTATAGATATTTCTTCCTCTTCTAATTCAAATTTACTCATTATAATACCCCCTTATTAGTAAGTTCTTCTATTAAATCATTTAATTCTTCTCTAACTTTATGAGCCTTTTTTATCTTTCTACAATAGTCATCTATACTTAACTTATTTAGCACGCAATTTTTTACTATAGTGCTTTCACTTATTTTTACATCTGATAAATCTTCTTTTATACTATCGAACCTATCAAGATAATCCATAAATATATCGCCAGAAGTTAACTTTCTTGAAGTAAAAGAATTTATTACAACAGCTCTTTTTGCTTCGTTAGTTTCTCCCATATCTTCTAGATCTTCATTATATTTTTGATAGAACAGTTCACAACCTCTTATACTTGCTATATCTTGAAATTCAAGAGGTGTAATAATACTGTCTGAAATAAATAGAAAATTTCTAGCAATCAAGTCATATGAAGGAGACAAATCTATTAAAATATAATCATAATTTTTAAGAGTAGAAATATTTTTCTTAAACCACTTAAAAGCGACTTTTTCTCTACTAGTTTTTATAGTCAAATACTCTGATAAAACAGATAAAGATAAATCACTTGGTATTAAGTCTACATTTGGATAATCTTTTAATGGAGATTTTATTATTAATTCTTCTGCACTTATATCATCTTTAAATGCATCTAGAATTGTTTTTTTATTATGTACTATTTTATATATGAATTGTGTAAAGTTTGCTTGGGTATCTCCATCAAGTATAAGTATTTTTTTGTCTTTTTTTGATAAATTAAGAGCCATTAGATATGCTAATGTCGTTTTCCCAACCCCACCTTTTACATTAAATAAACTTACTATTTTCATTTTAATCCTCCTGTGAGTTCTATTGATATATGATATTATATCACACTTCCGCCTACATTCGGGATTTTTATAAAAAAATTATCTAAAACTTATAAATAAATTATTATATACTTTATATAATAATTTATTTATAAGTTTTATGCAATCATCCAAAGATAGCACAAATATAAAAGGAATAGATATTCTCTATTCCTTTTATATTTGTGCTATATGTAAAATTATCCTAAGTTTACTACTTTTTAAAAATATCAATTACAAGTATAAATATTATTATTATTAATAATAAATTAGCAGACTGAATTAATATAATTGGCTATTCAAGATATATTATTTATAGTCACCTCATCTTATGTATGCAATATTTTTTAATATCTTCTTTCACTACTTATTATATTTTTGCTTTCAGAATTTGCTTTTATTGTAGAATAAACTCTGTAGTATCCTCTTCCTATAGTTTTTGACTTAGAAAGAGAACATGTACTACTTCCTGAAGCATTCCAAGTTTGAATTGTTGACCATGTTTTTCCATTATCATTACTTTTCTGTAACCTAGCAGTAACTGATGTACTTGTCACATTTGATGAACCTCTAACAGAACAGATTACTCTAGCTGTACTACCTGAAATATTTAAAGTACAAGTACCAGACTTAATATAAGACATTTTTACCATAGTATCATCTATATAGTTTACAGCTGAATATTGTTCAATATTCTTGTCTTTATATTCATCAGCAAATATAGGTATCGCAATTGCTGATGAACATGCTAAAGCGCACATACTACTTATAATCATTTTTTTCCAAACCATAAAATCACCCCTTCATTTGCTTTTTATTATTTTTTACTTAATATATAACGAATAATGAAGTGATTTCTGGACACTTATATAAAATTTTTTATTAAATTTTTATTATGATTCCAAAATAGATATTCATAGCTATAATAGTCATAAATATCTAAAATACTATATATTGTAACTATCCCCCAATAAACATATATAAACTTGTAATTATATTATAAAAACCTAATTTAGATCCGGTTTTACTAATAAATAGACTCTTTCAATTTTAAATCATTTTTCTAGTATAAGAGGCTTATTGCTTTGCTTTGCTTTGCTTTGCTTTGCTTTGTCTTAATTATAATAGCTAAGATATATTTGTATTTGAATTATACTCAATTTTTTAAACTATAAAAACCACCTCTTTTTCTTATACATTTTTATAACAGCAAATATATAACGAATAAAGAAATGGTTTTTGGACACTTAAGAAATTATTTTATGCTTTTAGCCATTTTTAATAAAATATTTTTATATAATTCTAAATTCTTATTATTTTGATAATCTACATTTAACAGATATATAAAGTTGTTGTCATTCCAAAATACTTGTAAGAAAGTTTCTTTTTCTATATATTTTGCCTTATACCCATTTATAAATATATCTTTAACTTTTGCATTTTCTGTATCTAATATAATAGAATTCGCATCAATTTCAGTACTTGTATATTCTATTCTTATACCTTTTTCATTTTCATATGCAATCATAAAATTATCAACTCTATCTACTTCTTTGAATCCTTCTGGGATGTATCCTGGTTCTTTAATCTTAAGGTTTTTGATTTCAATATTTTCTTTATTTGAAAATACAAAAGAAGTTAAATCTTCATATACTCTTATTACCAATTCATATAAGCGTGTACGCAATGCCTCACTACTCATAGTAACAGTAAATAAACTAGCTAACACTATTAAAAATATAATAGCTATTCGCTTTGAATAGAAAACAATTTTATTTGTAAGACTACTTCTTTTTTGCTGCTTAATGAGTTTTTTCATCTTTCGTTCAAAACCTTTTGAAAAAACATGATTTAATTCATCATCTGAAGGAAGGTCATCAAGAATAATTTTTGTCGCGATTGGGATACTTTTTTGAAGCATATCATCTGTAATATCAAAATCATCTTTTTTATTACTCAATATTTCCAACCTCCATTTCTTCTAATATTTCTTTTAATTTTTTTCTAGCACGTTGAATCCTCTTATATACATTCTCCTCCCCTAAATTTAATACCTTTGCTATTTCTTTATTTGAAAAACCATACTGGAACTTTAAAGAAAGTACTTGAAAGTAACTTTCATTAAGTTTTGCAAGTGCTATAGCTAAATTACTTTCACATACTTTATCTTCTATAGAAAAATTTATCGCCCTGTTTTTATACTCTTCTTCAATATCAGATACTTTCTCTCTTTTTCTCTTTCTGTAAAAGTCTATAGCAATCCTTTCTACTATTATAACGATAAAAGCCTTCGTTCTTGGACTATCTACTTCATCAATTTTATCTATATTTTTAATTATTCTTAGAAAAGCATTATGTACAGCATCTTCTGCTAAATGATCATCCTTTAATATTTTATTTGCCACATAAAACATTATCTGTCTATATTTTTCATATATCTTTTCAAACTTGATTTTATCTTCTTCAAACTCAAGCATTGATAAATAAATTAACATTTATAATTCCCCCAAATTAAATATCTCAAATCAATATTTTAGAGTCTAATTATAACATAAATGTATAATTAACTCTACTTAAATAGAATATAAATATGCTTAAAAAGCTTATTTAAAGGTATATAGTAAAAAACCCTTATAATCCATAAAATAGATTATAAGGGCCTTAACTTTATAACTAATTCTCAAAGTTAAATTTTGAAATTAATTATTTTTGTACATATTTAATTCTATAAAAATTAATCTTTTTTTGTTTTGATGTAATAGTATATAAATAAAAGTACATATGCTAAAGGTATTAAAAGTAATATTTTTAAATCAATATTAAATGTATTAGTGTAAAATGATAATGCAAGTGATAATAATACAATTATCAAATTTGGAATTGTTTTTAAAAAAACTTTATAAAGTCTTTTTTTCATATTATTCCTCCTAAAAAAGCATATCTTTTAAGTTTGATAGAACCAATGATCATATCTATAAGTATATGTTGCACCCTGAAAATTCCACTTATCCTCTATATATGATAAAACAATTCCATAATTAGTATTTATACCATCCATGTTAATTGTTATTATCTTTCCAATTGCCACTACAGCAAGCCCTACCCAAAGTTTTGGTAAAAAACCTCCAAAAGTAGATGCAAGATCTGCTCCAGCTTTTATTTTCTTTAATGTCTTTCCACTTACATAAATATATAAATAGTTTTTACCATTTTTAGTAAAAGTTCTGTATTTGTTATACCCATTTATATATTTCACACGAGAATTTTGATTTACTTTCTTAGCATAATCATCCACTTCTTGATTGATTTTATCCAATTCCTTTTGAGTAAATTGACCTGTTTTAATTAAGATTTCATCAATCTTTTCATCTGAAAAAATTTTATCCTCAGGCCAGTAATTATGTAATTCCTCTACTTCTTTGTCAGACAACTCTATTTTCACATTATTATCTGATTCTGTTTTTTCCATTGCATTTGCTGTAATAGCAAGTGGTAAAGATATTATCACAGTTGCCATCACTGTTGATAAAAGACGATTAATTCTTTTGTTATTCATTTAAATCCCCCTAACTATAATAAATTTAAGGTTTTAAAATTAACCCTTTACATATATAACGTATTTAATTTTGTTTTTTGGACACAAGTTTTAAAAAATTTATATTTTTAAAACTTATGAAAATATAACAAAAGATACTTGATTTGAGAGAAGTGTTTTTAATATTATTATATTTCAAACTTAACGCAGTTAAGGTTTTGTAATTATTTATATTTGTTATTTATAAAATTAATTTTAATATAGTTCAGTTTTTAATTGACTTCATACAAAAACAGAATATAACTTATATAAAAAGTTATATTCTATTTTTTATACTAATTTAAAAATAATTTTAATTATAAATTATTTTTAAATTTATAATATCTTTTTTCATCACATTCAATTACTATTTTTTCTTTAAATTTATAGTTTCTTCATTTCTATTCCAAGATATAATTACTTTATAACTAGATTCTCTATTTGAATAAAGACCTGGTCTTTGTATTTTTATTGCCTTTTCTCGACCTGCTTCTAAAACTTCTCCATTTACAATTACAACTGCATCTTTACCATCTATAAACTCATATGAATAATCGAATTTTTGGTCAAATACTTTTTTACTATCTTTATATTTTATTTCTAGTTCTGATCTTTCTTCAGTAGTTACGAACTTAGCTGTCCAATGCTTAGATTCTCCAATAAAAATATTTTCATCATGTGTTTTAGTTTTATTAAATATAAGAATTGCAAAAAATATTAAAACTATAAAAATACCTATAAAAAGTTTTTTTACCATATCAATTCCTCCTTCGAATAAGTATCTGTATTATATCATTGAAAGGATTTATTTTTATCTTTTTTCTTAATTTTCATAATATTTTAACTATTATAATTTTAATATAATATATTTATTATTAATAACTCTGGAACAGGTATTTTGGGCAATCCAATATAAAATTGTATCAAAATTAAGTTTTTGTGCTATAATAAAAGCAAGAGAACTATATTCTATTTAGCGACAGAATGGAGTTCGTAACTTAAAATAAAAAATTATTCGAACTTTTTGAACTTGATTTTTAAATCAAGTTCCCAGCCACTCTTGCTGGAGTGGCTTTTTACATGTCTAAATAATTTGCAAATTAAATAAAATATTAGACTAGCTATAACGCCAGCCAATATGTTTAGTAAAAAGTTATCCATACTTAGCCACCTCCCTTCAACATTGTTGGGAGGATATCTTTTGTTGTACGGACTCCACTCTTTTTAGAATATATTTTTTTCTCTTGCTAGATTTAATTATACCATATTTTTCAATATCTAGTTAATAACTTGTACTACAATAATCATAAAGCTTGTTCCACTCGCAATCAACGTCAACTACCTTAAGGATGTCATTAACTTGACTATTTAAATCTTCAATGTTTTCTTCAGACATCAAAGGATCTTTTATGATTTCATTTAAAAAAATGCTATCAATAACTAAACATACATTTTCTGATAAATATTCACGTTTCACTGAGATTACTGTTCCAACTGTACTTTCTTTTAGTGTCTTATATGCTACACTCAATATACATGGCTCTAAATCAATTCCTTCTAGTGTTGTTTCAAAAGAATATTTTATTTTTATATTTTCATTTCCAATAAATATTTCCTCATTGCTGCTTATCTTCTTTAATTTTCTCATTATACGTAACATCTTAGCATTTACTTCATAGTTTATTCCATATCTCTTTGATGCCAAACTTGACATCAAGTCTCTTTCTGAATAAATTACCCATTGACTATTATAGAAAAATGATGTTTTAGCAATATCCATTTCTCCTTTTCCAGCAATATTAAATTTAGGCTCTAATTTATTTATTAAGTAGATCTCATAAAAATCCATAGTATATTTATTATCTAATTCCATATACTCAAGTCTTAAATTCTTATTACACCAATTTTCTGTTTTATTACTTAAATGACTAGCATGCCTATCGCAGATATTTTCTGTTTTACCAACATATAAACATTCTTCTGTATCTGGATTAATGTATTTATAAACATAATGCATCTTCATTTTCTCCAATCCTTAATCATCATATTTACATCCCTTATATATTTCAAATAATTCTTGCCATGTATATCCAACTTCTAATATGTGAAAAATATCCTCTATTTCTTGGAAAATCTCAGCAATTTTATATTCAAATGTTGGCATTAATTCAATTAAATTAGCAAAAGATCTAATCCTAATCTCTAATGTTATATCTATAAGCATTTTTTTATTTGTTGATGTATATTCTTTCCATCTAGGATAAATTGAAATCAAAGAACAACTTCCAAAACTTTCTAATGTTTCAAAATCATATGATATCAAATTAATATCTAATTCATTCTCACAAAATTCTATATCCATATTTTCAAAGTTGTAGAGCACACTTAAAACATTATTTTCATATGACATTTCAATCTTGGCATTTAACTTTTCAATTTTCTTTAAAAAATTAATAGATTTTTGACTTACTTCATATTTCATATCTATCTTTCTTTCTCTGAATCTTCTTTTTCCCTTTGTTTTCTCCTTGAAATCTTCTTCTGAATATGTACTCCAATTTTCTTCCTTGTAATCAAAAAAGATGTGTTCAGTATCCATATCACCTTTACTTAATTTATTAAATATTGGGTTTAATTCATTTATTAAATAAACTTCAAAAAAATCCATATTATATCTACGTGGAAGTTCAATATATTTTAGTATTAATTCTTTAGTACACCAACCTTCTTCTTTATTACTCAAATGAGATGAATGCCTTACATATATATCTTCTGTTTTTCCAACATATAAACATTCTTCTGTATCTGGATTAATATATTTATAAACATAATACATTTTTTATTTTCTCCAATTCTTACTTATAGTAATATCCTTCTTCATTTACTAGACCTTGATCAAACAAATTTCTCCTAACAGTTTCAAGTCTGACAGGATCTTTGCTATAATCAATTTCTCTTTCTTCTTTGACATCTTCATCATCCCAATATTTATCTAATTCTTCTTTAAACTTTAAATCATCTTTTTGATGAATTATAACTTCACTTATTTTATTTGAAAGTGTTGATTTGAAAAAATCATAATTCTTTGTATTTATAATGTCAGTATTATCTCTTTCAAGTGCTATGGCAATAGATTTATTAAAAGCATTCAGATAAACATCACTCTTGAAATCAAACTCTTTAAAATCTTCTCTAAATAGTTTAATTGTTCCTGTTGTAAAAATATTTTCATTTGGTATATAAAAACCAAAAGATACTTCATTATCCTGTTTCTTTTTAGGTATATAATCTTCAACCAATATATCTTTATCAAAATATTTTCTAGGTTCATAATCTATCACAGAAAAAATTATCTCATCTATTTTTCTATTTTTTCTTTTTTCTTCTTTTATTGAAACAACCATGTTGCCTTTTTTATTTATCTCATTCATTGCTCTTTTTAGAACATTTTGCTTAAAATATTTATACTCTGGATATACATTATCTTTTAATTTCAAATAAAATCTTAATTCATCTAATTTATATTTTATCTCCACTTCCTTATTTTCTCTGCTCCATAGCCTAAATAAAGTGTATAATCTCTGAGTATATGCACCTCTAAAATTAAATAAAACTGATAAATTAATAGCTGTATATCCATTTTTCTTTTTCTGCATTTTTACAAAATCAGTTATATGATTGTATAGAACTTCATGCATCATAATTGTATAGATTTGGTCTGTATGATCCAATTCATATGTATTAATTAAACCACTTCCAAAAGTTTTTAACTTGCCAGTTGTCTCTTCTATGTAATCAAATTCCAGGACACTCTGTTGAAACATGTTCAAAATTTCTTTTATATTTTTATGCTCATAATCATTATTATTTTTCAT
>NZ_CP196993.1:0-118030 GCF_056688945.1 Clostridioides sp. LIBA-7602 | reverse complement strand
CATCTTCCCTCCTATCGAAATTTATATATTTATTATATCATATAGACCCGGCAAAAAATAGTCATTTTAGCTGACTTTTAACTGACTTTTTTAATTATTTTATTTATATAATTATTGAAATTACTTAATTATAAAGAAATAAGACATAGAATGCATCATTCTATGCCTTATACTATTAGTTTGATACTTTTTTTAAATATCAAATGTAAGGCTCTCATTTTTTGAATATGTTAAATTATATGCACTAATTTTTACAATGGCTTAAAAACGAATATAGAAGCTCAATATTATCAGATTTAAAATATTATATTGATTATTTTAATTTGATAAATATAAATCATTGCATTAATTTATATTTATATATTATTTTTTTTATATGTTTCTTGCTTTAACTTTTTATGTTATACTACTCGTATAGAATGCATTTCTTAAATTATCACTCTTAAATCTATGGCTAGTCCTTTTATATAAATCATATTATCACTACAATATCATTTATAAAATCCTTTTGAGTTTTAGTTAGAATTTCAAGAATATTCTAACTTTAATTAAATATACATTGAGGGGGAAAACAAATGAAAAAAACTAAATCAAAGGTATTAAGTTTAACACTAGCAACTACTTTTCTTGTATCAACAACAGTAAATTCATATGCTGTATCTGCAAAATCTTCAGATATGGATATGAACACTGTTGCAGATGTACTTACTGCATCAGAGGAATACAGTAATGTATTAAAAGATATTGGTATCTCAGTTGGTGAATTAAAAGATTTGACACCTAAAGGAAGTAATTTCATACAAAAATGTAATTCATATTTAGAAAAAAATATGGACGTCCCTAAGACTTATAGTGAAGAACCCATTAAACATACGACTAATGCAAGTCAATTATCATATGCAATGTCAGCAGCTAGAAAAAATCAAGAAGTAGGAGCACCAAAGTATAATGATGAGGTAGTATACATGTATTTATCTCACTTTGTAGATTTTGAAGGAAATAATTATGAAGAAGGTTTATGTACATATATAACTAAATATGACAGAGAAGCTTATGACAGATATTTAAGCAGAGGTTCTGCTTTTAGAAGTGCTAATTCTATGCGTTCTGTTATAACAAATTTAATAGCATTAAAAGGTGACTTACCTTCATTATATACAACACTTGCTAAAGAAAAAGCTTCAGTGGTTAAAACAACAACTGATATAATATCATTTGGTATAGATGTGAAATCTGTAAAATCTATGGTTGAAAATGACATGTTTGTATTTTTCAAAGATGCCTATTCTAAACATGATACACCTGAAGCTATAATTGAAGATGTACAAGGTAGTATGAAAATAAAATATAAAGACTACAATGAACAAATAGGATATATGGTGCTTGGATTAGTGTTCTCAGCACTAACATTTACTCCTCCAGTTATGGCGATGTTAGCAGAAGTAAACTTATATAGCATGGTTATTAAAGACATATTTGATAAGGCTAATTATGCTGCACTACAATACTCTAGAAGTGCAAGAAAAGCAGAAAGATTTAACTTATGGATGGAAGAGAATGGAATGTATATGGAGAAAAAAGCATAAATACTTATGTATTGTAAAAACTGTAATTTAGAATTTGATGATACTACAACTATATGTCCTAAATGTAAATCCATCTTAAAACCTGATGAAAATATATCTCAAAGAAATTTAAAAAGTAAAATTAATGAATTTAAATTAAATAAAAAAATTAGACAAGGAAACATATTGTCAACCATAACTATTTTAACAGTAGCAATTCATGTATTTATAGACCTTTTTATGCAAATAAAAATTGAAAATTATTATGATACTTCAAACCGTTATTGCCCTTTTGCAATATCAAGTTTGGTACTAGTACTTTCATTAAAAAGAGGAGAAAAAAGACATAGCTTTAAAAAGAACTTACTATTTATAGTTATTATGATATTAATATCTATCTTTGGAACTATTTATTTTTCAGCACCTCTTGTAAATAGAATTTTTAACGGAAATTATTTGTTTAAAGAGTATTGGACTATATATGGAATCGGAAATTTTATAATAATTTTAGAATGTATATTAATTATTTTTGATGACAGTTATTATTTAGCCCATATTAATAAAAAAGAAAATCCCAACAAATAATAAAATAAGACTTTATTCTAATTAGAGTGAAGTCTTATTTTATTTCAATATATAAATGTATTATTTTCTAGTATATTTGCATTTTGGAAATTCACTACAACCCCAAAATTCACCATACTGTCCTTTCCTTTTTGTCAGGTTCCCTTTTTGACATCTTGGACATTTATCTTCCTCAGTAATATTTTTTAAATTTCTAACATGCTCTCTAGTGTTTTGATTAATAGCTTTCATACAATCAAAAATTTTATCTCTGATTATTTTTATCTCCTCTCTATTAATAGTCATATCTTTGTATTTACTTATTGTACTTAATATTTCACTTTCATTTATGACTATAACATTATTGCCATTTATAGTTACATTTTTTAAAGTAGCTTTGTCTGAAAAAACAATTATTGAATATATATTATATTCATCTCCTATTATGTTTTCTATTGCTTTGATATGAGCATAGTTTTGTCTTACTGGATTATAGAATGTATTTTTAGCCTTTCCTACAATTTGAGTCCATACTTTATCTTTATCATTTCCATAAATATAGCCACTAAAATTTTTACATTCTATAACAAATATTCCATATACAGAAATTGCAATACTATCAATTTGTGTGGTTTTATTTGAGCCTGGTATAATAATATCTTTAATTACTATGTAATCCTTGTCTAATTTGCTAAGTATAAAATCTAATCTAAGTTCTCCAAATCCACCCTTTACTTGTATCTTAGTATCCTTCACAATATCACTGACTTCCTTTACAGTTTGACTAATTTCTTCTGACATAAATACTTTTTCAAATATTTCCTTAAACATCCTCACCATCTACCTTTCGACATATACTTTAATTATAGCAGCTATATATGCCTTAAGTGATAGTGTTAAACTAATTTATATTATTTAAAAAGTTACTTAAGCAAATATATAGAAAAAATCAACTACTCTAATAAGCAGTTGATTAATTGGATTATTCAGTATACGTATATTCTGATATTTCACCTGTATAAATGTTTACTAAATATGGTTTATAACCACCTGCATTATGTTCCATACCATTCATATCTATATATGTATTAAATGGACGAACATATATTTGCGTATTATTTTCCATATACTGAGCTTCTATATGGTTTGGTAAAAATCCATGTTCTTTCATAAATAAGTCTCTTACTAAATCTTCAGCATTTTTGAATGATACCACTTTTTCAATATGTAAATCTTCATATAAAAGTTTAAACTCTGATATATTATTTTTATTTATACATAGACGTTCAGAATATTCTTGACCATCAGATACATAACTAAAAACATAATAATAATTATTTCCATATTTATAATTATCATCAACTAGGTATGCTCCATCGTATGGTATATTATTTATATCATCAATTTCATAACATTTATACCATTTTTTTGCTAATACTTCCGCTTCTTCAAGTCTAGTTTTTTTAACTACACCTGTGTTAATATCTCCAATTCCATTAGTAATATTTAAACATTCTTCAACTAAATCTTGTCCTACCTCTCCAAAAGTTGTAATTTTAGTTGCATTTTTTAAAATTGATTTATTGCTATTATTATCAACTATAACTACAGGATTTTTTAAAGAAGATGCTAAAAGTGCATTAGTTAAATTTTTAGAATTAGCTACATAAAATTCTTTAACCCCACTGTAAAATTTATTTATTATTTTTTTATTTGTATCAAATCTATCACTTCCACCTAATCTAGTAGCATTTGTATTTTTAACTACTTCATCATTTATTGATGCAGTACCACCAATAGCATATGTTTTTACTCCACTAGTTGAAAATGGAACATTCTTACCATCTGTTAATATTATTGCTGCTTTATCTCTTGCTGCTACTGAAGCTATACTTATTGCATCTGGCTCTCCTTTATATGCATTTGTCAACATAACAGTACTAACTTTTTGTTTAGAATTTATTTCTCTCGCAACATTATAACTTGTATCTATTCTGTCTTTCCCTTCTATTCTTATTACCTTAAATCCTTTAGATATAAGCATGTCCTCTACCGATTTATTTATAGATTTTACCCCACCTATTAAATAAACTTTTTTTATTTTATTTAGTCTATTCATTGTTGCATCTGGAATACTATCATCTTCAGATAAAAGAATTGGTGCATTTAATACTCCAGATAATCCACTTGAACTTAATCCATCTGCTATAGAGTCACTTAGATTAACAAGTATAGCAGTATCATAATTTTGTTTATCTGCTATTAAACCTGCTGTTTCATAAACTGAAGATATAGAAAATTCTTCAACTGAATCAAGTGCATAAGATTGTTTTGGAGAACTAACTATTAACATTGTTATAAATAACCCCACTGATAATAATTTTTTTGGTAATTTCATTATAATATCCCCCTCATTTGTTTAAATTAACCTTTATCTAAATAGTAGTACATAAATACAAAAAAGTCATCTAAATTAATAGATGACTCAATTATTTTATGCTACTTTTTCAATATATTTTTCATTAATTACATAAGTCTTAAACTTATATACTACTATAATATCCTGCATGTTCTCTAGTGTCATTATAACTCTAACACATTTATTCCTAATTTCTTTTGGTAATTCTAAGTCATTTATTAAATTTACATAATCATCATATCTGTACATTTAATATTCCTCCCAAAGTCAGTCTAGCATATATTATAGTACTCTAACTTCACTTTTTCAATAGAAAATCTTAATCCTGTATAGATATTTTCTAAATGATATAAAGTATGACACTTGTCATCATAGTAATAATTATATTTTTCCAATATTATATATTTATTCATATTTCTTTATACCAGTACTTCCAAATCCATCATTTCCTCTTTCAGAAATGTTCAATTCATCTACAACTTTTAAAATAGCTCTTGGTACTTGTTGAAATACACCTTGAGCTAATTTAGTATGTTTAGGAATTAAAATATCAAATTGTTCTTCATTATATGTAATTATTTTAATTTCACCTCTATAGCCTGAATCCACTGTACCAAATCTTATGGTTGGATATACTCTATTATTTTCTCCTTCATTGAAAATAATAATATCGTTTTTTATTTTATTTCCAGTACAAGATACTTTCTCATCTTTTATATATTCTATACCATTTAAACTTATGCCACTTCTTGGTCTAACTTGCATTTCATATCCATATGGAATTTCTAGTGCTATACCTGTAGAAATTGCTACTGCTGATTTAGCATAAATTATTGTATCTTCTATCGTATATAAATCAATACCACTATCACCATTTTTTGCATAAGATGGGACTATTGAATTTTGACTTAATTTTTTTATTTTGATATTTATACTCATCAATTACTTCTCCTTTTATTTAAAATTTATTTTATTTAAATAAGCTATTCCAAGAGCTATAGCATCATATATATCGCTTGTCTTTACCTTACAATTCCTATCAATGTATTCTCCAACATCAATTATATTTTTTCTTATATATGTAGCCACTTCTTCTTTTTTAGCCTTACCATTATTCATAAGATATTTTCTAATAGAAACTGGATACATATATTCAATCTCTATATTATTTAATTTAACAGTTCTCATTATTGCTCCTAAGAGTTTTCTTAAACTAAGAATTGTTTTAGAATTTCTGGAAGTGAATTGGTCTTCAACTAAGACTATTTGAATATTATAAGTTATAATTAACTCTTGAATAGTATTACAGATATAGCACATTCGCTCATCTTCAGACTTGAATTTATCCTTTTTGGTTGTTATTTTTCCATATTCTAATACTTTTTTATTTCTATTTATAACTGCCCATCCAGTTGAGGACATGGATACATCTAAGGCTAAAACCATTCGATTCCCTCTTTCATATGTATTTTAACTTGCTCTACTGCATTAATTAGGTTAGTATTGTTTGGTATTGCAATATAATTTTCATTATTTAGAAAGTCTTTAAATTTAAATTTATCATCTTTTAATCTTCTCTCAATTTCCTTAAAATTATCACCTCTACTAATAAGCCTTTTTCTTAATGCAATTTCATCTGTATTTATAAAAAATGGTGCTAACTTAGTTTTTGTTCCCATAAAATATTTTTCTAGTGCCTTATATCCACTTGCATCTACTATAGTCAAAGCATATTTTTTATTCTTTAATTCAGACTTATGTATACCATATAACCAAGTGCTGCCATCATGAACTATATATTTTCTCATTTCAATAAAGTTACTTTTTTCTTCCTTAAAGAAATTATTATCTACAAAATGATATGCTTTATTGATGATTTCTAAGTAATTACGAGGAGGTCTTGTTGTATGTGATATTAGAATTGGAATATTGAATTGCTTTGAGATTTCACTTACTATACTGTCTTTGCCTGAACCTGAATATCCTAAAAATACAAACATATTTTTTAATTTTTTCATATTTATAGTTCTACCTTACATTCAAACACATTAGGATTATCAATAATCACTTGATGAAGCCCTTTACTTAATACATCTACTAAATATTCCTCATCTTCACTCTCTATACATCTATCTCTAAATATACAATGAAATAGCTCATGTAAAAATGTAGCTTCTTTTACTCTTTGTGATTGTAGATTATTAGATAACTTTATTGTTTCAGTTCCATAATCTGCTAATCCATAACATAATTGATTGTTTACTAGAATAGGCTCTTCAGTCTCCTCTATTTTATAAAACAATCCCCCTACTTTTACTTCTTTTGGTATATTCATTGAGTACTCTCCAATCTTATTAAAATTCATATTTTATTGTGATTTAGATTTTCTAAAACCTTTATTTACATTATATTTGCAACCTTTTCCATAATGAGAACATAGGGTTTTACAAAAAAACTGATTACTTTTGTCATCGTTTTTGCACCAAACACTCTCATCGTTGAAATCTAGCTGTTTTATCTGTTTAACTGTATCAGTAACAAAGGCAATTAATTGTTGTTCTAATGCTTTAGTATATTTAATTTTCACTATAGCTCTTTCGTAATTTCTTATATTATCAATCTTATTTCTTTCAATTAATACTCCTTTTTCATTTTTAATGTACTTGCACATATCAAAGGCTACATATTCAATTATTTTATCTGGATATTTTTCTTTAAGATACATTGCGTATAAGATAAGCTGCATTGATTTTTTATGTAAGTCTTTTTTAGAAAATTTACTACTGGATTTGTAATCTATAACATAAACTTTATTACCTATTATATAATATAAATCTATGTATCCCCTCATTGTAATTCCATTAATATAATACTCAAAGTATTCTTCTATACAGTATTTATCACACTCAATTGGTACAAAATATTCTAGATAATGTAAGATACATTCTAAATAATTAATTCTTGAATTTGGTGTAGGAAAGTTGTAATCCATTAGATTTGCATATTCTATAACTTCATTATATTTTTGAATAGCTTCTTGATTTGTCATTTTTCTTTGTTGTAATTCTTCTAGTAATCTATGTAATTCATTACCATAATAACCATAGCAATTTTGTTCTCGATCTAAATTTTTAATATATGTAAGATAATATTGAAATGGACATGTATAGAATGTATTTAATTTACTAAAACTATATAATTCTCTAGACATCTATTTTACCTTTCTAGTTTCCTTTTCTATCTGACTTTTAATTTCTTTATATAATTCATCAGATATGCTAGCATTTATATCTATACTTTCTTCTTTTATAGCTTCTTTGAACTTATTTATAAATTTATTAGTTATATCAAATCCTGCCAACATCATAGAAAAGAAAATCCCCACAGAAATTATTATTTTCATTACATTTTCAAATATACAATATGAATTTAAGTAATATTCAATATTGACATTTTTTGCAAAATATACATTACAAATAAAATTAAGAATTAAAAAAAGAGTTAATAAATACAATGCCCTATACTTATTATTAATCATACTATTCATTTTTATCACTTATCCTTCCAATTGACTTTAACTCCCAAGAATATATCATTATTTCAGATGCTTTATATCTCTTACTTGTATCTAATTTAATGAATAGTTCTTCTACATCCTTAATTTTTCCTGTACAACATTTCATTTTTTCATCTTCATCCAACTTATACTCTATTTTTACTAAATCACCTGTATATAATATCTCACCATTTTTTAATAATATTTCTTGCCTAACTTCTTGTATCATATAATCATCTCCTATTAATATAATTTGCTATTTTCATTTACTAATAAAGTTATCTATATCAATCCTACTCTTTAATAATTTTTCAAATATATATTTTCCCAAATCACTAGGACTATCTTTATAATCCAATATATTATCTTCATCCCAAATTACACTTATTTTCATCACATCCCTAATATCTTGAACTAACTTATATATCTTAGCTCTCCATGCAATATATTCTTCATCTCCTTTAATTTTAAATTGCCTATCAAAAGCTATGATTAATTCTTCAATACCTAAATCTATTAACATCTTTTTTTGCTCTCTACTAAAATTACTTCCACATATAGCTACAGAAGGATTATTTTTATAAATAGTTGCCATCTGCAATACTGATTTTTCACCTTCAAATACTATTACTTTTTTAGCTTGTTTAATAGCTTGTTTATTTATATTTAGCCCATACAAGTTAAGACTTAACCTATGATTATAGCACTTATTGTCATACCATAATGGAATATATTTACCAAAACTTTTAGCTTTATCTTCATCTAAATTTCTAACTCTAATACCAATTGGTCTACCTTTGTCATGCCAACAGAAATGTGGAATTACTATTTGATTTTCATATGGATTATAATGTATTTGATATGTTTTAAGAACCTCAAAAGATATGTTTTCATTTTCCCACTCTTCGATTGGGACTTGTTGAAAAGTTTTATATATATATGGCTTTTTAGGGGTAGGAAGTAATTCTATTTGTATATCTCTAATATTATCTATTTGTTTTACTTTTTTCCTTATTCTAAATCCTTTTCTTAGCATTGGTTGATTTGAAATACCAAAGAAATCTTTTATTTCATTAATAGCGTCTTTAAATTCATATTTATTTATATGTATCAATAAATCTATTAAGCTACCTATATGACCACAAGAACTATAGCAATGAAATGTTTTGCTTTCTGTATAATAAAATAATTTATATGAATCACCATTATGACATAAACAAGTATTAAATATTAACTGTCTATCATTGCTTTTAGGAGATAAGTCCGAACCTAAATATTCCATAAAACTTATCACCTCTTCATTAGTCAAATCCTTTATTTCCATAGTCATCACCTAGTATGACAATTGTCCTCTATAGACTTTTTCACACCTTCCTATTTCTTCAAATCTACCAGTCTTACCATAAAATCTTAGTAGAATCACATCTCCATCTTGACCTCTTCTTGACTTATTTAAAAATAATAATCTGTATTCTTTTTGTAAATCTTTTATATCAAACTGAATATACTCTCTTTCAGTAGTCTTTTTTAGCTTATTATATTTTAGTCTATATGGTTTTAAAAAGAATTTTTTATTATTTGAATCTAATTCTAAATCATTAACTACTTTTCTCATAAGCATTAATAATCCACACACATTCTTTACCGCTTTAGCTTCTGCTAAATCTGAAGCTGATAAGTAAGAACTTTTATTCTCTTGAGCCGTTACTAATTGCATAGATAGAAGTGTTATTACATTGTATTTATTTCCAAAGTTATCTAGTAATTTGGAGTTTTCTATTAACCTTCCTGTATAATTTGCATCTGATGAATTTTCTGACTTGAATGTATCAACTGCTATTACAGTAAATCCCTCATGTGCTACAAGTTCTTTACTTTTTCTTAATATCTCAGATATCTCAAACTCTTCCATATATATAAATTTTAAACTTTCTTCAAATCCTCTGTCTTTTAAGAACATTTCTATCTTTTCCATAAGCTCTTCTTCAAACTCTGTGAAGTCTCCATTGTCAATTTTATTTCTATCTAAATCATGATAATTAAATATGTTGTATGCTATAAATGACACTAACATACTTTTAAAATATTGAGATTTTTGTTCATTCGCAAATATAACTACTTTTTCACCCTGATATATCATAGCTAATATATAATTAAAGAACAATAATGTAGTTTTTCCTATTCCTGAAAATCCAGATATTATATTTATACCCCCACCTTTACCAAGTCCATTAGTTCTATTTGATAATATTGGTAAACTATATATATACTTAAGTTCTTCATTATAACTTAACCCTATTTCTTTTTCATTATATTCAAAGATGATATTATAAGACGTTCCTGCTTCAGTTTTTTGTTTTAATTTTTCTCTATCATCTTTGGTAAGTAAAAGATTTTCTACCTTCATATTATTTTTTATGGAATTTACACTACATGAAGATATTAGCCCCTCATAAAATTCTTCAACTTCTCTACAACTCATAGGTTGGAATAATTCAAATGGAATAAATTTTAATTCATTATGATCCATCTCTTTTGTTATATTAAAACCTCTTTTATCTAAAGCAATTAATAGATTATTTTTAGCTAAATCATCAATATATGCTGATATATTAGTTTCTTTTCCATACTCCATAGCAGATGATAAGCTATTCCAACCACCATATTTTTCATATTCAGATTTAAGTTTATTTGAAGATATAAATTTAGCTACACTCGCTTCATCAAGCTCACTATGAGTTTTAGACATTGTTCTTCCTAATGAGAAAAAGAATTTTACTTTATCTATTATGAAGTCATTTTCACTAATTTTATATTCACTAAAAAGAGTTAATGATTTTAGCATTGTTCCTAAAACTAAAGTTTCTATAATACCTCTATCCTTTGTTATTTTTTCATATGCACTCATTAAGTCACCTCTTTAATTTTTTCAAATAGACTTTTTCTTTTATTAGTAAGTACCTTTTTCGGAGCAATTACTTCATAATATTTTTCACTTTCTTTGTATATCTTTTCATTTTCTCTTTCATCTTTTATTTGCTTATTTCTAATTGTTATATCTCTAATACAACCTTTTAATATAGTAAATACATAGCATAATTTAGGATATTCTTCTTCTATATCTTTTCTGTAGTTAAGCAATTCTATGATTTCATCTTTTTTTTCAAGCATACAGTCATATAATTCTTCTCTTGTATAACCACTTTTTATTATCTCTTGTAACATCTTATTTTTTTGATTACTTATAACTGTATAGCCGATAATATAATCTATACCAAGCTGACATTGTTTCCAGAAATATATGTCCTGCTGTTCTTCTCTATATTCCTGTTCATTACAGTAATATCTATTCTGCTTATTTCCACCAGATGTAATATGTTCTACTTTATAAGCATCTTTTGTATCTAATTTTTTCTTACAAACCTTACACTTACAATTCAAACTTTCCCCTCCTTATGCTATGTATTTATTGCTACCTCATTTAAGAGGTAGCATTTTTTTTACTTACACTCTACTTTTCTTAACTGTTGTATTTTCTTCTTCAGATTTGCCTTTTGATTTGTTTGTTAGAGAATTACCATCATCGTCTTCCTCAAATGATAATGCTAGTACTGATTGAACTGCATATCTTCTTAAGTAAGTTTCTAATGCCCCTCTAGCTTGTATATCATTAGTCTTAGCTGGTTTAAATGGTGCAGAATTTGATTCTATGTATTCTCCTGATGAATGTTTAAGTTTAGTTTTTATATAGACTTTATCATTACCTGCATCTTCTGCTGACTGCATTAGTATTAAATCATGTTTTGCTAATAATGGATTTACTACTTTAAGAATTGTATCCAGATTTGCATATTTAGACCTAAAAAATGGATTTGTATTGTCTTTTTGAATTGACTCTATCTCTAAATGGAAAGCTATTAATGCTTTTGTTATTTCAATTTGGCTATCACTTTCTTTTAATCCTTCAATCTTATCTGAATATAAATTTGATATATTCTTTTTTATTTCCTCATTCACTACTTTTTTAATATCATCCATAATTGTAGTTTCTTTATTTTCCATTCAATCTCTCCTTTTAATAGTTTATTTAATTTATAATTTAGAATGGTACATCATCATCACTTATTTCAACTGTCTTACCATTTTTATCAATATCTCTTTGTTTTTCTTTTTCATCTTTTTCTTTTATTTTTTCTTTCATTGCTTCTATGTTTTTATCTGTAAATGGATAATTTTTATCGCTTAATATTTCATCTCTTTCTTTCAAAGGTTCGTCTCCACCTTCTATTTCTAAAAATGTAAAAGCACTTTTTTTGATTCTTGAACCGAAGCCAGCCGATTTACTTGTAATTATAGATTTTACTGTACCTTCAAGAAGACCAACATCTCCCACCTTATATAAACTTTTAAATCCTTCTATCATATCTTTGTTATGTATTCTAAATGTCAGATTGCAACCTTGCTTACCATACTTATTAATTAGACCCTTAATCTCTAAGTACTCACCTAAGTCATCTTTTTTTTCTTCTATATTTTCAATTAATGTATATACTCTCCAAACTTGACTTGCCTTTATTGGTTTTACTATTTCTCCCTTGTCATCAAGTGGATTACCTTTGTCATCATATTTTTCTCTGTTGCAAAAAGTTCCTGATATCTGGAATCTCTCTTTCTTTTCACCATCTTTATAGTATAAGTTATTATCTAATGAACAAACACATCTAACTATATCTCCTTTTCCATTTTCTGCTCTAGTTTTTATTTCATTAGCGATTGTCTCTATCCCTAAAAACATTTGATTTGGTGAGCCATCTGACTTAAACATTGATGTAAAGTAGTCTACATTCACTGATTCATTTGGTGCCGTTTCAACTTTTAAAGTAAATCTTATTACTTCTTGGCCAGTTCCTTCATTCATTCTAGCTATATTTAATATATCTAAAACTTCTCCTGATACAAATACTTGATTATAGTTTATTCTTTTTTCTGCCATTCACACTTCTCCTTTATATTTAAAATTTAATTGCTAACAAAACTTATTACATCATTAAGTCTTTATATTTTGGTAATGTTTTAAAAAAATCACATAAGAATCTCCATTCTTCCATTTTATGATTTTCTCTTTGACTTATCATAGATTTTATTTGTAGATAATTTAATGTAACTCTTGCAGTTAACATTAAACCAGATGGACAATTTGATATTATTATTTTCCAAAGATTTTCTTTTGTGGCTTCGACTTTTTCTCCATTTCTGAGAATAATATTATTAGAGTTATTCAATTTCAATTCTTCAAAGTTATTATACTCATGAATTAACTCACTTAGAAAACTTATTGTATTTTTATCAACATATTTATTACACATATCATTAAGATTAAATTTAGATAATCTATGCATTTTACTTTGACTTGAAACATAATCGTTATGATGATATCTGTCCCATTGTCTCCACATATATTCTGACCATTGTAAATCCATTTGGACTATTATCCCTTTAGAAAAGCAATCATGACCTGAACCTTGTTTTGATTTGCCTAATTGATTTGCTCGTTTTAAATCTTTTTCTGAAATGTTTACTTTTTTCATATCTATTACCTGTTGTTCATACATCGGATAACCACTTGCAATTATACTTTCTTTAATTCCATAAACATACACGTTTGAAACATCAATAATTCCTGGCATTTTTATTCCACTTACATTCAATTTATCAACTCCTAACTTTCTACTATAATATAGCCTTCTTTGTAATGTCTTCCCATATTGTTCACCCTTTTATAATACTTATAATTATTCTCTCCATCTAATCTTGGTACAAATACATCTATAGCATTAGAGTTGCTAAAATATTTGTTAGAGCCTCTATCTTTAACAAGTTTTAAATTTCCATCAACTAATATTTTAGTTCCAAATTTAAGATGATTATTGGCCACAAAACCATATTGTAAATTTTCTCCTGTAGCCGTCACAGCTCCATACTTACTATTTTCACAATTTAAAGAAGTATAATAACTTACTTCTCATGTCACAGGAATTAGTTTTTCTATTTTTATTCCTAGTTCTTTTTCTAAATTAATTCTTTTAATTTCTAATTTATATTCAGAACTATTCTTATATTTCTCCCATTCATTTTTATACATTAAATTAATATTCCTTGCTGTACCTGCCATAAGTTCCTTATTCATGTTATTATTAACAACATCTTCTGCATTGGCAAATACATGTATTGTACTACCAGCTATTAAAGCTCCTGTTATTAGCATGTTCTTACACCTCATAGATACCCCCTAATCATATTAAAATTATCATTTTAATTACTTTTTTATCCAACAATAATATCTTTTCTTTATTTTTACCTTCTCTATTTTATCTGTAGCTATATTGTATAATATACCTTCTAAGTTCTCAATAGTTTTTTTACATTTTTAGAATTTATATATTTCTCTTTTAACCCTTTATTATTTCTTATATTCATAATATCATTTATATACTGTATATCATTAGATATTCTCATCAAACTCGTAAGAAAATAAACAGAATAGCTTCTAGGAATTCTTCTCCTAATAACTAAATCTATAGCTGTTTTAGCAGCATTATAACTTTTTAAATGAGTATGACCTTCTTCAAATTTTTTATTTGTATTGTAGACAATATATCCAGTTTTAGATTTGATAATAATATATTCTTTTTTCTCATATATTTTATTTGTATCCATTATAAATCCTCGATTTTACGCCATATCATTTCTAACTTTCCATGTTTTCTATTTAATCTTCTTCTAATTTCATATGCAGATTTAATTTCTTCTTTTACATTTTGCCACTTCTCTAAAACTTCTTCACACTCCTTATTCTCTTTTTGCAAAAAGAGTATTTCTTCATTTAATTCATCAATTTTCATACTTAATTCTCTATTTTTTTCTAATAAATCATAGTGTCTTTGTTCATCTATAATTATTGAAATCACTACCTTTCACCTGCCTCTTATATGCCATTTTGAGATTGTAATGTACAAATATAAACAGTATTTTATACAAAGCCTTAGGAAGCCATATACGAGGTCATATTTTTAATTTTCTATTTTCCAATATTCTTGAATCCACCATTCTGTCTCTGTATGACTTTTAATCCATTTTCCATTTACTTTTTTACTTTTAGCTTTTTCTTTAGTTGATTTTAAATATATTAAATCATAAATGCCAATTTTATTATCCTCGAAAATAGCTTTATTTACTTTGAAAATTTTTGTATTACTTGAATTTATATTATACAATGTGACTTTAGGAGAGTATTTAGTATCTATATCTATTACTAAACAATATCTTGGATTTGAATTACTATCTTTTATGTCACACGAACCCACAAATTCAAAATAAGCTTGTATTTTTTCATTGATTGGTATATCAGTATTTTCAATTTGACTTTCGAGATATGAACATAATTTTTTTGTATCAACTTCTTTAAATATTTTTTCTGTTTCTTTATTAGAATATTTCCTCATAATTTCCATTTTGCATGGTAAACTATCTTTTTTAAATTGTTTTTTACTATATATTGAGTTATAGATATCATAAGTTTCTAAAAGTTTGTTGGACTTTCCAAATTCCTCAAATAAATCTAATTTAATTAGTATAGATAATTGTTTAGAGTTTATATGTCCTTGTAAGTCATTCAATAGCTCTAAAAATGAATCATATTTATTATCTTTAAGAGAATATAGATATTCTCCTATATCAGAATTTAAAAATTTAATGGATTCAATTCCCTTGTAAATACTATTTTTATCTCTATTAAAGAAGTATTCAGATTTTGAGAATCTAAATTTAGGATTTTCTAACTTAATACCAAAATACTTTATTTCATCTGTTAATTTTCTTGTTCTTTCTGTATCTTCATTATATAAGTTGAATGCTACAGTATAATATTCTAATGGATAATGTGACTTAAGGTATGCACAATATAAGCTGTCATATGCGTATGAAAGACTATGTGAAGCATTAAAGGAATACGAGGCGGCATCATTTACAACTTGCCATGTGTCCTCGAAATTATTTTCAGTTCTGACTTTTTTAATCCAGTTATTTTTTAGTTTAGTATGCAATTCTTTTAACTCTTTTTCTTTAAATTTCTTTTTTGCTATTTTCTTTATAATATCATAGCTCTCAGATTCCTCTATCCCTAACCATATTAGATACTTCATTATAGACTCTTGATACATAAGGTAATGGTAACTATCCTCTAATAATATATCTAGTTCTTTAACATTAGTTGTATATGGATTTCTATTAATAAAATTATCTAATAAAGATGCAAACCCTGGTCTAATACTAGCTACAAATGCACTTGTTTCAGCCACACTTGATATTTTGTATTTAGATGCTAGACTTGTAGCATAGTCTGAGTCTACTTGATTTATAGTACAAGTTAATTTATTCTTATATATCTCATAGGTTTTACTATCTAATAAACTATTCAGCTCTTCAATTGTAGGAATATTAATATTTGCCAATTCACAAGTTTTTCTAATTAGTGACCATACTTTAACTGTTAAATAATCATTTTTTAAGTACTTATATTTATCACAATAATATCCATCTATATTACAACATATGCCATCCTTAGTTTTTAATAGCCCTACTTCTTCATCTATTGGTTTATCATATATAAGCATAGAACAGGGTGAGAAGGAAATGCTTTCTACAACTCCTACAAATACCTTTGATTCCTTTATTATATCTCTCCAAGAATTATCATTTATATATTTATCTAGGTTTTTAGCCACTTCATCATACTCTGATAATTTCATATCATTTGCTTTACACCATAATCTAAATGCTGATGCATCTTGTAACGGCTTATAACTTATCATCCAAGCACAATTTTCTTCTCCCAGCAAGTCTCTAGTTGCTTGTATAAATGGTTCTGCATCTTCAGCATTTAAATCTATATCTGGTAAAGATTTTGCTAATAGTATTCTTTCAACACTCATAAATCTAGTAGGGAATAATGGTACTGGAGCATTTAATCTATCTATTTCAGTAAGCCCTAAAAGGTTAGTTATTATGAATGAAGGTGCTGAACCTCTCCCCGTTTTAGTAAGAAGACCATTATATTCTTGTTTGGCTCTTTGAACTATTTTATAATCTATAATAAAGTAATCCTCCATATGAGTTTTCTCTATAATATCAAATTCATATCTTATAGCATTTAAGTATTCATTCCATCTATTTTTAGGTATATTTTTTCTTTTCTTTAACCATTCTTTATTTAAAATTTCTTTTAGTTCTTTATTTGGATTTTTAGATATTGATGGCAATTTTATATCTTCATTTATCAGTGTGACTTCTTCGCATTCATCAAATATTAGAGTATTTTTTAATGCTATTTCAACTTCTTGCTTTGTTAATACATTTTGTTTTTCATATCTTTTAAATATATCATCTGAACTTGGATAATCTAAAATAAATCCATCTTCTTCAGGATAATTTATACCTTTAGCTTTAAGAAATTTAGTTCTATATTTTGATTCTTCTGGATAAATATAATGGCTATCATTGGCATGTATTATATCTATATTATATTTGTTACTTAACGCTAAAACATCTTTGTTATGTAAAGCTTGAGTTTTATGAGGGTGGGATTGCACTTCAAGAAAGAAATTACCTTTGAAATGGCTCTTTAGTTTTATTATTAGTTCTTCTCTATTTTCAAGTTTTAATACTCCAGCTACACATGCAGTAGTAATAACCACATCCTCTGGTTTAAATATCTCAAATAGTATCTTTTCATCTATTCTAGGTTTATAGTAATACCCATTTGTATTAGCTAAACTTAAAGCTTTATTTATTTGCTTATAGCCATTATTATTTTTAGCAATTATTATTAGATGATAATTTCCTCTATCTTTCTCATTTATATTATTTACATAGTAAAATTCTGCTCCAACAATCATTTTTAAATTGCTTTTATCACATAAAGTTTTTGCTTCATGTACATTTCCTTGATATCCATGTTCTGTTGTAAAATATGTAGTATGGCCAAGCTCTATTGCCCTATCTATATATTGTTGTGGCTTGGTAATTACATCTAAGGTTCTAATATTTGAGTATATTTTATGGCTATGATAATTATTATATCTCAATTAATCACCTCTACCTCAAAGTCTCTTTTAACAAATTCTATCTCCACTTAAATATTTTAATGTTTTTTATTCTTTTTCCATTCACTAAATCTTCTATTCATTTTGAAATTTTCAAATTCATAATCTAAAAATTTCTTTTTTTTGAATTGCTCCTTTAGAAATTTATTTGTGAATTCTTTTTTAGTCAAATCAATCACCTCCAAAGAGGGAAAGATATCCCTCTTATTTATATAATACTATCTGATTTTCTTTTAATGATTTTTGAACCTCTATAACTCTTTGATTTGATGAGCCTCTATATTTTAATGAAATGTCTCTTTTTGAAATGTCAAATTTACCATCTATTAAAACATCAATATAATCTAAAAATATTTTTCTTGATAGATCTCTTAATATTTCTTCAAACAAGTAACCTGACCAAAGCCAGATATTTTTATTCGTCTCTATTTTAACTCTTTTTAAAAAATCAATTAAATCATTATCCTTTATTTGTTGCAATGGTTCTCCACCTAATATATTTAAACCTACTATATTATCATTTTTTAGATATAAAATAATCTTATCTTCCACTTTATTAGACCATACATCTCCGTAATTAAAATCTTGTAAATCTTTATTAAAACATCCCTTACAATTATGGGTACATCCAGATACAAAGAGTGTTGTTCTTACTCCTGGTGCATTTGATACATCAAACTTTCTTATTTCAGCATATTTCATATTCATAACCCTTTCTTATAAATGAAGTACTCTGTCTCCTATTTCTTGAGTACGACCTTTATTCCAAAAGTTAGTTCCTATATAACCACAAGTCCTTCTCATAACCTGCATTTCAGTCTCATCTCTATTTCCGCATGATGGACAATACCAAGTTAAATTTTCATCTAGTTTTATTTCTCCAGTGTATCCACACTTATAACATATGTCTGGCTTTGTATTTATCTCTGCATATTGAATATTATGATATATGTAATTTATGATTTGTTCAACTGCTTCAAGATTTCTGCTCATATCAGGAACTTCCACATATGAAATACATCCCCCTGAACTTATACTATGAAACTGAGATTCAAATTTTAATTTACTAAAAGCATCTATTTCTTCACAAACATGAACATGATAACTATTTGTATAATATAATTTATCTGTTACATTTTTTATCTCACCAAACTTTTGTTTATCTATCCTGCAAAATCTATATACTAAATTTTCTGCGGGAGACCCATATAAACCAAATCCTAATTTAGTTTCCTCTTTCCATTCCTCACATTTATTTTTCATGTATTTCATAACATCTAATGCAAATTTTTCTCCTTCTTCTTCTGTATGACTTATACATAACATAGCTTGAACCATTTCATATATTCCTACATATCCAAGGCTTAAAGTTGAGTATCCATTTTCTAAAAGTCTATCTATCTTCTCTCCTTTTTCAAGTCTAGCTATAGCTCCGTGTTGCCAATGTATAGGTGATACATCTGAGAGTGTTCCTTTTAGCATGTTATGTCTAGTTAAAAGAGCTTCTTTGCACAATTCTAATCTTTGGTCTAATATCTTCCAAAATAAATCCATATTCTTATCAGCTACTATTGCAATTTGAGGTAAATTTAAAGATATTACACCTTGATTGAATCTTCCATACCATTTATAATTTTCATTTTTATCTTTATATGTGCTAAGATGACTTCTACAACCCATAGGTGGGAATGTATTTCCTTCATAATTAGTACGCATAATTTTAGCTGATTGATAATCCAAGTAATCCTATATTTCTATAGGCTCTGACTATATTATATTCTTATATTCTATTAACAAATATAAGAACCCTCGCACTTCCAGTCGGGATTTCCACCCATTTACCTGTACTCTACTTGCTTCTCCCCATAGATATTTCTTCTATGTTCTGCTTTCGATAGTCGATTGAGTTTTTATTGTATAAAATATCTTCCATGTATTTAAGTAAAGTCTATTTTCTTGAACTGATTGATATAATGAAGTTGATTTTCCTTCAAAATATTCGTTAGCTAATTGTACTAAAGAGTCACACTCTATTATTGTTTTATCAAATATATTAACAGCCATAACTGGATATATGTCATCTTTGTTTTTAGCATTTATATTCATAGGAACGAATCTAACATTCCCTATCTCATACCCTTTAGAATTATCTATCCTATCTATGCTAAGATTATTTTCTCCATATATTTTATATGATTGTTTATACTCTTCAAAGCAAAATCTAGCATATTCTGTATAGTCTTTAAATTTAAATTTACCATTATATCTTTCATAATCTTTTGAGTTTGGATTGCAGCATCTTTCTTTTGCATATCTATAAAAACTTCTAAACTGTCTAAGATTTTTATCCCCTATTTCTTCTCTTATAATATCATTATAATATTTAGAACAAGCCTCAGTATGTAATGTTTTACCTTCATTTAGCTGTCTTCTTATAGAATTCAATATATTAGTTTTTATAGCCCCACATTCACAACATTTATAAGTACATTCATATTCATCTATACTTATTATTTCAATTCCATACTCTTGATATTTTTCTTTTAAATCTTTATACATGGTCTTATTTTTTCTCACTTTAATATCCTCCAAACTATATTTTAGAAGATATATTACACAATAACTTACCACAGGATTAGCATATCTAATTTTAGACTTAGCTTTCCCTGTTAGCACAATCATTAGTCATCATTTACTATGACTACTATACGTTGATTGCACACCCTATGTTTATAGGTTCACGAGGTTATTCGAAATACATTTCTGTATTAAGTCCCAATTATCTCTTAGGAACTAACCTTTTGGTTGTGCATTCAGCAGCTAATTTTGTGATGTAGTCATATTTGCCACCTTCTAAACAATTATCCTCATCAAGAAGATAAACTAGTTTAGGGAAAGCCTCCCCTATTTCTTGTCCTTTGTAATTTTTCATTCCTTCTAATCTTTGTTTTATCATTTCCTCACAAATAAGAGCCATCTCTTCTTCGTATTCATTTCCACTTTCTACTTCAAGATAAATTGTTGCAAATGGTGCTTGCACACCCAAATTATATTTCTATAACCACAGACTATCTCTTTACCATATTAGTTAAACTAACTTAGGTAGATGGCACTTCCCATATAAGAATTTCACTTATATAGTACATTCTTCATAATCCCAAAAGGATTGTATGAATTAGTCGTTACACCTTCAAAGAAATTTCTTTCTAAGCTTGGCTCGGTATTGACATAGTTAAAATAGTTTTATAAATACTTCCATCTAAATCCTGCAAATTTCTTTCGTTGGCCTTTACAAACTTTATTTAAATTTCCACTTTTCTTTCCTTTATAAAAAATCTCTGCTTCTGCAACACTATTAAAAATTTCTCCAGTATCAATATTTTTTACAGGTATGTTTTTAATTCTACTTACTGAATTTGGCTCTATAATCTCTCCTTTAGCATCTAGATATCTATAAATATTATTGTTCGTTGAGCCTCTTGAACCCCTACATACTGCACAAATGTGAGATAAATTAATGTTCTCTTTTAATGCACAAAGACTAGCACTTTCATATATATTTCCAGTTGTAATATTTTTAACTCTTTTAGAGGTTTTATTAAGAACTCCTTTTTTCCCATACATATGATTTAATTTGCCCATTTGAGAATTTGATATTTTCATCTTAACATCTTCAGTCAAAAACGAATTTTTCCCTCCGCCTTTTAAATTATATCCATTTTGAGTAGTAAGACTTTTATATTTTTTTATATAATAACTTTCTCTTTCATTTAAATCTTCAATATTAGAGGCTACATATAAAATTTCCCACTTGAAATTTTCTTTTCCATACTTATTTATAGCATTAGAAAAAGCATACCTATATCCATACTTATAACTATTTTCATGTTGTCTTTTTCTTGTTTTTAAATCTAATATAGTTTGACCTATATATATTTTATTGTTTATCAAATTAGTAACTTTATATATTATCATAAAACACCTATCTTAACCTTAGTTTTCACCGATAGCAGCTTATTTAAGCCACACCCTGTATTTACAGGTTCACCACCTCATAATCTATAATGTTTCCACTATAGACGGCCAAGTCGACCATTCGTTGTCATCAAAGTTGAAAGCTGATATCTAATCGTTTGAACTCCTGCTTTTAAATCATCTAATTTTCTATCATCAGCCAATTCTTTAGCTAAATTTTCGTCTTTATATTTATCTAAATATTTCTTATAGTATTTATCATATGTTTTTCTTAGATAGGGTGCTAAATGCTTTACTGTGATACTCTGCCCACCATATTGATTACTAGCAACTTGAGCCATTATTTGAGTAGTTACAGTACAAGCAGTACTAAATGACTTTGGAGATTCTACTAATTTTTCATTTATTACTGTTCCATTATCTAACATATCTTGAATATTTATTAAGCAACAATTAAATATTGATTGTAATGTATAATCCATGTCATGCCAGTGTATAACTCCTTCATCATGAGCTTGAACTATATGAGGTGGTATCAATTTTCTTCTAGTTATATCTTTAGAAACCTCTCCAGCAATTAAATCTCTTTGAGTTGATGCGATTATTGAATTTTTATTTGAATTTTCTCTTAAAATATCCTCATTCGTCTTGCTTATTAAACCTAATATGCTTTCATCTGTTGTATTAATCTGTTTTTTGAACGATTGAACAGCTCTATAACCTTCATATGCTTTAGCTGTATCTTTTTGACCATAATGTATAAGTCTATCATATACAAAATCTTCTATTTGATGAATCGTAGGAATATTTTTCTTATTATTAAATTCAAATTCAGCATCATTTGCTATTAATTTTGAGATATCCTCTATGTAAATTCCACTTCCATTTTTCATTGCCTTTTCTATCGCAATCTGTATCTTTGTATTATCAAAAGGTACCTTGCTCCCATCCCTTTTAATTATTTCCATTAAATCACTCTCTTTCTAATATTTATTTTCAACCTTTAAATAATACCCTTTTTACATACATGTTATCAATAATATTCTGTTTCCATAAGTGGTAAATATTTGACTATATAAAAATTATATTATACTGGTAAGATTCTTTGAGTTGAAATTTGATATGTACTTGATTCTTTTCCTGTTGTAAACAATATAATTGCTAAAATAATACATAATGCTAAATAAATCACTTTTTTTATTATTTAATCCTCCTTACTTAAAAATTAATTTATAATATATCAATATACTGAACCATCTAAAAATTTATATCACTTTCCTTCAATATGTATTTATTAATTATTTTTATTATTGTAATCAGACCTTTATTAGTTATATCAATCTTAGTTGATATTGAGTTTTTATATGAAAAAATATGAAGTAAATGTTTATTTTCACTTTTATATATTGATATTTCTGTGTCATCTACATATTTTGTAAATTTATTTTTATTATAATTAAATCTACATATCCTTAAATAATCATCTATTTCTTTACTGATCATAAGTTCAGATTGTTTTATACACATATCTTTAAACTCATTTTTTACTCTGTCATTTTCTTTTTTTACAATTTCTTTATATCTATTTAAATCAATTTTTTGAAAAGCTATGTCTTTTATATAGTCTTCACATTTATCTATAAACCTCTTAAATATAGCTATTTTCATTGTTCCATTCACAAATGCAACTACTTCATTTCCTTCTTCTAGTTTTTTAATTTCTGTTCTAAAAATCATTTCCTCTTCATCTACACTAGCTACTATTATCATACTCATATATACACTCTCCCTTCCATTGCAAAATCTACTTTATTTTTTAATTAACATTTTTAATGTTCCTTTATTAAACCTGGCATAATTTTATTTACAGTTTTACAAGAAATCCCTAATTTAATTGTTTTTGTAGCTATACCAATTATAAATTCTTCAAGTTCTTTATTTTTTTCTAAAAATAATTGTATTGTTTTTATATCAACATCTCTTCCAGAATTATTTTCAGATAGATAATCAATCATATCATATATGCTATATATTTTTTTACACTCAATATTCCCTATTTTTTTAGATAGTTTCTTTTTAGATAGCCCAGTTAAAATACCTGCATCTAAAAGAAATTGTAAACAGGTTACAAACATACCATTATTTTTATTTTTTTCTAATATATTTATTTTTTCTTTTCTGCTTGATGTACTTTTTAGTTTTTTGAAGATGTTTTTTACAAATAATGCTTCTTGCATTTTTTCCTCCTTAAATCTACTGGGTATATTATTCGTCATATCATCTATTTTATTTATTTTTTTATTACTTGAAATTTTTATTTGTACATTTCTCCACATTTTTTACATTGATAAATAAATCCTATTTTCGTACTTAATTTAAATATATCTCCACCACATTCACATTTTTTTATTCTTATCATTTTCTTCTTCATATTTATACTCCTCAAAAGAAATTGTTAGCTAAATGTTGTATCTAATAATCTTGATACTTTTTTTATTTTCCAATCTACAGGCAATATTCCATTATCAATTAATTCTGATAGTAAGCAATTATATTCATCAATTTTTACCATATGTCCAATTGGACAGTTTTTGCAGTGCTTAGACTTGATACAAACATATTTTATAGTATTTAAAGCAACTATAGTATTTTTTATATCATCTTGTGTTAATTCTATTTCTTTATTATCCATTTTTCATCATTCCTTTAAATTTATTAAATTTTAATATTTACAAGGCTTCTACCGCTTCTTGAAATTTTAAATCTAATACATATTTTAATAACTCTTTATCATATTTATAATTTAAATACTCATCTATAGAGGCTGTATAAGCATTTTCTTTTTTATATTTTTTTATATACCATTTTTGAAATTTAATATAATCTTGCTCTGTGAGATATTCACTTGATAAGTTCAAAAGACTTCCTTTTTTATTTAATATTTCTCTGATCATATGATTCTCCTATTTTTGATATATTCATTTCATTTACTAATGAATCTTTTTATTCTGGCACTTAATCTTATTATACTTATGACATTCTATATTTTTTCTATTTGATATAATTTCCAAAGATAATTTATAAACCAAATTTTGATTTATATTTTTCAATTTTTTAAATAAAGACAACATTTTTATTAATTCTTTATGTTTTTCATCAACCATAACTCGCCTCTTCCTTGACTTTGTATATTTTTATATTTACTTTGTTATAATTACATTGTATATCTTATACTGTACAATGTCAATATATTTTATACTTTGTTTACCTAATACACTGAATATATTGACTTTGTCAATACCGAATTGTATAATTTAATTAATGGAGGTGATATATTGAACACAATGATATATAATCTAAAAAAATTAAGAAAAGAATTAGGATTATCACAAAAAGAATTTGGTGATAAATTAAAATTAACATCTGCGTCAATATCAAAACTTGAAAATGGAGAGAGAAATATCACTGAAAGACATATTTACCAAATATGTGAGGTTTTTAATGTAAATGAAGATTGGTTACGAAATGGAAATGGAAAAATATTTAAAAATATAGATGATATTGAATTAGCAGCAATGATGGGTAAGACATTTTCAAGTAATGATGAATTCTTGAAAAAAGTCTTTTTAACATTTGCAGAACTTACAGATGATGAAAGAGAAGTTGTACAAAAAATAATAAATAAACTAAGTAAATAGCCCTAGAAGGGCTATTTTATTTTAGATATAAAACTTTTAATTATGAGTAAAGAAGATAAATCCATTTTTTTGAGCATCTTAAGTATTTCTTCTGTAACTTGCTTTTTCATTAAATCCCCCCATATAATAAATAAAATAATTATAAAGTTAATACTTTTTACCCAATCATCTCCTCACTCTATTCCCATTTCAGGAACATTTGTTCTTAAAGAAACTAAAATCCCTCAGCATTTAGTAAAATTGAAGTTATCTGCATCTGAAATGAATATTTCATATATGTATTTTTTTAATAAATACCTACTCTATTAAAGTAGATTGCTTGATTAAATAATAAGATTTTTTTTAGAAAAGTTCAATACTAAAATCGCAAATGATAACAAAAAATACAAAAATATTAATTTTTTTCCTATTTTCCTACATAATAATATTATAACTCTTTCTCTATAAATCATCAAGAACATACATTCGATTCTTTTAAACAAATTATTTACCAAATTCTATCTCTCAATATATTTGATAAATAAAATTTTAATTCTTTTGCTTTTCTAGGAGCTACCTTAATTTTTATATTATTTTCTGTTAAATATACAAAATTATAGTTCAAATTATTAACTTGTAACAAATTTATAAGATAGCTTTTGTGACATCTAAAAAAAATCCCTTCTTTTAGCTTTTCTTCAAATATATCAAGTTTTTCATTTATTATATATTCATCTGTTTTTGTTATAACCTTTAATTTTCTTTTAACAATCTCTGCAAATAAAATATCTCTTTCTTCTATTATTATGATTTTTTTCTTTTTTTTTATATAAATAACAGCCTCTCTTTTTCTCCAATCAATAGCAAAATCAATCATTATTTTTTCAAAATTTTTGTAGTATATTGGTTTTATTAGGTATCTAAATGCATTTATTTCATATTCTTTAACAACATCTTCATTAGATTCAGTAGTAAATATAATCTTAACATTTTTATTTCTTTTTCTAATTTCTTTTGATATTTCAAATTCATTTTTATCTTCTAAGTTTAGATCCATTAAAACTAAATCTACTTTTTTAGAATCTTTTTCTAAAAGTTCTTCTACATTTTTAAATAATAAAACTTCATATTGTTTTATTTTTATTTTCTTTAAAAAAATCTTAATAAAGTCATGAATGATATCTCTTTGCATATCATCATTTTCACAAATAATTATTACCATAATAATCACTCCTCAAAATATATATTTAATAAATATTATATATTTTTGATATCTGAGTTTTGGTAATTATTGTAATTTGTTGTATTATAAATACTTTTTTTATCATTTTGTGTCTGTAGAACTAATTTTTATATTAATATAATTTATCGTTATATAAAAAATACTCAGTACTGATTAAAGTACTGAGTATTAGCATATAAGTTTAAATATTTTATAATTTTGGTAATTCCTCATTTGTAAATTGTTGTTCAATTTTAACTTCATTGATTTTTTCACTTATATTATTATTTTTTAACAACATTAATATTTCTTTTTGATATTGTGTTTGGTCTGTGGAATTTTCAACTAGCTCTGCTAATCCTTTTAAAACTAAACATATAACGATTCCACTTACTATAACCCCAGCACCAATACCAATCATAGTAGAACTATATTGTTCATAAGTATCTGATAGGTAATCATATGGAACTTCTACTTTTTGACACATGATTATTATACCTGATAATACTTGTATACCTGCTAATAAGACGCCCATATTTGATAAACATCTTGCTATGTAATTTTTCATTTTTTATACCCCCAAATTAAAATATCTATTTTTATATTTCTTCATTGTATTCTTCATCTATCGTATTATTTATTCCTCTTATAAAAATCACATTATCTTTTCTTATACCTACTAAAAAATTATCAATAGGGTCATCAAAATTTATATATTCCACATCTTTTAAATTTTTTATATTATCCAGATTTTGGCCTCTACTAGATGTTAAAATATCTCCATTTGAATTAATCCCTATAATAGAAATTCCTTCATGATTATCTATTATTTCAGCAGAAATAATGTCTTTCCAATCTTTAATGATTTCATTAAATTCTTCATCTGTACTTATTATTGTTCCATCTTCTTTTATACCTACTATCCCACATAATCCAATATGTATATCCTTTATATCCTTCCAACTTTTAATATCATAAGGACCACCTGATACAACTACTGTTCCATCATTCTTTATTCCAAAGATACTATAAGACCCACATTTTATTTTTGATATTCCTTTCCATTTATCTGTTTCTTTTCTATGAGTTGAACTATCATATCCTGTAAGTAATACTTTTCCATCTTTTTTTATTCCTATTACTGTTGTATTTTTCATATACTCAATAGTTGATTTTGTTATTTCTATACTTACTATATCAGACCAATTTTTCACATCGCATTGACCATATTCATTATTTCCAGTGGCAACAACAGTACCATCTTTTTTTAATCCTACAAAAGTTCCACTATCACATTCTATATCTAATATATCTATCCATTTACTAATATTATCTGAATCTGAATCTTCAAGTCCTTTAGAAACAACAGTACCATCTTTTTTTAATCCTATTATTGAATCCTCATATGATGCTATAGATATTATATCTTCCCAACCAGATATAGAACTGCTTTCACCATTCACTTTTCTATGTGTTACTTTTCCATTATGTTTTAGCATATATACATTATTTTTTTCTGCAGATATTTTTTTATTATATTCATTTTTATATTTTATTTCATTAAAAAAAACATGCTTATTAATAATATCTTTACCAATAAAGATAATAAAAATTAATAATATGCTGATTAGTAACATTGACTTTTTTTTATTATTTTTATTTATATTCTTTAATTTATGTTTTTTACATTTATTATCTTTCTCAAGCTTGATTTCTATTTCTTTTTTCTTTTTTAAGCTTTTTGTGTGAAGAGACTCTAAATAATTTTTATTTATCTTTTTTATTTGTAGTGTTTTACTTCTCTTACAATTATCACATCTATCTTTTTCTATTTTATTTATTTTTCCGCAACAACAATTCCATGCTTTTTTTTCTATTATATTAGGCATATACTTAATTTCATATTCAAAATCATATTCCTCATAATCTTTTTTAAGTTCTCCTAATAATTCTATTTTTAACAATCCTATTTTATCTAATTCAGCTATAATTAAACCTTCTTCTCTTTCGTATTTATGAACTTCATTATTTAAAAATACTACTTTTTCTAATATAACATTTATTGTTCTTGTTTTATTATCATTTATTCTTATAGCAATGTCATCACCAAGACATTCATGAGGTTTAATGTTTATATCTTGATAAACATGCTTTAAATTACCATCTATCAAATCTCCTGCATCATTAAAACATTCTATTTTAAAATATGCAGACTTTATCTCCTTATCAGATATATTACACAATTTTAGTTGTAATAATAAATCACCAGTAGCATTATCCTTTGTTATAGCCCCTTTGATAAGTTCTAATGGCCATTCTGAATGCCAAACATCAAATTCCAAATATTTTAATATTTCAAATCTATTCATTCCCCAATTTCTCCCTCTATATGATTATTTTCCTCAAGATAATTATAGTATACTTACAGAAGACTTTGTAAATAAAAATAAATAAAAAACAACTTAAACTATTATTTCTATCCTTATTCAGTAAGTTAAAACAAAAATTAACATCAATAATTAAAATCATAAATTGAATTCAATAATTAGGAAATAATTAAAAGGCTTATAATTAAGTAATTGTAATAAACACAATAAAAATTAATTTTTAGTAATAATATATTGTTGATTTATTATTATTATTTTTGAATAACTTTTTTATTAAATTGTATAATTATATTTATATAATGGAAAATTAAGTTATTATTATGTATAAAAAACTTTCTATTGTGTATATAATTTCATTAAAATAAGCATAAAAAAATAGAGCTAATAGAGATTTCACACTCTTTATAGCTCTATTTAAGTATTTTATTATTTGAATACAAACACTAATAGGAGTAGTCAAAATCAATTTTTTTGAACTACTCCATATATTAAATTGCTATTGCTAAACTTCCATTCTTATTTATGTTCTGAACAATCAATGTTCTTATAAATGCTCCTGGATTACGTATCTCATTATAGTTTGTATCTTCTTCGTCAACTGTATATTTATTAAACATATAATCTAATGCTGCTAGTACTCTATTAACTCCATATTGTACTGCTAATCCGACTAAGTCATTTATAATAATATCTTTTTCCATTTCTAATTTATTTCTTAAATCTTCTTCAAATAAATTATATCTATCTAAATTTATCTGAGATAATACTTTACTATAATTAGAACTCAAGGAACATCCTGTATCATCAAAGAATTTTAATATTTTTATTTTTACAGATTCTGTATATTTCTCTGAGATGCTTTCTTTCGTCTCATAACGTTTTGTATCTATTGTATCATTACTTACATCGAATAAAGTTTTAGTGCTTCTTAGAAAGGTATCTATACGCTTGTTTGATTTCTTTATGTACTCTGGAAGTATAGAGATAAGATTATCTTTTTTAAATCGTATTCTTTTACCTAATTTACTTCCTTTAGCATCAGCCCAAACTAACTTTTTAATTTCAAGTTTTAACTCATTTACATTTTCAAAACTTAATAGGTGATTTAAAGTATCTAATGACATAGTCAAGTAACCTTTTCCACCATCTTCTTTTTTAAGATGATTTTTATATTCTCCATCTATAACTATATCAAACTTACCTCTTTTTACTTCTGTAGAGTAAATTAATCCAACTTGCAATAATACATTATGATTATGTCTAGCTGTAATAATAGAGATATTGCATATATCAGCTATATTTTGAAATGATATTGATTTTCTAACATAGTTTTTATTAGATACTATAAAATGATATGCTAGATATTGCTTTATAGCACTCTTACTTAAAGTAATACATTTATTTACGTTAGTTACAATCTCTATTGTACCAATTTCTGTTTCTTTTTCTGTAACATAAGAAAACTCTGATATAGTGTTTAATTTAGGACAATTTGAGCAGAAGTCATTTAATTTATTACTATCAAAAGAAGGATTATTTTTTATTGTACAAGAATTACAAGCAGAATAATCTATTTTTTCTACTTTTCTTATAGAAGTTTTAAAAACGCCTAAGATATCTTTTAGTTTTGATTTTGATATTCTAGCAACTGGTTTTAATTCTTGCATATTATAATCCTCCTTTCTTAGTAATATTTCTATAAAATTATTATAACACATATGGTTACATGTTGTAAGAATGTGTAACATTAGTACTCGTTTTTTTTGATTTTCATGATAGTATTTCTGCCGCAGTTATACTTTTGCTCTGCTTTTCTTATACTCAATCCATTATCTAAATCATTTTTTATTTTTTTTACCTGCTCATCATTAAATCTTTTGCTTCTCTTACCTTGCTGGACTACATAATAATTTTCATTTTCTAAAGTCTCATATTCAATTCCAGCTTTATCTAGCTTCTCTTTTTTCGAACTATCTACAATAAAGACTACTTTATCTTTATATTTAATACTCATATTGTGATAACCCCTTATATAAATATGTTTTATTTTTGTATTAATAAATTATCTACCAAATCAATAATTAAATTAGCATTTATTAAAAAGTCTAATCCTAATAAACCATTTACTTTTTCTTCTGGGTCAATCTCTCCAAAATCTAATTTTATATTTTCAAGAGTTATATCACCACAAGCAACCTTATTAACTAATTTCCTTACTGAATATTGAACAGTCCCACCATAACCAGAAGCCTTTACAATTGTATCATCATCATTAAATCCAATATCTGATTCCTCTAAATAAGAAGAAGATATTATAGTATGAGATGCTCCAGTATCAATGATCATATCTTTTACAAGGATACTTTTATTTTCAATTAAGATTTCTATATCTGTATATAATAGTCCATTTTTATATTTGAAATTTTTCATACTACAAACCTCTTCTTATACCAATATGTTTTATGATATCTATTACAAATTCTTTATTCTTGGTGTTATATACAATTTCTTTATCTTTACATCTGTTGAATTCTTTTAAAGCCTCTTTATTGTTAGGAATAACTTTTATAAGAGCTACTTCATCTACATACTCCTTTTCATTTTGTATATGCGATTTCAAAATTTCTAATTTTACAAATGAATTAGGATATAAGTTTCTAACCTCTGACCATTTCATAGAAATCAACTCCTTTATAGTATAAGAATATTATAATATTAGTGAGGTAAAATGTAAATGCTACCTCATTAGTACTTATTTTGTTTTATATCTTGTATGGTTCTTGTACTACAATTCCATTTCTCAGCACATTTTCTTAAACTCATACCATTATTTAAGTCTTTTTTTATTTCACTCACATCTTCATTATTAAATCTCTTACTTCTTCTACCTTGTGTAACTACATAGTACTGCTTGTCCTTCAGGTCAATATATTTTATATTAGAGTTGTCTAATTCATTTACATTCTTTTTTTCTACAAGCACAAATTCTTTATCTTTATATTTAATACTCATAATTCTCTCCTTATATAAGATTAATTACTACGGAGTAGAGACCATTATTTTTTTATGGATTATTATTAAAAATATATTATTATAAAAATAATCTAAAAATTTTACATTTATATAAACTTATCTTAACCAAATTAAAAGTTTTTGTCTATTTGAATTACTACGGAGCACAGACCATTATTCATATTGGAGAATAGTAATTTCAATACTTCTAAATTACTACGGAGCTGAGACCATTATTCATATTAGAGAGCAGCAATTTCAAGGGATGTAAAAGCTGAATTTTAGAATAAAAAAAATTTTTCGACATTATTCTCATACCAAAAAACAGCTTTTTTAGTGGTTTTTTGAATTACTACGGAGTACAGACCATTATTCATGTTTTTTGAAAAATACCAAAAAACAATTACTACGGAGTACAGACCATTATTCATGTTTTTAAATTTTTAAATTTGATTAATAAGAAATACATAAGATTAATTACTACGGGGTACAGACCATTATTTTTTAATCTACTATATAAGATGGTAAAGATAAAACTGTATTATTTATTAAACATTTTCTTTTTTCAACGTCTTCATAGAACCAAATATCAAAATATCCATATCCTACATCATATTTTTTTATTATAAATTGATTTTCCATAATTTCTTTAAGTCCATCTTCAATATATTTCATATTATCTTTTAGTTTATTTTTATTATTTAAATGTACATACCATTTTAGTTGTTCTATATCAAATGTATATTTTTTATCTACTATGTTTACTCCCTGACTAATTTCAAAACTTCTTCTACCTTCAAGTAAGTAAGCTAAGTTTATAGACTGTGGTAGTTTTAATTTTTTTAATTCATTTTTATACATTAATTCAGTTGAGACTCTTTCAATTTCTTCAACAAATGCTTTTGTAACTTGAACAGCATTTCTTCCATTTATTTCTTCTATATGAATTCTTGAAAATAGGTTGAAACTTGTTTGAGATTTTAAGCTACCATCTTTTTCATATGTCTCAGTATAAAAAGTATAAAATGGTAACTTCATTAATTTATCTCTTACTTTCTGATAATTTGCCTTAGCATCTGTCAATCCTAAATACTTTAATAAATCTGATAAGAAAAAAGTATACGAATTTAAATAACTATATGAATAAGCGAATCTGATTATATCTAAATCTTGTTTGTCTAAAAATAATTTACTAATAGCTTTTTTTTCTGTTGTTTGATTAGTAAGTTCTAATTTTAATCCATCAATGTTTTTAATATCACTTGAATTAGGGTCTAAATTAAATTCATAAAACATATCTATCTGTGTACCAGAATCATTTATAGCATCATATGGATGTGATTGATATAAATTCTCATCTTTTCTTGCCACATTTAAATGATTTATTTTTCTGCCTCTAGTGTGAGGTATAAATATGCCAGGAGCTAATTGTGATGGACTTTTAATAATTATCTTGTTAATATCAAATTCATATTCATCTTGTAAGATTTTAGTGACACATAGAATCAAATCATGTGAAAAGGCTGAATTAATTTTACTATCACTTAGTTCTTCAAGATAAATATAGTCAGATATTTTATAAGATAAATTTGAAGACCATTGTTCAAGAAAATCTTTTCTTATTTCAAGTAATTCTTCAGGACTATCCACGGCAGCAGTAATAATCCTACCAGTTTTTATAAATTCACCCTTAACAATTCCATATTCCTTTTTCAATAATTTATTTGCTGTTTTATTCATAGATTCTAATGTCATTCTCATCCATCTTTTTTTTAAGTCCCATGCATTTTTACTATGTTTTTTTCGCAATCTTTTAGCTTTAGTAGGAGTTTCCAATTCATCAATCTTATCAGCAATTGTAGAATATACAAAATCTTCAAAAATAGGCTTTACTTTTTCAGTAGGTAAATCATTTCGTATCCTAAAGATTTCAAAAAACTTTTTTGTTAATAATTTAAATGTCTCTGTATCATAAATAGCATGTATGATTAAATCTATTTTGTTTAGATTTATGTTATTCTCTTTCACATCTTTACTCATAGCTTACTCCTTTTTAGCATATTTTTGCTTATAAATAGATAAAACTTCTTGTATCTTAAAGTTCAAATCATTGTCTTCTTTGAACTCTTTTAAGCTTTTATTAGTCCAATAGCCAGATTTAGTATATTTTTTTTCATTTAGTTGCATTTGATGCATAATACCAGAAATTTTTAAATTAGTGAAATTCAACTGTACTTTATTATCTAAATAAGCAGTAATTATAAGTAATCTTTTACGAATTGTTGAATATCCTATCTCTTTTAATCCATTTCCATATCGGGCATCTGGCTTAGTTTTAATCAGATATTCCGAATTAGAATTAAATAGATAAAATTCAGCCGCATTACTATCTTGCTCTAGATATTGTTTGTATTCTTTCTGCTCTAATGTTTCTTTTGTAAAATCAGATAAGAGTTTGTCCAATTTAAACTCTGTATCCTTTAATTTTATTAACCTTTTTTCTAAATCTATGTCTTTTATTTTTATACCCCTTATGTCTTCAGCATCTTTACCAATGAGTCCACAAAAAGCTGCGTAAATTATAAACTTATCTTGTGCATTAGTTAACTTATTACATACTTGAAGGACTTCATCTTTTGTTAGGTATTTTGATAAATCAAATTCAGCAACTAAATCTTTTGGCTTAGAAAAGTGAATATCATAGTTTAAAGTTTTAAATATCTTGTTAATCTTGAAAATTATAGCCATTATAGCATTGTATGTTTTATCCTGACTCATATCTCTTACAATTTTTTCTTTATCATTACCTACTATCTCAACAATATAGTCATTTTCCTTTTCAATAAGCTTTCCTTCTTTAGCAAACCAAAATATTAAAACTTTATAAACTTTGAGTATGCCGATCCTTGTTTTTTCATCTTCATTTTGTAATAGCTCTGATAATATATTTTCATTTTTTAAATTATAATTCATATGCTTAAACATCCTTTTTTTTAGTTATATATATTATAACACTTACCTTCTCCGTTTTAAATGGAAAATAAAAAATAACCTCAAAATAATAAGGTTATTTGCATTAAAACTACAATTTTATTGTCATTTTTATTTATCATACTTTTTTATGTATTCTAATAATGCCATACTCATTAAATCAGACTTATTAAACTCTCTATATTTTTCACAAAACTCATCAAATAAATTCCAAGCGTCTTTATTTAATCTAACAGTAGTCCTTATAGCGTCTTTAGATGGTAAATCAATTTTAATTCCATCTTGTATAACTTCTATAACATTTGTATCATCTTTTTTATCAAACCAATTCAAAACATCTTGTATCTTGTCATAGTCTTTTGCTAAAGAAATAATATTATTTTTAAATTGATTGTCAATTACTATGTTGTGACTGTTGTCATCTTCTATTGTCATATTAAATATAGTATCATTGTTACTCTGTGATTTATTATTTACTACATTTGTCATACCATTGTCACCAATAAATATATACTCATCATTTATACGCTTATAACCTCTTTTAGTGAGATATTTTCTTATACTACTTTCAGACACGACAAGCTCTATTGCAACTTTAGTCAAACTCTTATTATCATTTAACTTATTATTAATATATTCAACTATATATGTTATATCATTATTTTTCAAATCGTTCCAAGTCATTCTAATCACCTCTAAATCAAGTATACTATATGAGATTACGATTGTCATACTATGTTCATCTTTTAATTCTATCTTTTATCTACATATATTTCTGGATTCTATCATTTTTTTACAATATTATATCTATCAAACAATAGATAATTAAACTTAGAATACATAAAATTATCCACCCAATAAAACTCTCCTTTTTATTATCAAACATATTTAAAAACTTTAATGAGTCTTTAAATATCAAAATAGATAATTTAATAATTATACAAATCCCTAATGAAATAAATAATATTTTAAGCATTTTTTTCTCCTTATTAATATAGGTTATATTTAAAATTATAACTAAAAAATATCCTAAAATATATCATATATTTTAGGACATTTTTTTAGTATTATATATTTTTAAATTAATTATTTCTTAAATAAAGACCTTCAATAGAACAAATTTTTTCTATTGTATTTATAAAATCTGTACTATTTTCTATGTATATCATTACAGCCAAACTATTTATATCAAAAGATATTTCTAAATCTAATAAAAATATATTTATAAATATCTTTTCTCTAAATGCTAATTTCAATAATGAATTAATAGCAAAGTAATCATTTTTAATATCTTTAAATTGAAATAGGTTATTCTTAATAATTTTTAAATTTTCAATATCTTCTTCTGCTATTATATCTTCAATATTTTCACACTCTTTTTTATAATCAATATAATTTGTACTTATAATAATATCGTTACTATAGTTAAGTAATAATAGTGTTGTTTTTAAAAATTTATATTCTTCTAAAAGATAGTTAGATTTGTCAGAATATAAATCAAAAAAGATTTCTAAAACATTATGTGGAGAATCTACATTCATTCTTTTAGGGAATCTATCTATAAATTTAATATTTTTTTCCAATAAATCTGGTGACATAAGTTCAGTATCTATCCATAATGAATGTTCTTCTATGTTCTCAGCACAGTCACTACTTATAATTAAATTTTTAAAATGCTTATGTATTTTTTTTTCTAAATCCACTACTTACCAACAACCCTTCCTTCAGAATCTAATGAACCAATTCTATTACCTTTTTTATCTTTTAATTTCCACTTGCTACCTTTATGACCATCTCTATCTGGGTCTATTTTCCAACCTGTTTTTGAATTTTCTCTAACTCCATTTTTCAATCTTTTATCAAACTTCCCAATGCCAACTGTTCCATCTGCATCCTTTAGCTTCTGTGGTATCTTTTTCCACGCGTTGTCAATTTCATTTGCAGTACTTTTTGATACACGATATATATCATATATTGTAAGTCCTGTAGCAGCAGTTATTCCTAAAGCAGCAAAAACCGATGGAGCTATTGCTATAGCAGGAATAGCAAAAATTATTCTTTCTTGAGGATTGTTAGATTGTTCCTCTTGAATTTCTTGTTGGTTTGTATAATTATCTTCGTCTAGTGCATATGTGGTTCTCATCAAAGGTATACCCAACATTATAGCTGTTAGAGCAATAGCAATTGATTTTTTTAAGTTTTTTAATTTCATAAAACAACCTCCTTATATATTCAACTTTAAATATATAACGAATGGAAATTGCATTTTTGGACACTTATTCATAATAATTTAAAAATATGGATTAACCTCTTTGATGATATTCTCTCCAATCAAAATTATCACCTTCTTTTTTTAGCCACCAATAATCTTCATGTGAACAACCATGACATTTTTTACATATCTCCCAAGGGTCATAAAAATCTAATCCAAGACCTTCTAGTATACTATTTAACCCATGTCTTTCTTCTGGCATGACTCTATCACCTATAAAATCTCTTATATTCTTATCATTAGGTTGATAATCAAGCCTTAAATCTGTGTAGTCATATAGTAGTGGTGGCAAATAATTTATATTATCTACTGTATCATACAATTTAAAACTAAATTTATCTTTATCTTCATCATAAATAAAATCACCTATGGGAATATCTTTAAACATTAGTGTATATTTGTGTAACATAATATAATTCCTCCTACAATTAAAAATTCCACAAATCTTTATTTCTTTCTTTGTAGTCATCTAAACTTTCAAAATATTGTTCTAGAGGTTTATAATATTCATTATAGCAACCTTTTAAAGCCTGTCTATAATCATCTACAGTATCACTTGATACTATAACTAATTTCAAATTATTCTCAAGTATTTGTTTAAGTAATAGAAATCTTCCTATTCTTCCATTACCATCTTGAAAAGGATGAATGATTTCAAATTTATAATGAAATTCTGCTAAATCTTTTAATGTAATATCTTTTAGATTATTATACCATTCAAGAAGTTCTAATATCTTTGCTTCTACTTCAAATGGCTGAGCTAATACACTATTAGTTCCTATTATTCTATTTGGTATTTTTTTATATACACCAGATAGTCCCATATTATGGATACTTGAGTTGTACATAAGTTGATGATGTAAATCTTTTATATACTTTTCTGTCAAACATTCTCCTAAAGTATCTATTACAGTTTCAAATACATAACTTGAATTTACTGTTGTTATAACATCATCTAAAGTATGGTCACCTTTTACAATGTTGTACTCAATCAAATCTTGTAAACTTTCACTTGTAAATGTACTTCCTTCTATCTTATTTGAATGAAATAAAAAGTTATGTCTTAAGTCTTTATATAAAGAGTTTGGTATGTTTTTAGTATATTTTAATTTTTCTATAAATTTATTTTCAATCAATATATTCATCTCCATTTTTAACTTTATTTTATATTAATAATATTAACAAAAAGTATTATCTTTTACACTATCTTTTGAACTTTATTTGTTAATAATGATATTTAATTGAGAAAAGAATGTTATCATAATTCTCTTCTCAATTATTTAGTTACATTGTAAAACCTTTAAATTTACCAGCTTTAATAATGAATGACAATCCCATTGTATGCCATCTAAAAGCATCATATAGACTTATAGTATGTATATCTTTTATATAATATATCATAATAATCTCCAATCATTATTCTTATATATTTTTAACTTTTTGAAACATATATATTTCATTGCTTAAATCATAATTAGGTTCCCAATTTTCTATGAATTTAATTGCATTGTCATAGTTCTTTTTAGCAGTGTTTTTATAGCTATTAACACCCAATTTTTTTCTATAATCTTTCCATAGTGAAAAGTATACTCTTTTTCTTAATTTAGCATCTTCATAAGCTGAAAAATTTAAACATTGATATATTTGTATTACCTTTCTATTCACTAAACTTCTAATAGTTTCTTGTTGATTGTAATCTATGGTAGAAAAATCATATAGTACATTGACTTTTTCTTCAAGATTATGTTGTCCCACTTCAAGTTCTGATTGTCTTTGCTCTAATTTGATTATAACTTTTAACTCTGGAGATAAATTTTCAAAAGGGTCATTTAACTTTTCTTTCATAATAAAGTATTCATCCATTATTTTATCATGTATCTCCCAAGCCAAATCAGTATCCATTATCTTAATTAACTTTGAGTAACCTCTTTCAGATAATAAAAATATATTATCAGCTTTTGATATTTGCATTTTACTATATCCAAGTGTTTGTAATAGTTCTAAATTGTCATCCGTGTCACGGATAACTTTTAAATCTATAATATCTATATCTTCTCTAAATCTTTTTATATTATCTTTTATCCTCTCTCTTATCTTAAAATTAGGTTGATTATGTATTTCTCCTATAGTCTTATCCGTCATACATTTTTTATCTTCACCAAAACCACCTTCTATAACTGGTATTTCTAAATTCATAAACTTTTGTTTTCCTTTAACTTTTAATTCATTCACTTTTTCCATCTCCCTTTTTAAATTATTAAATGTAGTTATTATGAGTTTTAAAATAGTAACTACATTTTTATGTTAAATTACAATTTAATTAAAAATTGGCATAATAACTTTGTGTTGACTAAATGAATCCCTTTTACACTCAGTAGACATTGTTATGTCTAGTAATGTTCTTATTTATTTCCATTATCTACCATATTCTTCAAAATATCTAAACTATCATATATATATCTAATACCATTTAAGAATTGAGTTTGTTGTTTTATATATCTTCTTATATCTCTACTCTTTGGATATTTGACCAATAAGTCCTTAAATTTTTCAATCATTTCATTTCTTGCATCAATATCATTTTCTATGTATTCCAATTGATTTAATATGGATAACTTATCATTATTATTCATTTGTGCCACCTCCAGTTGACAAGGAATAATAATATTCTATATAAGTATTAATACAATTAGTTAAATCAATTTTACTATCTAATGTTAAACACCAATCACCCATACAAGAAGGATAAAAGTAATATTTATTATCCTGTTTTATATAAACAATTAAACTTCCATCACTTAAAAATATCTTGATGTTTCCATTGTTATTTAACTTATTAACCATATATGTTTTACTTGAATGACTTATATTGCTAGATAATTCTTTGTAAGTATTAACTGCTCTGTCCAACTCTTTTTTATTTTTAAAGCTATAGTTCCAATCATCTAGACATGCAGGATAAAAGTTATAAACTTTCTCTTTAGTATCGTATAAGATTATACTTTCATCTTCTAAAACTTCTACAACTCTATCTGTAGGCTCTACATAAAAATTATCTAATTCGGCAGCCTTAACTTCTTTTGCTCCAACTATTCCTACAATAATTAAACCTAACAACATTCCTATAATCATACTTTTTAAATTTTTCATCTCAATACCCTCCTAGTTTATAATTACGAACTCGTACAAGCTCGTATAAGCTCTTTTAATAACGTCTTAATGATTTATACCTTTGCATTTTTATACTTTTTAAAATCGTTTTATCAAATTACTATCATTATTAATTAATCTATAGTAATATGCATATAATAATAGAGATTTGATAATTTAAATATCTTATTAAAATTAATATTTTAATTAATCTTGTTTAGTTATTATTGACTCCCAGTTATCTTGAATTTTAACTAACATATCGTAAAAATCTTCTATATCCACATTTTCTATACTTTCCTCATACTCTATTAAAAGTTTACACATTTCATCATATACTATATTTTTCATCATCTCATACACTCTCCATATATTTTACTTATTAAAAGTTGAATTTTATTTACTTATATTGAATTTTATTTTCATTATCTAAATGCATCATATTATTAATTTTTTCATAATTCATTCCCTTTTCATTTGTTCTGTCCGAATAATTTGTTAAATTTTTTTATCTGTTTGGATATTTTTATTATAATGCATTCTGTCCGAATGAGTCAAGTGTTTTTTTGAGTAGATTTTACATCTACTCAGTTATTTTTTCTATTATTATTTTTTCCCCATCAAAAGTTAGTGTAACTTCCCTATCTAATTTAGTTATATCCATTTGTTTAATCCAATTAGTAGGAATTGTTATTCTATTTGTGACTGAACCTTTACTTGCAGTTCCTCCACTTGTAGTAAATAATACTTTTGCTTTTCTCTGTTCATACATTCATCGTACCTCCAATGGTATTATTATTTAATAATACCATACTAAGAGCTTGTAGAAAAGACACTCAATAGCTCAAGTGTCTTTTTATGTACTACTATTTAATTGATTTAAGTTTAGCTATGTCTGTCCAATTACTTGATGTAACTATCTCAACCTTATTTAAGTCCTTTTTAATATCTGTTGTATCTTCTACTAATTTAGATGTATGTTTAATAACTGCGTCTAATGTATTTCTATTAATTTTTACATCTGTCTTAATTTCTGTAATATCTTTTTGCATTTCAACTTGTCCAGTTTTTAAGTCCTTAATATCGCCTTCGATACCATCTAGTCTAGTATTAATTCCTTTTATTTCTCCTTGCATTTCTTGTAACAATTCTAATATTTTTTCATCCATACCGTTCACACTCCTATTATTATTATATCATAATTCTAAGTACTATATTCAAGTACTTAATAAAACAATCCGTAAATTATTTTACTAAATACTTGATGTGTTTTTGATAACGCAGTACCTCATAACTGTTATGTCATATTAAGTTTTCAAGGTACTATTGTATCCGAATTTTAAAATGGTTTTTTTCGTATTTAATTCTATATTCATTTTGATATTTTAATTATATATTCTTATACGGATATTGTCAACGTATTTTTCGGATTTTTATTTCTTATTTTGCTCGATTAGTCTAAGTCGAGTAATTCAAATATTTCTTCTTTACTGAATTTAAGCAATTTAGCTATTTTTTCAAGTTCTTCAATTTTAAATGATGTTTTACCCTTTTCTTTATCATTATAAGTTGAAGTCGACATATTAATGTATGTGCTTAACATTTGTTGTGTGTATCCTCTGCTTTCTCTTAATTCTTTTAATTTATCAAGTTTCATTTTATCACTCCTTTTTACTACATATATTATATAATATTTTAAGAATAGTATTTTGTCAAATTTGACAATATTGTAAGAATAAACAAATTACTATAAATTAGAATTATATATTTTAGCTTATTTTTCATATTCGATTCTAAAAACTAAATGTATAAACAAGGAGAGTGTATTGAAACGTGCTTAGAATGGATTTAAATGGCTTGCACAATATATTGTTGTAATAAAATAGACTAGCTATAAACTAGTCCATTTTTCTATGTGGTTCTAATAATTCATTTGCATTTATATCTAAATAATATAGTATTTGTTCTAGTTCCTCTACTGAAAAATCTCTATGACCATTTTCCTTATAAGCATATGCTCTTATGCTCATACCCATTTTAGTACTTAATGTTTGTTGAGTATAACCCTTTTGTTCTCTTAATTCTTTTAACTTATTAAGTTTCATTATATCACCTCTTGTACTTTTAATATTGGGTGTGTTACAATATACCTATAATATACTACTTATAAGTATATTGTATCTTGTTATTAGTTATTAATCATGTTCATTAATATGTATAACAAGCCTATAAATGAGATTAAAGCAAAAACTATTTGTTCAGCCGATTTAATCATCTGAACTACGAGCTTTTCAAGTTGTGCGACCAACTCGATTAGCTCTTTTATTTTGTCTTTGGTTATCATTTAAGACACCCCCAATATTAAATTGTATAAGGTAGTGTTAAGTACTACCTTAATTATATTATACTATTATGAGTAAAAATATGCAAGTAAAAAATTGCTTATTATTCAAAACCTTTAAGTTCAAGAAGTTCCTTCCAATTATTTATAATTATACTTTCTAAAATAGATAACTTATTATTGAATTTATTTGTATTACTTTCCATTTTTAATATAGCCGTTTCAACTGATTTCATACTAATACTATCATCTGAATTACTAGTACTTTGAACAAGTTTCAATAAGTCAATTTGATTTACTATTTTATCTTGATTACTTTTTAATTCAATAATATCTGTACTTATTTTATTTTGTGAGGTTTTAATTTCTTTAATATCAGTTTTTAATTCTTCTAATAAATTGATTATACCAGTATCCATGCTTAACCCTCTTTTCTGTATATTTTAGTTATGTTTTAATATTATAACATGGATTCCTGTGGATAACTTATACAAAAAAAGAACTACTATATGTCAAGTAGCTCTTTTAAATTTATTATATCTCTATTCTAATCAAGTAATTCTAAAGGGTTTATATCTAAATATTTATATATCTTTTCAAATTCTTCAATCGTAAATGATGTTTTACCATTTTCTTTATTCTGATAAGTTCTTTCTTTTATTCCCAACATTTGGCTCATATCATACTGTGTAATTTTCTTAGATGTTCTTAAATCTTTTAACTTATTAATTTTCATATTATCACCTCATTAATTTTAAAAATAAACAATATACATTGCTTTAAGTGCAAAATATAAGAAGAACAATAAACCTAGTATCTTTACTATTTGTATAGTAGTTTTAATATGTTGACTCATATAATCACCTCATTTACTTTTGATATTAGGTGTGTTACAATATACCTATAAAAATATATCTATATAGGTATATTGTATTGGCTATTAATGTTTAATTATGTAGATAAGTATTAATAACCAACCGATACAAGAACATAAAACAATCAAAATATGTTCAAGTGATTTAAATACTTGGACAAGGAGCTTTTCAAGTTGTCCTACCAACTCGATAAGCTCTTTTATTTTGTCTTTTGTTATTCTCATAACGTCACCCCCTAATATTAAGTTGTATAGATAAGATTAATTCTTATCTTAAATCTATTATAATACACGAAATAAAATTAGTCAATATAAAAATACGAATTAAATATAAAAATAGACTAGATATGTTACAACCTAGTCTATTGAGTGTTATACTATACATTTTTTCTATCTAACAAACTTAATATTTCTTCATCACTTAAATTCAATACATCAAATATCTTTTCTAAATCTCCAATATAAAAAGGATTCTTACCACTTTCCTTACTTGAGTAAGTTCGATATGACATATTAATATAAGTAGACAACTGTTGTTGTGTTAGTCCTCTTTCAAGTCTATATTGTTTTAATAAATCTAGTTTCATTAATCAGTACCCACCTCCTAAAATAAACGTTTAATGTTTATTATTAATGCAATAATAACTATTAAACAACCAATACCATATAATATACATGTCTTTGTATCTCTTTTCATAGCTTGTTTAAATGTGTTATAATATATAGTAGACGTATCACCCATACAAGAGTCGGTACACTCTTGTATAGGTTTATTGTTTTACTTATTAATAAAACAATAGATAGTTATTAAAGAGCTTACTACACTCACTATGTTAAAGATGATAATAAGAACATTCTTTAACAATAAAACTTTGTTGATACGTCTACTATGCTTACCCACATTATTGTACCTCCTTTCTGTTAAATTTTGGTACAAGTTTATTATACCATTAGCTACTATAATATTGCAAGTTGAATTACAGAAAGTATTATGGTAGAGTTGTTCTAAATGTTAAAACAACTAAAAAAGGTAGTAGATTATACAATCCACTACCTTAATAATTAAAGTTCGTTGTCTGCAAACTCATCATATTTTTTAATTGTTATAGTTTGATTGTGTTCGTCATATTCAACTACAACAGTTTTGTCCTCTTGAGTTAATCCCATATCACGAATCCATGTAATAGGTAAACTTATCCTTGTATACATTGAGCCTGAACCACTTTTTGAAAACGACATGTTTAATTTTCTTTTATTATCCATTTTAAAAACTCCTTTATTATTTATTTATTTTAATGAATATATATATAATTAATATTAAAAATATAATTTTTATTAATAACTTTGTAATATTTAGAAAAAGTTTCAATATTTTATTTTTCATTGTATAATTAGTCACAAAAATGATATAATTTAGTTACTAGAAGGTAGGTCTGAACTACCTTCTAGTAAAGAATTAAAATAGTTTGTTTAATAATGTTATTAATGCAACTATTTTAACAAGAAGTTTAATAGTTGAGGTAACCATTTTATTAAGCTTCTCGATTAAGTTGTTAAGTTCGTCAAGTATCTTGGCGAACTTTTCAAGTTTTTGTGACATCTCATCACCTCCTATAATTATATTATATACATCGTGATGACTAAAGTCAATATAAAAATGGAAAATAAAGTTATTTTTTTGTTTTTTCTTATCATATTTGCAACTTCAATCCTTGTAATATCATAAAAATTCTACTCATTAAAAAATATTGTTTATCATGTTTATTTAAAAGGCTTACCTATCCATAATTAAAAATTTATAAGTGACTGAAAAAAATAATTATAAAAAGTAAAACGTTTAATTATACAATGGTATGTACTAAAATATATCATAAATTATATTATTAACTGACGTATTGCTGACAAAAATATAGAATATGTTATTGTAAATCTTGGAAATGCTGGTATATATAAAAATGGCATAGAATAGTTTGTTTTATGCTATATATAATAGTAGTACTTAAAAGTTTAGTGAAAAGTAATATTTTATTAAAAAAAATAATATTTATATGATTTTAATTAATAAAGTAAAGTAAAAATAGCATAGGGGTATTTTTAGGAAAGGCTTTGTGTTGTCAGTGAAAATTTTCGACTAGTTCTTTCATTTCCACATTTAAATATTTATATAAATTACAGACGACTTTACAGAATAAATGACTCCATAGATTTCATGCAAAATTAAAACACATAAAATCTTTTTATTGAAACTTCTTATTCTAAAATTAAGTTTTAATATAGAAAATATAAAATAAAAATGTATGTATTGATTATTATAAAAACTACTAGAATAAATAAAAATAATATTATAAGTAATAACTTTAGATATACAGGATAATTTACTCTATTATATCAAAGTATTGTCTGTAAGAAAATGAATTTCAAAAGAGTATTAAAAGTTTACTATTACATTGTAAATAATCATGAAAAATAGACTTAAATACTATGAAAAAAATAAACTATATTTAAACTAAAAACAAGTTAAATATAAACTAATAAAAGTTTATGTAAATGTAATAGTGTATATTTAAACTAAAAATGAATTAAAATAAGTTCTAATTTAAACTTAAAAACAAAAAATGTCAATTTATAGTTGAATTTTTGTTTATAATTAATTCAAATATTAATTAATTATATGATATAATATAATTAGCAAATATTTACTTAGGAGGAATTAAAATGGAAGAAAATTACCAAGTTATAGGGTTAGATATAGGAAGAGGTTATGTAAAAGGATTTAGTAAGTATAATGGTATGGTTAAAGAATGTTTATTTAAATCTGTATTTGGTGATGGCAGAAATATAGATTTTGAAAAATATACAGACCCTATATATATAGATTTTGAAAGTGTTAGTTACTTTGTAGGATCTCTAGCAGAAAAAGAAAGTATAACTCCTATTAGAAATTCTGATGATTCAAAAACATCTTTTACAATGAGAATATTAGTTGCAGCCGCTCTTAATGAAATAGCTGTAGCCGATGAAGTAAAAATAATGATGGGTGTTCCATATAAATCATTTAGAAAAACTACATTAAAAGAAGTAATAGATACATATAAAGGTAAAACATTTAAAGTAAAAGATAAAATAAAAGGTGGACACAAAGAAATAAAAATATCTGATATATCAATTTTTAGAGAAGGAGATGCTGCACTATTTCATACATTAGAAGGAAAAGTAAATGAAGATAAAGCTGTGGGTATGGTTTCTATAGGTTTTAGAAGTACTGAAATGTCTTTCTTTGAAAAAGGTTTTGTATTTAACGATAAACTATCTGATACATTAGAAGCTGGAAATCAAGATGCATTAACAATGGTTCAGAAGCAACTAAAGGATAGAGGCATAATAAGAGAACTTAATGAAATAGATAGTTCTAATGATTATGATGAACTTAAAAAGGTTGCTTATATAATGGCTTCTGAAAGCACTGCTCAAAGAATTGCCTCTAAATGGAAGAACATTGATGAAATGGATGTATATGTATCTGGTGGTACTGCATTGCATATGAAATTTGATAATAGATTTAAAGTATCTGAAGATGCTCAAATGGCAACTTCTAAAGGCTTATTTGAAGTGGGTATCGAACAATTCTAGGAGTGATATAAATATGAAGAAATCATCTAGCTTTTATTTGGAAGAAGATATATTTGATGAAATAGAAAGATATCAGAATGATAGAAAAATAAGTAGTAGAAACACAGCTTTAGAAAGAATTATATTAGAATGGAAAAATTTATTAGAAGAAAATAAATTATTAAAACAATGTTTAGGCAATAGTACATTTAAAGATAATAAAGAAATTTCAATTACAGAAGAGAAAATTATAAAAAAAGAAAATCCAATTATTAAAAATATATTTAATAATATGCCAGATTAATGACAAATATCTGCTCTTTAATTTAAGGAGTAGATATTTAACAAGACACTTGAGAACGGAGAGTTTATATGTTATAATGAAAATATACTATAAACAAAGATATTATTATTCATAAAGCTTTAATTTATAATAATTTTAACATAGTTTTATATAAACATTGTATTAGATTAATAAATAAAGAGGAAGGGTGTGATACTTATAAATAAAGGTAATGAATTTGTAAAAAGTGTAATTGTAACAGACAATAGAACTGGAGAAATAGTGGAACATCGAGGAATGAAAAGAGGCGAAATAGTTGAGATTAACAAAAGAAAAGTATGTTTTACACCAGAACAAAAAGCTATTATGAATAATAAAAAAGAATTACCATCTCACAATTTTAAGCTAGGGGGCTTTGTATTCTGTGCTTATGTGAAAAATGAATTGTTATTTAATGAAATAAGTATAAGTAGAGCAAATATCAGTAGATTAATATATCTTACAACATATTTAAATTACAATACAGGAGAAGAAAACTTATTAGTGAAATATTCTAAATATAAAGAAATAGTCCCTATAGATAGAAAGAATATGAGAGAAATATTAAATCTTAAAGACAGAGCATTTAGAGAGTTTCTAACAGATGTAAAGAAAAACAATTTATTATATGAAAGTAATGGAAAATTTTATATAAGTACAGAGTATTTTACAAAAGGCATTTCTAAATTTAAAGATAAAGACTATACAAGAATATATATAAACACAAGTAGGTTCCTCTATGAACACAGCACTCCAAGACAACATAAACAATTAAGCTATATATATCAACTCATACCATATATACATTTCGAAAGTAATATATTATGTTTAAATCCAAATGAATTAGATATATCAAAATTAGAAAAAATGAGTTTACACACAATTTGTGAATTATTAAATGTTAGTACAATAAAACAAGACATGAATAGATTTAAAAAAGAATTGCTAAAATTTTATATAAAGTTAGATGAAAATAGGTTTTATGTTTTTAAATATGTAATAGTAGAAGGAACTTATAAAAGTATGGATTACTTTATTATAAATCCTTATGTTGTTTGGAGAGGTAATAATTTAAACATTGCTAAAAGAGCAATTAATTTATGCTTTTTCTAAATAAGTTTCTAAGATATAAGAGGTAATAAACCTTAAAAAATTGAAAAAGTTCAGTAAAAACAGCTGAAAAATAAAATTTATAGGTGGCATAGAAATGTGACTAAAATACAAAAAACTGGCATAAAAATGTTACTTATAGATAATAACATTTAATATTGTTAGCAAGATAAAGGTGAAATATGGAAAAAGAAGAATTAAAGGTAATATACTTAGAAGATTTATGTGAGATAGAAAAAACAAGTATACATAGAAATACATATCAGATTTTTGATGAAGAATATGAAGGTGAAATAGATAGATACTATGAATTAAGCCAAAGATCTTCATATGAAATAATTAATAGAAAACACAAAGAAGATTTCAAAGATGAGTTATGGGATTATGATGATACAAATTATAATGACAGATTACAAGGAAGGGAGATATAATCTTTTTAATGTACAATAATAACAATTTTTATGAAAATATAAATGGTAGATATGTTCAAGATTACATAAAGAATTTGGATTATAGTATAGGTGATTGTGAAGATAGAATTACGTATGTAGAAGAAATATTAGAAATTAAACATACTTGGTTTGAAGAAGTAAGTAGAAATTATACAGATAAATACTATAATTCTGTTTCAAAAAGAAACGAAGAGGTTATTACAAAAGTAAAGTATCAAGAGAAAAAACAGTTTAATAATGAATTTTGGGAAGAAATATTTGAACAAACTTCAGATAGCCCTTTAAATAAAGATGGTATATATTATGTAGACAAAAATGGTGAAGAAGTAGCAATGGAGTATAAGAGATTTATTAAGTGGTGTAAATTAAAAGATATAAGTCCAACTGAATATGTAGGTGCAGTTAATCCATTTAGTAGTAGCGAAGGAACATGGGATTATAACAATAATGATACTTCTAAAGTTAAATTAATATTAAATAAAAATGATAGCACATATTCAACATCAAATATAGCTAAAAGCTTAGAAATATTAGCTAGTTACATATTAGCAGTAGATGATAAAAGTAAAGAAACTAAAATAAAAATGTACAATTCAAAAGAACTTTTCAAAAGAGCATGTCAAGAAGAGGCTCTTCTAAATAAAATAGCTACAGTCAATGGTGAAAATACATATTCAAAAGCTTCAAATAAAGATGAACTCAAAGAAGATAATTCATTTGCAATTTTCCAGATACCCAAAAACTATAAAAAAATAAAAGATATTAAAATAAAATCTAAAGATATTAAAAAATATCCTATGTTAAAAATGTATTCAGATACTTATGAATGGTATAAAAGCAAATATAAGGAACTAGGATATAGAGAATTAAATAAGGAAGACTTGAAGATAAAAAGGGTAGTTAGAAAGAATTTGAAATTATTAAAAAATGACATGATTGATGCTAAAAATTCAATAGAAAGACCTATTGTTTGGAAGGCACCATTAAAAGACTCTGGTAACCCTGATTGGAATTATTTAAATATGTTTGATAAAACCCATGTCAAAGAACTTTTAAGAGTTCAGAAAGGAAATGATTTACAGGATGATTTATCATGTATTGTTATGGATTTAAATAACATTATTTCCAAGATTGAATTTACTAAAATACAAATAGATATATTAAGCATGTATAGGAGAGATAAATCTTTGGAGTATATTTCTGATATTATGAATATAACTTCTCCAGCAGTAAGCAAACAAATTGATAAAATAGTAAATAAAATAATTAGTACTTATGAAAAAGAGTATGAAGAAAATTACTATTATATGTCTGTTTGCAAAGGAAAGTACAAGAAGTGTAGCAGATGTGGGGAAATCAAATTATTATCTAAATTCGATAAGAATGGGAAAAAAGGATATAGGTCAAACTGTAAGAATTGCAACTAGTTGGTGGGGAAAAGTGGTTAAGAAAATGCTTGTTTAAAACATATTAATAGTGTAAGGGGATAAAAATAAGACCTCTTATTATCAAATGAAAATTACATGAAAAAGGGAGATTGGAAATATGAAGACTAAAGAATTTATAAAAATAATAGCAGATGGGCTAGAGATATCACAGATAAAAGCAAGAGAAATACTTGATGTGATAGAAGAAAAAAGAAATGAAGTATTAAAAAGCGGTGATGAGTTGACTCTTATGGGAGTAAAATATTTAACTAAGGTACAAAAAGGTAGAGAGGGTGAAATAACCCTTGAAAATGGAACTAAAAAGCTTTGGAAATCAGAAGATAAGATAATACCTAAATTAAAAGCAGTTAAATCCTTAAAAGATGCAGTAAAATAATGTATAGTACTATATATACTTAATATAATAGGAGTTAGAGGCTTATCTAGCTCCTTAATTTAAATCATTTTTATAATTGATTTAAACCCTGGGAAATAAATAATTCCCAGTAGATTTTATAATGAAAACATATAAAAAATAAATTTAAGGAAGATATTTATGAAAAATAATAAAGGAACTGTTTTAGAAAAATGTGAAATAGTAAAAGAAGAAGATGGAACAATAAAGATTGTAGAACATTTAAAAGACGGAGATCATGAAGTATTACTTAGTGATATTTTAGATAAATATGCTGGTGATACAGATTTAAATATAACAATTAGATTAAGTGAAACAATAGTCTAAGATTAGTATCTTAGACTATTTATTTTTTTACTAATATATTGATAATGATATTTATTTAATAAAATAGGGAGATATTAAATATGGAAGATATATTAAAGAGAAAAGAAAAAGAGACATTAGAAGATTATAGATTCAGAATTAGACTAGCAAAAGTTAATAAAGAAGTAGATTTAGATTGGGGTGAAATAGTTGAACTATTGGGTTTAGAATGTTCACCAGATCATTGTAGAAAAATCTCATATGGTTTAAAAGAGGCACATGATTATATTAATTCAAACATTCCAAAATATTTTAATGAAGAAAAGTTAAATGATATAGAAGAAAAGATATTAGAATTAAAAAAGATTAGAGTACAAATATCTGATGAAAGAGCTTTAGTTAATAGAAAAATAAGGGAATATTCAAGGCTAGATAGTATAATTAATTTATTTAATAAAAAAATAAATGAGAAATCACATTATAAGCCACTTTTAGAAACTTATAATTACAAAAGATATGAGCCTTTAAATCAAGAAGCTATTATTCTTATTTCTGATATTCATTATGGATTGGAAGTAATTAATTCATTTAATAGATATAATACTAAAATATTTAAAGTACGAATAAATTATTTGAAAAGTAGGATTGTAGAATATTGTGAACTTCATAAAATTAAGAGATTGCATATAATGCTACTTGGAGACTTAATTTCTGGTCATATACATAATTCTATAAGATTAGAAAATAGAGAGAATATAGTTGAACAAATTATAGAAGTATCTGAAATAATCAGTGACTTTATATATGAGCTATCTCAGAGAATTGATGAAGTTGTAGTTTATTCAGTAGGAGGAAATCATGATAGAGTTCTTCCAAAGAAAGATGAAAATTTAGATAAAGATAATTTTACACTATTAATAGATGAATACATAAAATTAAGAATTAATAATATAAATAATGTTATATTTCAAAACAATGTACAAGACAATGATATAATAATAGCCAAAATATGTGGAAATACATGTCTAGGAGTCCATGGAGATAAAGATAAAATATCAACTGCAATTCCTAAGCTTACATCTCTAATAAAAGTCATTCCTGATTATATCTTCATGGCTCATCTACATAATTGTAAAGAAGATAGTTTTGGAGAAAGTGAAATATGTGTAAATGGAAGTTTCTGCGGAACAGATACATACGCTAAAAATCTAAGATTAAGTTCATATGCAATGCAAAAATTTATGATATTTAATGAAAATGGAAGATTGTGTACTTATAATATAAATTTAAGTAAACTATAAACTATTTATTAAGAGCTGAGTTAAGTTTATAGTTGTAGACTTATCTCAGCTCTTAATTGAACTGAATCTCCCTATTAACCACTAGGGAGTTAATTCTCTAGTGGTTTTTTTTATGGTGGTGATAATAATATATGGCAGTAAATAAGAAAAAATGTTCTTGCTGTAAACAAGAAAAATATGAAGAAAGATATTTCTGGAAAAGTTATAGTTATATATATTTAGATAGTGGAAGATTACCTGTGTGCAAAGAATGTTTTAAAAACATCTTTGATAGACTAGAAAATAAATATAATAGCAATATAAAAGCATTAAAACATACATGTCTTAATTTTGATATTTATTTTGATGATAAGTTAGCAAGTGAATTGAGAAATAAAAAAATTGAAGATTTTATTGATGAATATATGAAGATTATTAATCGAAATTCAAGATATCGAGGAAAGACATCAATTGATAATTCTATAGAAGATAAGATTAATTGTGCTTTTGAAGCAAATGAAGTAAAAATAAACAATGATATGGTTGAAAGATGGGGAGCTGGGCTAAGAGAAGAAGATTATATGTTCTTAGAAAATAAGTTTAATGAGTTTTCTACTGCATATCAATGTAAAAGACCTGCTGAAAAGATGCTATTAGAACAAATATCTAAATGTTTATTAAGAAGTGATGAGGCACTAAGAAATGGTGATGCTACAGGATTTGAGAAAATGAATACCTTAATATCAAAACTTATGAATGATGCAAATATAAAGCCTATTCAAGAAGCAAGTTTAGCGGAAAATGAAACTATTACATGGGGTACATGGATTGATAAGATAGAGAATTATAGACCTATAGGAGAGCCTTCAGAGCAATTTAAAGATGTAGATAAAATAAAAACATATATTAATAAGTGGTTTATAGGGCAAATGAGAAAAGTATTTGACTTAGCCAGTGAGGACAATCCAAATGACAACTAAAACTAGAAAGTTAGATAATCATGAGATTAATTCAGATAAAACTAAAGCTTTTGAAGAAGGTATAATTGAATGGACTAAGTTCTATAGAGAAAATCCTCATAGATTTTGTATAGATTATTTTGGACTCAATTTGTATTTAGTTCAAAGCATTTTAATATATATGTTTGACAAAGTTAACTATGCAATGCTTATATGTGCTAGAGGATTTGCAAAGAGTTGGATTGCTGCCGTATATGCATGTTGTAGGGCTGTTTTATACCCAAATTCTAAAATTGGTATAGCTGCATTTACTAAATCGCAGGCAGAACTTATTATAAGAGAAAAAATAGAAAAAGAATTAGTAAAACAATCTCCTATGTTAGCTAGAGAGATTAAAAAGATAGAATATAATAATAAATTTTCTAAAGTAACATTTCACAATGGAAGTACTATAGAAGCTATAGTCTCAAATGAGCAATCAAGAGGTTTCCGTTTCAATATTCTTATTGTAGATGAGTTTAGATTGGTAAAAAAAGAGATACAAGATAGAATTCTTAAACCATTTCTAAATGTAAGTAGAAATTTGAAGTTTAAAAAAGATGGAAAATATGAAGATTATCCTCCAGAACCTAATAAAGAATTGTACTTAAGTAGTGCATGGTTTAGGATGCATGAAGCATATGATAAATTTAAATTGTATGTGAAAGATATGATAGATGGTAGAGATAAATTTGTACTTAATTGTAATTATAAACTTTCTCTTCATCATGGGATACTTGATTAAAAAATAGCTACGCACACTTGTGACTTTAGTCGTGAGTTAGTAGCTAAAATAGTCAGCATATAGGGAAACTTATATGTAGAGATAGGATATAACCTATCCAATACTACCTGAATTGCTGGAAACCCCTAAAGCTAACCAAACTAAAACACAAGGATGAAATAAACCTAAGTGTGAAAGTTACGAAAGTAGAAAAAATTGGTTAGATAGTATAAGGTTAAACCCTAAGTACTTTAAAATGGGCAATCAGCAGGTAAGCTCCGAATAGGAGAAACTTCAACGACTATTCCTCTTGAGGGAAGTACACTACAAGCTATTGGTAGTGGAAGTGGGTAGACCTTAACGGATAACGCCGAAGGATAAGATATAGTCTGTGCTTACATGAAAGTGTAAGAAGTTCATAAGAGAACTGCATAGGTAGTAGCGAACTTATGCGAACGACAACCTCAAAAATGATAAAAGTTAGGACTTACGGTTCTTACATATGTTATTTAAAAATAAATATAAAAACCTTCAAAATACTTGTTTAAAAAAATTTACCTTGTTAATATTAGGATGGGTGAGTAAAATTTGAAGTAGCTCAGATATGTATAAATACCATATAGTATGGTGTGTAAAATATGGATATCGAGTATTAACATAATCATAAAAAACAAGTAAAGTGAGGTGATAGCAGTGGAAAAAGCATATAAGTTTAGAATGTATCCAAATAAAAAACAGCAAGAGTTAATTAACAAAACTTTTGGATGTTGTAGATTTGTATATAATAAATATCTTGCTAAAAAAATAGAAGTTTATGAAAATGATAAAGAAACTTTTACTTATAAACAGTGCAGTTCTGATTTGACCAATTTAAAAAGAGAGTTAGAGTGGCTTAAAGAACCTGACAAATTTTCACTACAAAACACCTTAAAAGATTTAGAAAACGCATATAAAAAATTCTTTAAAGAAAATACAGGATTTCCTAAATTTAAATCAAAGAAAACTAATAGGTTTTCATATAGAACTAACTTTACAAATGGAAATATTATGCACCTTGGTCAATATATAAAATTACCTAAACTTGGTATGGTTAAAGTAAGGGATAAACAAGTACCTCAAGGGAGAATACTTAATGCTACTATATCCAAAGAACCAAGTGGTAAATATTATGTATCATTATGCTGTACTGATATAGATATTAAAGCATTTGAAAATACTAATAGTCAGATAGGTTTAGATTTAGGAATTAAAGAATTTTGTATCTCAAGTTGTGGACAATTTATAGAAAATCCTAAATATCTTCAGAAGTCATTAAACAAACTTGCTAAATTACAAAGAGAATTATCGAGAAAAACAATTGGTAGTTTAAATAGAAATAAGGCAAGATTAAAAGTCGCAAGACTTCAAGAACATATAGCTAATCAAAGGAAGGATTTTCTACAAAAACTATCTACTAAATTAATAAGAGAGAATGATATTATTTGCATAGAGGATTTACAAGTAAAGAATATGACTAGAAATAGTAAACTATCTCTTTCTATTTCTGATGTGTCATGGTCAGAATTTGTTCGTCAATTAGAATACAAGGCTAATTGGTATGGTAGACAAATTGTAAAGGTAGGTAAATTCTTTGCAAGTTCACAAATATGCAATAAATGTGGGTACAAAAAAGAGGAAATGAAGAATTTAAATATAAGAGAATGGATTTGTCCTTGTTGTAATGTAACTCACGATAGAGATATAAATGCAAGTATAAATATACTAAAAGAAGGATTAAGACTAATAACAGTTTAAAATAGATAACGTATGTAAGAACCGTAGGAACTACGGGGATAGCCTGTGGAGAATTGGTAAGACATATTTTAGTATGCGAAATTCTATGAAGCAGGAACTCTGTGACTTTAGTCATGGGAGGTTCAGAAGGAAAGAGCAGATGAAATGAAAAGAGAAATGGATGCTGTTTCTTGGATTATGGAAATGGAATCACTTTTCTTTGGAGAAAATGAAGATGCAATATTTAAATCATCTTATGTAAATCCATGTAGGACATTAAAAAATCCATTTTATCCTCCAACAGATTTGGAAGTGTTATCTGCTAAAAACGGAAAAATAAAGTGTAATCTACAAAAAAGAAAAGGTGAACTAAGGATAATTTCTGCTGACATTGCTATCGCAGAAGGAGACAATAATGATAACTCAGTATATACATGCTGGAGATTATTGCCCGAGAAAGATTATTATGAAAGAATGGTTGTTCATATAGAATCTCATAATGGTATGAAGCCAGATAAACAAGCAATAAGATTAAAGCAATTGTTCTTTGATTTTGAAGCAGATTTCTTAGTTATAGACACTCAAGGAGTAGGGCAAAGTGTTTTATCTGATTTACTTAGAGTTAATTATGATGATGCTAGAAATAAAGAATATAATGCATTTTCTCACACTAATACAAATCATTTACATAATAATTTTATTACGAAAGAGAATTATCCAGTTATATTTGAGATTAAGGCATATGGACAAATAAATCATGATTGTATAATTGGTTTACTGGATGTATTTCTAAAAAATAGAATAAAATTACCTATAAATGATGTAGAAGCAAATGATATGTTAAGTAGTACATCTGGGTATGCAAAGAAAAATTATACAGACCAAGCAAGAATGATATTACCATATAAACAAACTACACTACTTGTAAACGAATTAATTAACTTAGAAACTGTTAAAAATGATGGTCAAAAGTGGCTTAAAGTTAAAGAAAAAGGGAAAGCACGAAAAGACAGATATTCTTCTTTAGCATATGGAAATTATCTAGCAAATTTACTGGATATAGAATTAAAAAAGAGAAATAGTAAAGAAAATGGACAAATAATTTCATTCTGGTCAGGAGGTGGAAACCATAATAGAACTCAAAGGAGATAAAAAAGATTATACTTTAGACCAAATAAAATACTTAAATGAGCAACTAAGGCAAAGAAATTATGCAATGATAGAAAATACTATAAATCTGTCAAATGAAATGTACAAGATAAGAAATATAAGTAGAGACCAAGTAAGAAAAGCTATGATAGACCCTTACAAAAACGTAGAATTACTACAAAAGGTAAGTCTTTTACTTAAAGAAACATCTGGTACATATAAAAGAATTCTAAATATGATTTCAACCATGAATACATTTGACCATTATATAATACCAGCAAATATTTCTAAATTCAAAGATAAAGATGATTATATCAACTCTTTTTTTAAGTCAGCTACATTTCTAAAAAAATATCAACTTAAACATATTTGTCCTTGGATAACTGAAAAAGTATTAGAGCAAGGGGAAATATACTTATATAAAATTGAAGATTCAAAATGTATAATGATGCAACAAATACCAGCTTCTTATTGCACAATAACATCCAAAGTAAATGGAGTATTAAGGTATGGCATTGATTTAAGGAAAATAAGTAGAAGAACTTTATCAGCATTTCCAGTAGAAGTTCAAGACGCATATAAAAAATTAAATGATGGAAGATTAAAAAAAGAAGACTTAATAGAAAATAAGTATTATGAATTAAGTGATAATGCTGTAGCATTCAACATAGATATTGATTCCACAAAAGGAATACCATTTTTTAGCTTTTTATTTGATGATATTTTAGAGCTTGAAGATATGAAAGATTTAAAGGGTTCTAATGCAATTATTGAAAGTATTAAGCTAATACATGGAAAAGTACCTTATGGTAAAAATGATGAACCATTAGTTGCTTTTGATTTATTAAGTGCATACTACCATGATATAAAATCCAATTTACCAGCAGGGACATCTGTAGCAGTAACTCCACTAGATATGGAGGGGATTAATCTAAGTGATGGAAAATCAAAGATTAATGATTATGTTAAAGAAGCAAAAGAATTTATATTTGATAATGCTGGAATTAACACAGCACTTTTTAATTCAGATAAAATAAATACAGAATCTATTGCAGATGGTGTTATAGCAGATAGTTTAATACCAATGAGAATTCAAAATGAAATAGAGACATGGATAAATTATGAATTAAATAAAAAGAACTCATCTAAAGCATTCCAACTTTACTTTGTTGGTACAACTCATTTTAACCAATCTAAGATATCACAACAACTTAGAGAAAATATAAATAGTGTAGGAGATAGTAGGCTAGTATATTTAGCTAGTACTGGAAAAGAACCAATTGAAATTGCTAATTTATATAAAGCAGAACAACTAATGGAAATAGATGATTTGTTGCCAGTTAAACAAGCTTCATATACATTTTCAAATAATGATGCTGGAAGACCTACTAATGAAGACAAAGGTGATGGTGGTACAAATGGAAATAAAACAGATAGAAAAGATGAAAACAAATAATAAAAGATTTATTATTGCATTTACGAGTGATAAAAAAGACGAATTAATGAAAAAAGGATTTACTTTTATTAATGAAAATAAATGTGGTGAAGAATCATTTTATTTATTTGAAAATAAGCCTGATGAGATACTTAATTTTAATAAGGCAGATTTTAAAGATATAAGTTTTAGCGATGTAATGTTTATTTAAGGAGGTGAGACGTTGAAAGTAGTTAGTATTCCATGTGGATTTGAGACATTTTCTAATGAAGAAGATGATAGAAAATTAAATGTAAAACTAAAAATTTTACATGAAGGTAAAAATTTAAATAAAACTAAGTTTGATTTGTCAACTATAAATGAAGCAGAATCAACTTTATCAGATATACCAATACTTGGATACATAAAATATGACGAAGAAGAAAATGCAGTAGATTTTGACGAGCATAATATGATAACTAAAGTTGTAAAGGATGATGATGGTTATTCTATAGAATATAAATTCTTAGAAAGACCGCTTGGTGTGATTCCAAATAATACAGAAATAACTTATACAGAAGAAGATGGAAAGACATATCTGAACTGTACAGGACTTATATGGAAACACTATTCTAATTCAGCATATCAATTATTGACAGAGTCAAAATCAAAAAGTGTAAGTATGGAAATAGCAGTTGAAGATGGAGAAGTTGATAAAGCTGATGGATATTATAATATTAAAAAATTTAGTTTTTTAGGAATTACTATTTTAGGAGATGATGTTGTTCCTGGAATTGAGGGAGCATCTATAAATACATATAGTAATTTTTCAAAATATAAAAAAGCAATTTATGATATTTGTAAAGAAATGCATTCATTTAAAGGGAAGGAGGAAAATGTATTGGATAAAAAGAAAAATGATTTATTATCAATAGAAGATATAGATATTTCTATTAATAGTCAATTAAAAAATAAGATGGTTGAGGTTGAAGACCCTTATTGGGGAGGTAAATACACAGCAAGAGAATATTATTTAAAAACTATTCTACCTGAAGAAAAAATAGCTATATTAGAAGATAATATAAATTATTGTAATTATTATGGTGTACCATATTCTATAGATGGAGATGATGTTGTTTTAGATTATGAAAACAGAAAATCATATATAGAAGAATGGAGAGAGAAAAAAGAAGGAGAAGTTATAGAAACTTTTTCTAAAGAGGATACTTTAAAAGAATTAGTACTTGAAAAGTTTAGTGAAAAAGAAACTGAGATAAAAAATCTAACTGAAGAGTTGGGGGTTTTAAGAAAATTCAAGGCCGATAAAGAAATGGAAGAATATAAAGTAGAAGTTTCTAGTATTATATCAGAGTTTAATTCTTTAACAGAAGATGAAGTTAAGATTTTTAAAGAATCCGCTATAAACAAAGAGTTATCTTTAGAGGATTTAAGGAAAGAGTTAAGTTTACTTGATTATACTAAGTTAAAAGAAAACACAAAGAAATTTAATTCTGATAAGGGACTTATAGTTGAAGAAGCAAAAATAAATTATTCATCTACATTAGAAGATGAAAATAAAAATACAAAATCATATGAACAAATATTGAAAAAACACTCAAATAAGTAGTGTTTATTTTTATGAAAAAATAAAAAAGGAGATATAAAAATGGCAGATAAAGCGATATTAAATTGTGATATAGACAAGTACCCAGATGTTGTAACAGCAAAGAATGGAAGTGATGTACTAGAAAATGGTGCAATAGTTGCATTAGGTGGCTTAGTCGATTCAGAGCTAGGAAATGATTGTTATAAAATAGAAAAGTTATCAGAAGGATGCAGATTTGGAATTTTAGACAGTGTTGCACTTCAATATGATGAAAGATTAGATGAAAGAGATTATGAATTAAAAGCAAGTGAAATAGATAGAGTTAGATTACCTCATAAGGGATTATGTATGACTTTAGCTAAAAAACATTTTGATGGTGTAGTAGCCGTTGGAGATGAATTAGAACTTAAAGCAGATACATATAAGTTTACAAAGAAAACTACAGGTGCAGTAGTTGCAAAAGTTGAAGAATTATATAGTTTCAATGGACAAGAATCAGTATATGTATCTTTTATGTAATAACAAATAGACGAGCTGGAGACAGTTTTTTAAAAATGACTAAAGAAAGGTGGAAAAAAGATGGCTATAGATATAATAGCATTAAAAGATTTATCAAATGATATATTAAACGGAAAAGTAAAAAATTATGCTCAGTGTGAGGATGCATTAAGAAAAGAAATAATAGATATATGTGGAGGTAAATGGGGACAATATACATTCTTTGAAAATAAATATAAGATATTCCAAATATTATCTGAAACAATAACTGATAAAGTAAATAGATTAACTGAAGAAGCCTTTTCAGATTTTTGTGATGTAGAAAACTTTGATTTAGGCAATAAAAAAGAATTTACAGTTAAAAATACTGACTTATTAAGAATTGCAAATATAGCTGAAGGTAAAAATAGTACAAGAAGACAAAGACTATTAGGTAAAAAAGTCCCTACATCTGCATTTAAATTAGCAATAGCTATATATGAAGAGTTTGATAGATTTATAGCTGGAAGAATAGATTGGTCTGAAATGGTAGATAGAGTATCTTCTACATTCCAACATCATATAGCAGAGGCAATAGCATCTACTATGGAAGGGGCTTACGCATCTGTACATACTAATTTAAAGACTAGTGCTGCTTATTCAGATAAGGACTTAAAGAAAATAGTTAATAAAGTAAAAGGTGCTACTGGACAATCTGTTGCTATATATGGAACTCCAGAAGCAGTAGGGAATATAGAAGGTGTTGGAGCTGACTTAGATAAAGATGACAAAAGAAATTTTGGATATGTTAAAAACTTTAGTGGAACACCTGTAATAGAATTACCTAACTATTATGATGCTGAAAGAGATAAATGGGCATTAAGTAATAGTATTTTATATGTTATACCAAATGATGAGAAGATAATCAAATTAGGATTTGAAGGTGACACAATGATAATAGAAAATACTGATGGAATAGCTAGAGATGACCAACAAATAGAGATGTTCATGTCAAGAAAAATGCATTTAGGTGTTGTTGTTGCTTCTAAATTTGGAATGTATAAAATACAATAATATTATTTAGAAGGGAGATTTTTTAATGGCTGCTAAGACAAAAAAAGATGTTTCAGAGGAAGTTGAACAAATAAAAACTTCTAAAAAAACATATAAAGAATTAAGAAATGAACTGAGGAAACTCAAAGATGAAATAGAAGTAGAGATAATGAACTTAGATACTGGAACAGTTTTATATAGAGATAGAGATGAAAGATTAGTCTTTGAAATGAATAAAGTGGGAGAAAAGACATTTATTATACTATCTGACTTATATGAAATATCAAACAAACATAGAGGTTATTTTGAAAACTATCTTATAACTATAGTTGATGTTGATAGTGATGATTATACTGTTGAGGATATATTAGAGTATTTAAGTTTAAAAGATGTTTATGAAGGTTTAGGTGGGTATGATTTAGATTACATAAATTATATATTATTAAAATTAGATAATGATAGATTTATGAATATAGTTGAAAAAGCTAACTATGGACTAATAGAGTGTTTAGGCTCAAGAGTAATCGAATTATATAAAAAGGGTAAGTTTGATTCTCATTATAAGGAACGTTTAATAGCTACTAGACTAGGTTTACAAAGTTTATTTGAAGATTAAAGGTGATGTTATGGCTACACCAATAAAAGAGATATATAAGCAATTTCTTTCTCTAATAAATGATGAAGAGATGTTATTACTTGAAGAGGAAATAATTGAGGATATGATGTATTCATATCTTCAAAAGGCTACATTTGATTTTTATGAATGTAGAAAAGATTTGTCTATAATAGGACAAGAAGAGTCTTGTATTACAATTCCAATTGACCAATTGGGATTTATTATTGAATATAATAATAAATATGCAGAAATAAAACTAATAGGAAAATATACAGATAAAGAGTATGAAATCAATAAAGATTATATTGTAGAGTTTAGAGAAGAAGACTGTATAATAACCTTTGAAACAGAAACAGAAGAAGAAATCTTATTTAAGAGTAAATATCTAGGAGAAATAATTTCAGACCTTAATTTAGAAGAAATAATTATATTAGCTTATGGAATGATGATTTGGTGGCTTCAACCTAAGATTCTTAGAGAAGAAAATTTAAAACAGATGTTAACTGACTCAGATTATAATACTAAGTCTGGTGCTAATATGTTAGCAAAGCTTTGTTTGTTAGAAGTTCAAATTAGAGAGCAACTTGCCAAATACAAGACAAGATATGTATATAAAGGTTTTAAAGGTTGGGATAAAATTGAATAGTTATATTAGTAATTATAAAAAAAGAATTGGACTAGGATGCTCAACTCCTAAAGAAAAAAGAATATTACAACTGAGATTAAGTTTTAAGAAATATTTAAAAGAAACACCAACCTGTATTGAAGTACCTATAACTGATATAGATGAAGTTTGTATAACAGAAGATACTAAAAGAGCTATAGTTGCAATTAATGATATAACTAATAATGATAAAAGGTCACTAGATGAAAAAAATCTATTAGTTGAATCGGATTTAAATGTAGATGTAGGTTGTTATCTTTTTTATGATAATTGTTACTGGCTGACTATATTTAAAGAACATAAAGAAATGGATACATATAAGCATTTTATAATAAAAAGATGTAATCAATTCTTTAATTATAAGTATAAAGGTCAGACATATAAAATTCCTCTCTCAGTAGAAAACTTAACTTTATATTCTGATGGTATGGCAGATAATAAATATACATCTGTAGCAGATACAAAAAGACAACTTTATTTTGGAAGTAATCATATAACTAAAACTATAGATATTGACACTAGAATAATGTTAACTGGTAAAACTGTATTTAGAGTTACATCGGTAAATGACTTTGAGTATAATGGCAGAGAAACAGGCTCAGATGGACTTATTAAAGCTATATGTTTACAAGATGCTTTAATTTCAAAAGATGATACAATAAATAATATTGCTTATAATGAGTTATCTGAAAATGATAATGTAATTATCCCATTTAGTAAGATTATGGGTGAAGAATTTATTAATCTAGGCGAAGAAAATGAATACACTATAGACCATACTCAAGGTGTTGAGTGGCTCTTAGAGAAGCAGTATAACTATTGTAACATAATTAATCAAGATGAGAAATTGTGCGTCTTACAATCTAACACACTAGCTAAATATTCTGGCTTAGAAGTACTGCTATTAGCTAAAGATAAAGATACAAATGAAATAATAGATACTAAAAAGATAATGCTAAGGGGGTAGATATTATTAGTTTATATGGATTTCCCTAACAAGTTAATTTCAAATATTGGAACAACTCTAATGTCAAATCAAGACTTCGCTAAATTTATGATTTATAATGATGAATGCCAAGAAGATATTCTATCCATGCCTGATATAAAAAACCCAGTTAAAGAGCTTAGAAACAAGAAGGTATTTCTAAATAGAAGAGTGGAAAAAGTATTAAAAGAAGCAGATATATCAGTTTTCATAATTATGTCAGAGTATAGACCATGTTCTGAGGGAAGTAGGACAGTTAAAAAAACAAAGATAGAAATTGGTGTTGTCTGTCATGATGAATGCCAAGATACGGCAAATGGCCTAAGAGATATTGCGTTGATGTGTTGCATAGTCGATATAATAACTCAAAATGAGGAAATAGCTGGAATAGGTAAGATTAAGTTAGAAAATGTATATCAAATGTATAATTTAAGTACTGATTATAATGGATTTGTAATAACTGTATCTGCTGAAAGTTTTGGTGATATGTAATGTTAGAAAATTATTATATTACAGGACTTCCAATTAAACTAGGTGAAACACTAGGAACTATATATCAACCTACTATTGAAGAGCTTATTAATTCAGATATGGCTAATTTAGAGATGGTCAACCCGTTTCTAATACTTGAGAAGAGTTATTCTCAGCTATGTAATGAGGAATCATTTGAACTAAAATGTAAATATGACACTATACCCATCTTAGATTTAATGATGTTAACATCAAGGAAAAACTCTTCTGAGAAAGTTGAATTACTTAGTGATAAAATAAAAAAATCTTTATCTATATTATATAAAACTGATATTAAAAATATTGAGTATATGAATAATATTAAAATTGGTATTTTAATCAAATCAGAAGATAAGAAGAAAAATGCTTTTATAAGCAGAGAAGATTTTGGACTAGTATCAGATTTAATTTTAGAAATGTTTTGTATTGACAAAAAAAGCTTCCAAGATGATGAAGATAAATGGATTGAAAATACTGGTTCTGAGAGAGAAAGAAAGTTAATTGAACACTTCAAAGAAAAGGAAAGAAAAAAAAGAGAAAAAGAAGCATTTCATTTATGTGATTATATAAATATAGTTCAAAATATAGATGGGCATATTCATATAAATGAAATATTAAAAATGACTTATTGGCAACTGATTAATATTTATAAGACTAAAATTCAATTTAAGAATTATAATGAAAACTTAGGTTATGCATGGTCTTTTAAATACCAAATTGGAGCAGATAAGATGAAACATTGGTCTAAAGAAATAAAAATACAAACTAGCACTGTTAAATAGCAGTGTTATTTTTATGTAAAAATGAGAGGATGATGAAATAATGAGATTTGCGATAAAAGATGCAAGTAATATAATAGTAAAAAATAAAACAACTGGAGAACCACTTTTTTATACAGCAGATTTAAATGCTTTTAACTTTAAATTGGATTCAGAATCAGTTTATGCTAAAGCGAAAGGTGCGAATGCCATTGCCTTTGATGGGAGCGTGACTTGTAGTTTAGCACTTGAGCAAGAGGTAATACAAATGCCACAACTGGCAATGCTATTAGCTTCTGATATGGTTGAAGAATCTACTAAGGTTGGTAAAAGAAGACTATTAACTTCTGATGGTACTAAGAAAGTTACTTTAGAAAATGTGAAACCAGTTACTAATAGTATATCTGTATATAGTGTTGAAAAAGATGGTATATCTTTAGTTAAGAAATTACAATTTACTTCAACTGTAACAGGTTCTAATACGGAGATAACAATATCTACTGCTGATTTTAATGCAGGAGATAAGGTAGCAGTATTTTATTTAGAAGAGTTGCCAAAAGCAAAAGTTATAAAAATAAAAGAGGAATCTACTGCTCCAAACTATGTAGTAGAAGCAGATGTTATGGCTAAAACTGCTGATGGTGAATATATGGTCTTATATATGACTATTCCAAATGCAAAAGCACAAAGAAGTATAGAGTTAAATCTTACTGCTGAAAATCCATCTGGATTTAATATGACACTAGATGTTTTACCAGATGAAAATAAAGAATATGTAACATTTGCATTTGTTGGAAATGAAGATGTTAGCCCTGTTAGAATGGCTTCTATGTTAGGTGCTGAATTAATAGACGAAAAGGATGTTAAATCTAAGAAATAGTGAATTGTCCTACTCTTAATTGAGTAGGGGTTATTTTTTTAAGTTCAAATATAATTTTAATCGGATTTAAACTTAAAAAAATGAAAGAAGGTGATAAGTTGGTATTTTTAGATGATAAGTTTTTATTTGATAATATCTCAAGTGAATCTATGAACATCAAGTTGGTTACATTGGGTGATGATGATATTTTAAATGAATATGGGTTACCTTATGAAGAAGCAATTAAATCTGATAATACTTTTAATAAGAATCCTTGTTACTCGGAGGATGAAACTACTATTGAACCCATAACATTACAATTCTGTTTGTGTAGTGAACATGGAGAGGCTTATGAGTGGGATGATTATACTTTAGAGAATATATGTAATTGGTTTTGGCAGAGAGAATTTAAACCATTTATATCCTTTGACAATATAGAAGAAATCTATTATCTTAAAGCAAGAAAAATAATAAAAAAGTATACAAAAGATAAAAAAGGCGTGTTAGAAATAGAGTTTCAGCCATACACAAATTATGCTTATAAAAACTTTCAAAAGGTGATAACTGTTAAAGATACAAGAGAAATTAAACTAAATAATGTATCTAATGTAGATGAAGAATATGCCCCAGTAATTGATATTGAGTGTTTGAAAGATGGAGATATAACTATTAGAAATTCTACTATCAGTGATAATGAAGAAGATAGTTTAGTTATAAGTGGATTAGAATTAAATGAGAAAATAATGATAGATAATTTGTACTATACTGTTTTAAATGACAATGGAGAGAATAGATTTAATATTGTTAATAGAAAGTGGATTAGGTTAAGAAGAGGTGTAAATATATTGAAATTTACTGGAAACTGTAAAGTTTCTATTAAGTGTAAATATCCAATAATAAAATAAGGGAGAGATAGATATGAATAAGATACAAGTAGATAAATTAATGCAAGATGAGGTTAGAGCTATTATACCTATTGTAGATGAGAATGGTAAAGAGGAGTACATAGAGGTTAGAAATCCTGATAAGAAAACTAAGGAAGAGATATTAAATAAAATATGGGCTGGTATGGAAAATCCAGATTTAGCATTGTCTCAAGAAGATATTCTTAAAATGTTGGTTGATGAGTTGACTAATATAGAACTAAATATTGAAATAGAAAATTTAATAAATGGTAATATATCTAGTGAATTAGAAACTGTGATGTATCACATAGGTCAAATAGAAAATGAATTAACTGCATCTTTATTAATGAATACTGAGGTTAAGTTAGGTCAGTTAAAAAATGAAATGTTACAAGATAGAGTACTTAAAGAGACTGAGGAAATTGAAAAAATGAATAGTATCAAAGATAAGGTAGTGAATTAGATGGTATTTAAATCATTAGACGAAGTAGTTGCTTATACTAAAGTTAAGATTGCTGCCTCTATGCCAGAAGTTGGAGAAGAAATGAAGGAAATTATGAAAGAAGAGGTAGTTAAACAGGCTTATGGAAGTTTTATTCCAAATGTTTATGAAAGAACAGGAGATTTATTAGATGCTTCTGAGATAGCTGAAATTACTGCAAATTCTGTTACATCCGAGATAAAAGATAATGGAGGATGGAGTTCTATTAGAGGTGGTCATTTCTTTCCTATGTATGGATTTGAAGGTGGTAGTGTTTGGACTCATGGTAGCACTAGAGAAGAGCCTAAATTTAGACCAAAGACAAATATAATGAGTGAAAGTGAAGCTAAAGTAAGAACTAAGATACCAAAGTGCTTTAAATCTAAAATGAATGAATTAGGTGTACCTTTAGGATAAGATTTTATCTTTGTCGAATTTTAGTGGTTTAAACATAATATATTGACTGATATAATAAAATCATAGAATATTTTAGGGGGAAATATATTATGTTTAAGAAAAAGTTAATAGCTGTAATAATGAGTTTGACTATGATTAGTATAGGGAGCTTTTCATATGCACACTCAGGAAGAACTGATTCATCTGGAGGCCATCGTGACAATAAGAATAAATCTGGATTAGGAAGTTATCACTATCATTGTGGTGGTTATCCAGCTCATCTACATAATAATGGTGGTTGTCCTTATACTGGAGGAGGAAGTAGCTCTGGAACAACAACAACTTCGGTTAATAATGAAGAAAAGCAAAAGAAATCTGTTGGAGAAAAAGGATATAATCAAGGTTATGAGGATGGGTATAAAGGAAGTTATAGTTCAGCAAGTTATAGTGGAGATTATAGTGATACATATGAATCAAAGTACTCAGAAGGATATGAAAAAGGAAAAGCTAAATTAGAAGAAGAAGAAAAGGCAGCTGAAGAGGCTGGATATAATTTAGGACTTACAGGTGTTAAATCTAATAATAAATATGAAAAAGAAGCTTTAAAAAGTGCTTATGATACTGGATATTCGAATGGATACAATGAATATAAGACTAAAAAGATAGAAGAATATAAAGCTAAGGGAATCGAAGATAGTAATAAAGATAAAGAGAAAATGACTTTTGAAGAAAATATAGATTCTGAGTTTAAAGATGCTTACAATAGTGCCTATGATGAAATACAAGAGCAATTGAAGAATGATTATAACACTCAAGGATTTGAGAGTGCTATCAAAGGAGAAAAATTTGATACATCAACTATAGGTAATGTTAAATATTCTAATTGGTTTAAAGAAGGATATGATAATGGTAAAGTTAAGTTACCTAAAGTAAAGAAAGATATCTATAATCAAGGATATAATGAAGAAGATTTTAGTGTACCAAGTGAAATGAAGTCTATTGAGACTAAGTTAAAAGGTATATATGATGATGGATTAGAAAAAAGAGAAGAAGAGAAAAGTAGAAATATTACATATGGTGTTGGAGCTGGAGCTGGAACTGTAGCAGTAGCTGCTGGAGTAGTATATAAAAAGAAAAAGCATAAAAAGATATAGATACTAGATATACCAATGATGACAAGTATATGACAAATATAATTTTAAGTATATTTACTTGAAATATATAAGGGAGGTTGTATCTGTGGGATTTAATTTTAGAAAAAACATAAACCTAGGTGGTGGAGTAAAATTAAATTTAGGTAAGAAAAGTGTAGGTATAAGTGCTGGTGTTAAAGGTGCTAGAGTCTCTGTTAATTCAAAAGGAAGAAAATCAGCTACATTGAGTATCCCTGGAACTGGAATATCATATACAAAAACTAGCACAAAGAAACGTAAACCTAAATAGAAATAGGTATTAAAAGACAATCAATTGAGGTTGTCTTTTTTATTTTAAAGATATTACATAGCTTATGACCCCATGAAGTTTTATAAAAATGATTTAATATATAGCTGTAATAATGGTAAGTGTGAAATATACATAATATGTCAATATATGCTATAATTTTATTAACTATAAAACATTGAATGTGAGGGGATATTATGGGTCAAAAGGAAGTGAAGTGTCCTAAATGTAAAGAAATCATTATGGCAGAAGATTCTAAAGAAGTTTGCTTCTGTATAAACTGTGGAGAAAAGATAGATTTAAAAAGTATAAATCTAAAAAAATCATCTCCTGATTTTAATATGTATAAAAGTGATAAATATAGAAAGCTTGCAAAATTAGCTAAATTGGAGTATGATTCAGGTAATTGGGGTCAAGCATATGATTACTATTGTACAATTCTAGAATCTAATCCAGATGATTACAACTCTTTGTTTTTTAAAGCTGTTTCAAATATAAGATATTGTGACTTAGATGATTTAAATATAGATATCTGTTTAAATTACATAGAAAAAGCTTGGAATTTATTTGTAAAATTTAATCCTAGTACTGAAAGACTTTTTAGACAGAAACGTATAATGACAACTGAATTATACAATGTTGCAATTGAAAGATTTAACTATGCTCAAAGATATTTTTTTACAAATCAAACTTCTGAAGAGCATATACGTTTATATTGGGATAATTTAGAAGAATGCAAAAAAATGTTTTCATATAATGCTAATTTTCTACAGGACTATAGAATTGGAGAAGATGAAGGTTTAAGAAATATATATTTAGACTCAGCTAAAAGTTTACTTAAATGTATCACAGAGCTTTATACGAGTCGTAAGTATGTAAAAGGTTTTAATTATGATAAGAATCAAGAGATTATAGATTTTATTAGAGTGAAAACAACTAGTGAACTTTCTGCATTATACAATGATACAGTATCAGATATAAAAAAATATGAGCCAGATTATGAAGCTCCAAGTATAAATACAGGATGTTATATAGCTACCGCTGTATATGGCTCTTATGACGCAACAGAAGTATTAGTACTAAGAAAATTTAGAGATGATATTTTATCTAAGCATTTGTTAGGAAGAATTTTTATAAAAGTATACTATACTTTAAGTCCACCTATTGCAAATTGGTTAAAGGATGCTAAGAAAGTAAATCTATTAGTAAAAAATATTCTTGATAAATTTGTACATAGATTAAATAATAAATAGTGATTTAATAGAGACAGTCAATTAAGATTGTCTTTTTTATTTAAAAGATATAATATTTTTACAGATTATTAAAAAGTAAATTATGAATTATAAAAATAATAAAGATGATAAGTATTAAAATTCCAATAGACATTTGTATTTTTTTATTATTTTTATAATTTATCCATGTCATTATACTTAATAGAGTTATGAATAATAATGTTATAATTGTTAATGGTATTTTAATTATATTTAATAATTCCAAAATTACTAATATCATTGATATCACTGAAATCATCAATGATAAATCAGATAAGAATTTCTTTTTCATAAGATACCTCCAGTTTATATTATATACTTATTATAAACTAATAAGGATTGATTTGAAATTATTTTAACATAAGTTAGCTATTTTAATGATGACAGAGGTATGACAATCATAATTAATTAAAGCATATGATTTGAATACTTGATTTTACAAATATATACAATTAATAGAGGTAATTCTACATCTTTCCTGCTATAATTATAGTGTTGGTAGAATAGGCTTTGAGGGACAGTAAAATTACTGTAAGCTTATAACGGATATTATAGGGGGGGATTTTATATGAGTGAAGATGAAAACAAAGTATCGCAGGAAAATGATAGTACTAAATTTTGTACATCATGTGGAGAAAAGTTATTAGAAGGACAACTTTTTTGTTCCAAGTGTGGTAAAGGTGTGGATGAAAAAGAAGTAAAAGGTAAAAAAGCACCTATAAATAAAAAATATATTTATATTTTTGCTGGTATAATATTGGTAGTCATAGTGGGAATTTTTGCTAATAATAGTATTAAAGAAAAAAAACAACAAGAGGCAAGAGAAAAATATATGATGACTATTATAGATTTTCAAGAGAAAAGTTATGTAGCAGGAGCTAATTTAGAAGATATTTCTGATACTATTCAGACATATTGGAAAGAAAATATTTATGATGATAAACATGGCTCTGATATTGATGCTGCTATTTTTTCAGCAATGGCAGATAAAAGTGGTGAAATAGCACAAGCTAAAACATATGATGATGAGCTTTTAAAAATATATAGTACATTAAAAAATATTCCTGAAGGTAGCGATGATTTAAAAACTATGTTAGAAACAATAGATAAGTTTTATAATTCATATACAAATTTTTATAGTTTTGCAACTGAACCAAGTGGAAGTTATGTAGATTATTCTGATAGTAATAATACTAAGACAGATGACTTTCTATCAAATTATAGGGCTTTAGAAAATATAATAAAATCAAATAGTGAATTTGCAAAGATTAAGGCATTATCAGAGAAACAAAAAGAAAAAAGTTAATATTATACATGGTTTAGATCGATAGGTGCCTTAAATTTATTAATAATGAAATTTTAAAAGATACTTTCTGTGAGGAGGTATCTTTTTTTATTGGAAAAATGTGACCTCATATATGCGTTTTTAAGGCTTTGCGAAAATGATTGCTTGTGTTTATACCTTGATTGCTTATGATCGAATATAAGAGGTTGATTTTTTATACTGAAAGTGTTGGAATTTCAACAAGTGTTCCTGAAAGGAACATTTTGTTTGGTGTTTAGCCACCATAAGAGCTTATTTTAATGTTTGAGTGGTCACTACTTTGAGTGTGATAGGATTGAGGGGGTACCAAATTGACAACGCCTCTTAGCACAATAATTTTCCATTGTGGAAAATAAAAATGTGTCTATTATGTACATGCATTGAAATTATAATGTTATTTCACTATATATCTTTTAAAAAATTATAAATAAGTATTAAAAAAATATAGCACATTCCCAAAATGGGGACATGGTCAGATTATAAAGGGGTGAACGAAATGGACACCCTTATAGTTATGAAGTGTAAAAAAGTAAATCAATTTTAAAGTTGTAGTTAGCAACTTTAGAAAAATATAAGGATAATGTAAAAGGGGCGTCCACAGTGGACGCATGTTGAGATTTCAACATTGGACTACTACATTACAAAAAAAAGAGGTATACATTAATCCTCCTCTTTTAATCGTTCATATGCATTATCTATCATTCTCTCTATAGCTTTTCTATCCATTTCATCTAGTTGTATATATTTTTTAAGAACTTCTTTGACCTCATCATTACAATCAGTATTTTCTAACAATTTATTTATGTCTTCGAAAGATTCAATGTCTTTATTTTTATCAACTATATCATAATTTGCATTAACTGAATAACTAGTTTCAGCGAAACCTAGAAGATAGTCTGTATTCACATTAAAATATTCAGCTAACTTTATTAGTATAGATGGTTCAGCAATTCCTCTGCCCTGTTCATACATATCTATCACGCTTTCACAAACACCAACTCTCTTACCCAATTCAGATTGATTTAATTTTGATTTAAGTCGTAATTTCTTTAGTATATCTCCAAATGTAATATCATTCCTACCTAATAAATAATCTAAACTTACATCAAAATAATCTGCCATTGTTTCAAGTAGTTTAATTTCTGGTATCTGTTGGTCTTTTTCGTAGCGACTTATTGAACTTTTATTTATATTTAATATAGTTGCTAGTTCTTGTTGAGTTAATTTTTTTTCAGTTCTTAATTCTTTTAGTTTTTCTCCAAATGTAGCCAATTACAACACCTCCATATATATTTATTATAACATTAAGTTGTGTATAAATAAACTAGAAGTTGCTTTTAAATAAATTTTATTGTGAAATATATTGACAAGTTGCTTTAAAGTAACTATTATGTAAATAAGAGTTGCATTGAAAGCAACTTAAAGAATATAAAAAGAGACTCCATAAAAACTTTGGCGAGTAAATGGAATCTCTGGTTGATATAATCATCAACATAACTAACATGATTATATCAATTTCTTATAAAAAATACAACTTATAAGGAGGTATTAATTATGGAAATAATTAATAGAGAAGATGAAAGAAAAATGATAAGTTTTAAAAATGAATTGTTTGGAGAAATAAGAACAGTTGAAATTGACGGTAAACTGTATTTTGTTGCAACAGATATAGCAAAAGCTCTTGGATATGCAAAGCCAAATAATGCAATTGAAAGACATTGTAGGTATACCCTAAAACAGGGAATACCTCACCCACAAAGTAAAACTAAAACTTTGGAAGTGAATATAATACCAGAAGGTGATGTGTATAGATTAATTACAAATAGCGAATTACCAAGTGCTGAAAAATTTGAACGTTGGGTATTTGATGAAGTTCTTCCATCAATAAGAAAACATGGAACTTATATGACCAATGAAGCACTAGAGAAGGCAATCAATGACCCAGACTGGACAATACAATTACTTACAGAACTTAAAAGAGAAAGAGCTACTAAAGAGAAATTAAGAGTAGAGCAAGAGAAAAATAAACCTAAGCTTGAATTAGCTAATGCAATAGAGTGTTCATCAAGCTCAATACTAATTGCTCAACTATCTAAGATATTGAATCAGAATGGTGTAGATATAGGACAGAATAGATTATTTGAGTGGATGAGAAATAATGAATATTTGATTAAAAAGAAAAGAGCTGACCATAATTCTCCAACTCAGAAGTCAATGGACTTGAAGGTATTAGAGATTTCTGAAAGTACTGGTATAGATAAAGATGGAAATACTGTAATTAGACAAACACCTATTGTAACTGGAAAAGGTCAGATATATTTTGTGAATAAGATATTGAAAGAAAATAATAAAGTGCTTAAAAGATTTATGATAAATAATGATTACATAAAAGGAATTATGGTTGAGATAGGCAAAATATATGCTATATATGACCAGGAGTATTATGGATTTATTGGAATATTAAAAAGTGTAAGAAATGAGAAGATAAGAGTAGAAGAAATTGGAGATGTTTCTAAGAGTAGAGATATTCCAATATGTATGATAGACTACATAGAAGAGGCTAATAAAGAAGATATAGATAAATATTTGAGTAAATGATTTTATGGAAATAGGAGTTTTGGCTTCTATTTCCTTTTGTAGTATAAATTTTCCTTTAGACTTGATATAATTAAAATATCAGAGTATAGGGGGGGGAAATATTTTGGAAGAATATTTAGGTCATTTTATTTTAATAGGGTTGGGTGTGGGATATATGATTATTTATTTTTTTGTATCAACTTTTGTAAATAATGCTAAAGAAAAAGAAGCAAGATTAAAAAGAATAGCGGAAAGAAATAGAGAAAAAACAAAAGTAGAACAGGCGATACAAAAAAATATTTCAATGGCTAAATGTAAGACTTTTGGTAATTCAAATAGTGATAGTGTTATATTGAGTAATAATGGAAAAATATCCATTATTCATGCTGGATTTAAAACAGCATCTAAAAAAAATATAGAAGATTTAATAAGTATTAAATTCAATATGCAAGTTAGTGAGAAGAATAAGATGAGAATAATATCCGTAGTTCCAACTTATGATAAGTATACTTTTGTAGAAAAAATATATTTAACTTTAACATTTGAGCTTAATAGTTATGAAATATTTTATATCCCACAATACAAAAATATAAATAATGCAGATATTCAAGAAAAAATAAAAGAAATGGAAAGATTTAAACTAGTTGTAGAGAATGAAGCAACTAAATTTAAAAATGCTAAAATAGAAAGCAATAATAATATAAAAAAAGATGATGAGGAGGATATATCTAAAATTTCAAATGCATTAAAAGAATTACAGAGTTTGAAAGAGCAAGAAATATTAACAGAAGAAGAATTTAATGAAAAGAAAAAATTATTATTGGAGAAAATTAAATAAAAATATTAAGACAGTATATTAACTGTCTTTTTTTATGTATTGAAAAAGGAGTTGGTTAAATGGCAGAAGAGTTTAAAATTAAGACCAGTATTGAACTTGATGACAAAAAGGCTAAGCAACAATTAGCATCATTACAGACATCTGCAAAAGAAAATAATATAAAATTAAATGTAGAAATGAACACGTCTTCTCTAAATAATTTGAAACAATTAGAAAGTGTTTTAACTAAAATCAACGCTTTAAGTGCAAAGACTCAAAATAACTTATTTGGAGGTAAATCCAGTAAAGGTTCTAGCTTAGGAGTAAATAGTTTACTATACGATTATCAGAAATTAATTAATAAGAAAAATACAATTGAAAAACAAATGTCTAAGACTACGAATGTCCAGTCATATACAGAATTAAATGGACAATTAACCAGAACTATTAATCAAATCTCTAATCTAGGTTCTGCATTAGATAATCTAAAAGGGAAAACTCAAGTTAATGATAGTGCATTTGATAATATGCAGAGGTCTTTAGCAACAACTTTTCAAAAGGCTCAAGCTGATATAGAAAAAATGCAAAATCAGATTAGTAAACTTAGACAGAATAAGCTTTTAAATAATGCTCAATTGGATGAGCTAGACAAGTTGTCCTCAAAATTGACTAAATTATCTAGTACAGAATTAAAGGGATTGAAATTCGAGAGTATGTCAAAATTACTATCTGATGTACAAGCTGTTCAAAATGGAATTTCTAAATTTAAACTTCCCAATATAAATAATAGTATGTCGGCTCAATTTAAAACACTTCAAAAAGACGCAGCTCAATTAGAATCAAGAATAGCCAAACTATCAAATTCTAAGTATGCTAATTCTTCTCAGCTAAATGCCATGTTAAATGATTTAAAAAAAATACAAAGTTTAGATTTTAGAAATATGAATAGTAGTGGAATGACCGCCGCAATTACTGGTTTAGAATCAATGAAAAACAAGGTTAAAGAAGTAGAAGGTGCTATTAAAAATACTAAGCTAGATGTTAAATTTAATATGAATCTTTCTAAAGTAATTTCAGATTTGAATAGGCTTAGACAAAAATGTTTAGAATTGGGTCAATCAACTGCTGGAATTGATAAACTTGAAAAAGAATTAATGCAATTAAACGGGATGCCTCTAGGTCAAAAAGTAAAGGAATTAGATGCAATAAAAAATAGATTAAGCAATATGAAATCTAATTTCACAGGATTAGGAACTAGTGTAAAAACAACAAGTGGTTTCTTTAGTGATTTATATGGCTCGATGAGAACTTACACTCTAGGTAATATGATAGGTATGTCTATTACAAATGGTGTAAGAAACATTAAAACAACCATTATTGAATTAGATAGTGCTTTAAGAGATATGATGAAAGTAGCACCTGATAACTTTGAAGGGACAAGTGAACAATTAAAGAATGTAAAAAATTCAGCAATCTCAATAGGGAAAGATACAGCTAGAGCATCAGAGGATATAATTCAGGGTGCATCTAAAGCTCTACAGACTGGTGTAAAATCCGTATCAGACAGTTTGAAGATAGCTAAACAATCAGCAGTTTTTGCAAATGTTGGTGATTTAGATCAAGAAACTGCCGATAAGTATTTAACTAGTGTTATGTCCGCTTATGGTGGAATGACAAAAGCATTAAAACCAATTAAAGATACTAGAGTTCAAATCAAAGGAATGAGTAAAGATTATGATAATCTTACAAAGTTTCTTGATTTATCGAATTATGCAGGTTAATAAAATAGCCCCTTTATATAGAAATATATAATTGAACTCAGAATATGCTGGAAACTCCTTAGAGCCTTAATTAGTAAGTGTATTTGGAAACTTATACATCATCTGAAAATATTAAGGATTGGACAATCAGCAGAGATAGACCTAAGTTCAAAAAAGAATATGGTAAGCTCTCAACGACTACCAATGAGCATCCTAAATGGGTGATGGTATAGTCTATTCCCTTTTAAATATCGAGAAATCGAGGGTATAAAAGAATAATTTTGCAATAACAACTGGCGATTAATTTTAGTCGCACTATATAGTAATATATAGTTAAAAACTCCTTTAATTGCTGGGAACTCCTTAGAGCTAACTAAACTACAACATAATTGGAAACGATAAATGTGAATGTTTAAAAATTAGTTGGATTGGACAATCAGCATCCAAGCTCCGTATAGGAGAAGGTTCAACGACTATTATGTAGATTCAAGTGAATCGAAATGGGGAGCATCCTTAAAGGATGAAGATATAGTCTCGTCTTTATAGAGATATAAAGAAGTTCATAAGAGAACTGATTAGGATTAACGAACCTAATTGAAGGCATCGGTCGGAGCTGCATTACAGAGAAGTGCGAGTATGTTATCATCAGCAGGTGTTTCAATGGAAGATTCTGTTGCATTGATAATTGGAGGAAATGAATCTGTACAAAATGCTAAATTTTTGGCGTGTTAATTAGAAATAATTAATATTATGAGGGGGCAAAATCGGTGAAGGCTGAGATGTTAACACCGAGGTAAATTGAAGAATTAAAAAACTTTAATCACTGTAACGCATAGGAAATGAGCCTATGCTATTTTTATGTTCAAAATAGTATAGAATATAATTTTCCCACGAGTGTCCTCCATCTTAACAAGTAACGTTGAAGATGAAAATATATGCTGAACTTATACAAATAAGAAGTATAAGAACTATGGGATAAAAAGCCTATAGGGTAACAAATTGGAAAAAGTAGGTACAGCACTCAAAACAATTGGTTAATAAAATAGCCCTTTTATACAGAGATGTATAATTGAACCTAGAATATCAGGGAAAGTCCTTAGAGCTTTAATTACCAAGCATTAGAGAAATCAAAATGTGGCATTGCTAATTACAATGGTATGGTAACAAGATTAAAGATTGGATAATCCTGAGACATAGTCCTAAGTTCTTATGAGTATGGAAAGGTCGCAACGACTACCAATGGGTATCTTATTAAAGATAATGGTATAGTCTATTCCCTTTTAAATATCTGGAAACAGAGGGTATAAAAGATAAACATGAGTGGTATCAAGGCTTCCGCCTCCACAGGAGAAATTTCACTTAATAAAACAGCAAAAACTTTACAAGAAACAGCTAAAATAAATGTATTAGATAAACAAACTGGTCAGGTAAGAGATATGATGTCAATTTTAGATGAGTTGGCAGAAAAGTGGCATAGTGTTGGAGAAGATGCCTTAACTAAAAATCAAAAAAGTGGTATTGCTGAAAGTATTTCAGGCAAAAACCACATAAATACTTTCATGGCTATCATGGATAATTGGAATCAGGTAAAAAAATTCCAAAGTTCATGGCTTAGTGGAGAAGTGCTAGGCTCTGCTTCTGCTGAAAATGAGAGATTTATAAATTCAGCAGAAGGAAAGATTATAAAGTTAAAAGAAAGTCTTAAACAATTAGTTACAGATACTATATCGACGGATATGTTTAAGAGTAGTTTAGATGGATTATCTGGTATTACTGGAATTTTAAATGGTATAACTAAAGCAGCAGATAAAATGCATGTTTCACTTCCTGTAGCCCTAGCAGGTTTATCATCTTTATTTATGACAATTAAAGCATTAGGCACTGGTAAACCAATCACGAATTTAGGTGGAAGTATATTTAGTGCCTTTCAAAACAATAGAAAATCTGTTAAATTTAAAGACTTTGAAAGAGCTACAAAATTTACTAATCAATACACAAGTGCTATAAATAGAAATACTAATGCATCAAATATGAACGCAAAATCAAACCAAATTGTCAATAATACTATAAAAAGTAGAAAGGGTGTTGTAGGAAAATATACCTCTACAACTGATAGTTTAGGAAAAGCAGTATCTAAAGAGACGAAAGTAATTAAAGAGTATGAAAAAGCTTATCAAAAATACAATCAAAAACTACATGTCGTTTCAAAGAGTAGAAAGGATACAATAAGTGATGGGCTTGGTAATATTGGTAAAGCATTTGCAGGAAGTAGTATTGTAAATTTTGGTAAAGGTATAGCAACTACAGTCGGAAATTCTTTAGTATTAACTGCTGCATTTGCAGGAGTAACTTTGTTGGCTCAAGCGATGGAAAATTATGCAAACAGAGAAGAAAATGCATATCAAGCTAGAAAGAAAAATATACAAACTTCAAAACAACAAATTAATTCATATGAAAGCCAAAAAGTTCAATTACAAGCACTTGCAGAAGAATATGATAATTTATCTAAAAAAGAAAATAAGTCTAAAGAAGATAATAATAGATTAAATGAACTAAAACAACAGATTGGAAAAATAAAACCAGATTCAGTTATAGGAACAGATGAAAATGGCATACCTATTTTAAAAGGTCAGGTCACTGATTTAATTGCTGAAATAGATAGAGCTATTAATGCAAAAGAAAGATTGATGTCCTATGATAAACATGATAATGCAGAAACTGCTGCTAAAAAATTAAATTCTCCAAGTAAAAATCCAAATAAAACTTTAGAAGAAAGAATGAGAGAAAGTGAAAATGGTAAGCTTGTAAAAATAGAAGAAGATTATACAGCAGAAGTTGAAAAGAATAAAAAGAGACAAGAAAAAGCAATAGAAAAATATAATAATTCAACTGGCAGAGCAAGAGATAAAGCTAGAAATGAATTAATGTCAGCAAAAGCAGAAGAAGAGAAGATATATTTCAAATATGATGAGATGTATAAAAATCAAGTTAATAAGATTCAAGGCTATTCAAAAGAAATAGGCGATGGAATTTTCTCTAACATTAAGAATAAAACTCTTTACAGTGGATTAGAAGGAAATGATAAGTCTAATTTTGCTGGACTTGAAAGCTTATTTGATTTTAGTGAGGTTACACCAGATACTTTAGTAGACACAGAACAAGCAGTTAATAAATTACTTACTGCAGTTAGAAGTGGAAAAGTTGATGTAGGAGATTTATCTAAAACTCTTAAAGATGCCAATGAAGAATTTGCTAGAACGCAAGATATAGAAAAATATAATAAAACAATAGATAAAACAGCTAAGAGCATAGCTAAAGCAACTAATACAGATGCTAATATATGGGAGAATTTATTTGGTCAAGTTAATCCTAATGGTATTAAAGATATGACATCAATAAATACATTATTAGCGAAGTTTGGTAAGACAAAATTAGATTTAGCCAATGGCGATGAATTTGCAATGCAACTTCAAAATCAATTTGATAGCATACAAAACATCTTAGATACAACAACAATAACTGGAGATGTAAAAGTTGATGCAAATATATTAACTGACATTAAAAATACTAAGGAAGTTCCTAGCCAAGTTAAAGGCATGATAGACTCTTTATTGGGAACAGGGGCAAGTTCCACTGATGTATTGAAGTTCACAATGGATGTTTTAATGGAGTTACAAACCGGTGACCCAGATATAACTAAACTTCAAAATGACTTAGATAACAAATTTGGAAAAGGTACGTTTACCATAACCCCAGAAATACTTTTAAGTGATGATTCAGGTCAAGCTAATGTAAATCAAATAATAGATAGTTTAAAACAAAAGTATGAAGAAGTGCCAAAAAAGGTTATTACAATAATTCAAGCAAATCCTACCACAACATTACAAGAAGCTGATTCATTAAAACAAATGTATGATAGATTTCCAAAAGAAATAAATACTATCATAGAACAAAAGGGTGCAGATGAGGGCGGCAAAAAGGTATTAGAGTTAACTTCTAAATATAAGAAGATACCATCTAAGCTTAGAACTAGTTTAGAAACAGATGGTGTTGGACTAGAAAAGGCTGTACAAATCTCAGAAATATATAATAAAATACCACCAGAACTAAAGACATACCTATTAGCTGATGGGAAAGATGCTTTATATAATGCTACAAGTTTAAAAGATGCATTAGAACATATTCCAAAAGAGAAAATAACTGAAATATATTTAAATAAAAATGAAAATAACTTTGGGATACAAGATTTAATAACCTCATTAGATAAAATTCCTATGAGTAAAGAAGTAAGAATTGACATCTATAAAGCGTTAACAGAAGGGGATATAGACGCTCTAGGTAAAGCCATTGAAAGCCTACCACCAGATAAAAGAGTAGAAGTAATTGCCGAAATAGAAAAAGCTAAAGATGATATTAAAACTATTAGTTCTTCTAAAATAGCAAATAAAATTTTTACTATAGAGGTTAAGGATTTAGCATCTGATACTATTGAGTGGATTCAAAATAAACTAAAAGAAATAAAGGGCGACAAAGATAAAAAAGACCCTGTCGAAGATGCGAAAGATTCTACTGAAAAAGCTATAGGACAATCTTCAAGCAATAAAAATCCTTTAAAATCAAAAGCAAAAGAAGCTAATGATGTAGTTGACCATATATTAAATACTCCTGTTACAAAAGAAATTAAACTACAGGTAGAAAATAGAGACTTTAAAAAACAATTAGATTCAATTACACAACTTGATGGTAGGGACGAAGTTAAATTAAAACTTGAATCTTCAGGTGTGAATATAGAACAGGTAGGAGTATTTTTAGATACAATAAAAAATCTCCCTACAAGTTCAACATTTACAAATAAATTTATAGTTGATAATGTAGATAGTTTAAAAGGATTAAAAGATTATCAAGCTGTAGTTGAATGGATTAAAAATAATCCTACAATGGCAATGGACTATGATATCAATATAAATAATTTAGAAAACTTTGATGAGCTAAAAGAAGTCTATACTAGTTTAGATACAAAAGAGAAAAAACAAGTATTTGCGGAATTTGTAATTAACAATCCAAATAAATTAGAAGAATTTCAAGAATTATATAGTAAGACTCCCGAAGATACTAAAACTGCTGTTATTAATTTTGCTGTTGAAAATGCAGACAAATTAAGAAGTGCAATTGATTTATATAATACTACACCAGAAGAGCAAAAAGATAAAGTTTTAAATTTTATATTGAATAATCCAGATAAGTTATATTTAATTCAAAGTCTCTATGATGACTTTCCTGATAATAAAGATATTATAGCCAACCTTATAGTAAATAATCCAGAAGCATTAGATGAGGTTGAGAAATTAAATGCTTTAGATTTAAATAAAGATGTAAAAATAAACATAATAAAATCTCTTGCAAATGGAGATATTGATTCATTAGTTGAAGAAATAGATAAATTGCCTCCTGATAAACAAGTTGAAGTAATTGCAGCGGTAGAAGGAGCTATTGCTGGGATAGATAGTGTTGATAAAAAAACACTAAGTCCTAAATGGGCTAAATTAAAAGCAGATGCAACTGACGCAAATAATAAAATCAACCAAACTGAGAATAAAAAGATAAGCGACAAAAGCTTCAATATTATAGGTCATGTTAGTATAATTTCAAAAGTAACAAGTGGACTTGTTGACCTTGCTCATAATGCTGGGCTTGGTGGAGGAAATAGTGATAGGAAAAGTGTACAATCTATAAATTCTACAGAAACCCCACAACCAATTCCAACTAATTTATCATCTCAACCTAGAACGTCAGAACCAGCACCAATAAGTGACGAAACTCCCGTAACAAAGCCATCTCTATTTTCAAGAGCAGTATCAAGAGCCGCAGCACCAATAAAGGCTCTTAAAACATTAACTCAAGACACTCCAATAGATAAAAATTTTGATGCCATTATAAAATATGAAATAGAGTTATTTAAAGAATTAGAGAATCAACTTTCAAAAGTAACAAATGAACTATCATTGCTAGATAAGCAGATGAAAAATGCTACTAATGAGCAGAAACTTAATTATCTTAAAAAGCAAAATGAACTATATAAAGAGCAGGAAAGACTTTTAAATAGAAAAGAAGCTCTTACAAAAGATGAAGCAAATAGATTTAAAAAGGTATTGAGTGACAAAGGTTTCAAATTTAATTCTGATGGAAACATGACAAATTATGAAGAGTTAGCTATAAAAAAGGAAAAAGAATTAGCTAAACTTGAAGCAGAGGCAAATAAAGAGAAAGCATCTGATAAGACTAAGAAGAAATATGAAGATGCTAAAAAGGCTTGGGATGAAACTAAGAAATATCGTGATGAATATTTAGATATCATGTTTACTGAACTACCAAAAGTAGTTGAAGAAAAACAAGAAGTAGTAAATGCTACAAAAGATATAGAAAAAGCAGAGCGAGATTTAAGAAATGAGGCTTGGAAGCTACACAAAGAATCTGAATGGACATCTATGAATAGAGATGTTGAAGAAGTTAATAATCAGCTTGAATTATTAGATGTACTGATGGGTAGTGCTTTTGGAGTTGAAAAAAATGATTTACTTCAACAAAAACTAGATTTATTAGAAAAACAGAAAAAAGAAATGAGTGAAACTACGGCTTACATGAAACAAAGTCAAAATGAAATAAAGGGTAAACTTCAAGGTTTTGGATTTCAATTTAGAGATGATGGTACAATAACTAACTACATTCAACAACTAGACAAGTTATTCCAAAGTAATGATAACTTTGATGAAGCAAAAGAATTAGCTGATGCCTATTTGGATTTAATGATGGATAAAATTCCTGATGCTGAAAAAGAAATGGCTAAGTTAGATGCTACAATTAAAGCAGCATTAAAAGAAAAGTTAGAAACTACTAAAGAAATAGAAGATGAGATAACTAAAGTTTATGAAAAGCAAATTGAAGAACGTAAAAAACAAATAGACGATGAGCTTAAAAAACGTCTTGATGCACTTAATAAAGAAAAAGAAGCCTACAATAAAGCTAGAGATAAAGCTGATTATCAGCGTGATTATGATGATAAATCAAAAGAAATAGAGGAACTTCAAAAGAAATTAGATATTGCTGAAAGAGATAGCTCACTATCAGGGCAAAAGAAAGTACAGGAATTAAGAAAAGAATTAGAAGAGGCTAAGAGAGCATTAGAAGATTTAGTTCAAGACCAGATTGATAAAGATGTAAATGATATGTATGATGATGAAAGTGATAGACTACAAGATGAAGCAGATAAAGCTAAAGAAGATTTGGATAATAAGTATACTAAAGAAGAATTAGCTAGATTAATCAAAGAAGCATTAAATACAGGATTATTTACAGATATAAATGGTGAGGTTCATGATTTACAACAAACATTGCTTGATTTTGCTGATAAGTATGGTGATGGATTAGGAGCTACAGGGGCTATTATAAAAAGTGAATTAGTTGGTAACCTTGAAATTGCTAAAAAAGTAATGGAGGATATGTTAGATATTCAAGATAAATTAGGTGTTGGTGAATATAGCAATTATTCAGTACCTAGAGGTCGTAGTTATCAACCTCAGCAATCTAATCAAAATCAATTTAATTACAATGCTCCATTAGTTAGTGTACAAGGTACTATGAATAGGGATATATTAAAAGAAGTAGAAAAAATGATTAAAAAATCTCAAGATGAACTTGCTAAAGAAATAGTAAGAAAAACTAAATATTAAAATATTATGGCTTTTTATTTTAAAAAAGTTATTTAATTAGAATAATGACAACATTGACAGTTGTGACAATATTGGAGTATAATTATGATATAAATGATATAAAATTTATATCATAAAGACAAAAAGAGACTACAAACTATTTGCAGTAGGGTGTAGTTCTTGAAGTTAACAATAAAAAAAATAATAGATTTATGTATTACTTTCAGAATCACTAGACCCTCCAGTCTGGTGATTCTTTAGTTTTCTAATAGATGCTTTCAAATTTAAGATTGCATCTATCAGCTTTGTCAAATGATTTATTATTCTCGTAATCATAATTATCATTATTAAAAATAAAACTAAGTACTCCATAGTCTCACCCCCTTTCCTGGGGATTTTAACTAAAGAGCCATCACCCTAATAGTCTAAACTGTAGTCTCTAAAATCATTATACCATAATTTACCACCATGTTGAATTTAATATTATATTGACTACGGCAGTAGAATAAAGATATAATATAAATAACAGAAGATTAAAAATATTTTACATAAAAATTAACTACTTACTTTAAGCCACCTTACACAAGTGGCTATTTTCTTGTATAAAATAAATTATTATAGTTAAATTTATATATATATTTATATATAAATTAATTGGTAAAGATTAATATTTGTGTTACAATTTATATATACTATTAGGAGGTGTTATTATTTTAAACAATAGAGATTTACTGATGGCTAACATGTTGAATACTATAGTTCCTATTTCTCGATTCAACAAAGGAGAAGCTAATAAGATATTTGATGAAGTAAAACAATCTGGAAGTAAAATTGTTGTGAAAAACAATGTTCCAACTTGTGTCTTGATTACACCTGAAAAATATGAAGAGATGATAAATGTTATAGAAGATTACAAACTTCTTCTTGAAGCAGAAAAAAGAATGAATAATATAAATGAAGAGGGTTTAATATCTCAAAGTGAGATTATGAAAGATTTAGATATTAGAGAAAAAGACCTTGAAAATGTTGAGGTGGATTTTGAATAATGAAATAGAATATTTTTTATACAAAAGATTCTCATAAAGATTTAAAAAAATCAGACAATTCTTAAAGAAAACAAGTTTTAAAAGCAATTGAAAAAGTTTCTTACAATCCTCTACCTAGTCCTGATGGATAGGGAAAGCCATTAGGCAATAAAGGGAATAATAATCCTACAAATTGTTTTAAAATAAAATTAAGAGGTATTGGAATAAGAGTAGTTTATAATTTAGTAATGGAAAATAATATTATGAGAATAATAGTAATATCAGTAAGAGAAGATAGCCTAGTATATGACATTGCAAATGAAAGAGTAAAGGAAATTGCGACTACAACTGAATAATAATATTTTAGTCCATCTTTAATGATGGGCTTTTTTAATGTAAAGAAGGTGATAAAATATGCATTTTAATGTGAATCTCAAACAAATCCAAAGAGATTATAATATAACCCTCCATAAAGTTAACAAAGAAATTCTAGGTGAAATTCCAATAGAATTTATAGATAGTTTAACTCGTAGCATTGATGGTACAGATGAAATTCAATTTACTATACCAAAATTTATAACAAATCGCTTTTCATTCCAAAAAATAATAAATCCATTGTATTATGAAGTAAGTAATGAACGATTTATATGTGTGGATAATAAAGAGTATTTTGTAATAAAAGAAATAAAAGAAGATGGATATAAAAATAAAGTTATTAGAGCAACATCAGCAGAAGTTAAACTGGGTAAGATAAATTTAAATATTGAAGATATGGGACTACAATTATTTACAGAAGATAAGGATGCTGGAATAATTAGTCTTAATAATTATATGAAAGAAGAAACTGGATGGACTTTAGGCAATGTAGATGACTCAATAGGTTATGAAACTACTGATACAGGAGAAAAAAGAGAAAAGGTAAGGTGGCAAGAAAGTGTAGATAGTAATTGGCATGACTTTTTAATTAATGATATTAAAGAAGAATTTGGATGCGTTGTTCAATTTGATACATATAACAAAAAAGTACACCTATATGATGTAGATAGCTTTGGAGACAATATAGAATTAGTATTATCTTATGATAACTATATAAAATCACATGAAAAGACTAGAAATTCAGATGAAATAGTCACTAGAATGACTTTAGTTGGAAATGAAGAGATGGACATTATTGGAGCTACTGTAACAGGATATAAATATATTGAAAACTATTCATATTTCTTAGAAAATAGCGAAATGAGTAAAGATTTAATAACTGCAATACTTAAGTATAATGAGATGATTAAATTAAGAGAAGTTGAGTGGTTAAAATTAATAGATGAAAAGAATAAAAATAAAAAAGAATTACGAGACAATAAAAATAAACTCCAAATAATCTATTCTACCATCAATGCACTATATAGTATTAAAAAGACATATGAGACAAATAAGGATACTATTAATGCTGCCAAGGTAGCAGCAGATATAACTAAGAATAACGATGAAAAAGTAATACTTGAAGTAACTATAAAAAATTTAGAACAACAAGTACTGGAATTAGAAGATAGTATAAAACAAATAAACATATTGTGTAAGAGAGAAACCTCAACTGATGAAAATGGACAATTAATCTTTAATGAAATATTACTAGAAGAATTAAAAGAATTTATTTATTGTGATACTTATACGAATGATTCATTTTTGAAGGTTGAAGACTTAATTAAAACAGGAAAAAGAGAGCTAGAACTTAAGTGTAGACCAACTATTGATTGGACAATAGACTCTGTGAACTTCTTAAGTAGAATTATCAACATGGAATTTAGACAACATTGGAATGGATCATTAAGTGTGGGTGACATAATTATATTCTATGATAGAGCAGAAGGCACTGAGGACATAATATATTTTGTTGGATATACACAAAACTTTAAAGATGGAAGTTTAAATTTAGATTTATCTAATAAGAAATTAAAGGAAGATAATACAAGAACTATTTCCGATTATTTAACTAAATCAAAACATACTATGGATTCAGTTAATAAGAAAAAGTACTTACTCAATAGACAAAAATTCAATAAAATGAATGTCCCAGAAAGTGTGGTGTCCTAATGGCAATATATGATAATAGTTATACACTAAGTTATATAAGAATAACAGGATGTATAGTGACTTATAATGAAGAGGTTTATACTGTACAAAATGAATCAACAAATAGAAAGTATATATACTGGAACGCAAACAACCCTTATAAACTTGAAACTTCTAATTTAATGTTGGATAGAAGTAATACAAGATTTTTAATAGTTATAAATGATAATGGAATTCATACTGAGGTACCTAATGATAGTGATATATTTAATATAAATTATGATGGTGATTCTCAAAAAAATATAGAGAAAGAGATCTATGCTCTATATGAAACAGATAAAGAACTTGGAGATAGATTTATTTCTGTTGAAAAAGATTTAGATGGAATACGACAAACAGTTGGAGATGTAAAAGAATATACTAGTTATATTAAAGAGAATATTTCAATTATAGATCAAAAAGCAGATAACATAAATATATTTGTAAAGGAAGCAACTAAAAATTTTAATGACTCTAAGGAACTTAGTAAATTAAGAGAAGATACAAATAACCTTATAATTAAGCTTAATTCTGATTTAGGATTATTTAATTCTAATATTAATGAATATTTTAGAGATGATGAAATTACAGATATTGAAAAAGCTCAAATATCTACACAAATAAGTTTATTAGATACAGACAAATCTAATTTATACACTCAAATACAAAAAATAATTGATAGATGCCAATCAAATAGTGATAGTACAAGTATTGCTGCAATTAACAGTTCTAAAACAGCTTTAGACAATGCACATAATAATCTTAAAACAATAATCAATTCAGTTATATCTGATAATATAATCACTCCTTCAGATGTAATTCTAGTTACAAATGGATTTGCAAAGTATAATTTAAAAGTTAATGAACTAAAAAATACTCTTGATGGAGTGTTCCTTAAAGGCATGGGTGGAAGTGTTTCAGAAGAATTTGCACAAATAAATGTAAAAGCCAACGAAATAGCTTTGAGTGTGAAAAAACTTGATACTAATGTTGGAGAAATGAGTTCTGAAATTAGGTTAATGGCAGGAGAAATTGCTTCAAAGGTTTCAGAAGGTGACATTTCTTCAATTATAAGGCAATCACCTACAGATATAAGAATTGGATTTAATAAGATAGCCAATTCTGTTGTTATAAATTCTAGTGGTTTAACAGTAAATCAAGGGGCTATAGCATGCGATACATTGATGACACCATCAGGGCATGAACCAGTTATAAATCTGTTTAATGATGGTTCAGCTAATATTGCATTAGATGCAAGATCTTCAAATGGAGCAGTTAAAGGAAGTGCTATAAGACTAAAATATAATAATGGAAATTATTTATTTATAAATAGATATTCTATGAATACATATATAGAAGACGAAATTCGTTTACAAGTAAATAAAGATGATACTTTTATAAAATGTGGTGGAGCTAAATTTTGTTTTACTAATGATCCATATTCCTTTTTTCCAGACCAAGATAGAACCGATTTGGGACAAAGATATAATTGCTGGAGGTATGTTTATTGTGATGAAGTTAGAACTACATCTGATGCTAAATTTAAAGAAAATATTAGATATATAAATAATAATAAAATTAAATCTTATTCTAAAATTATGGATACACCATTTATAGATTTTTTTAAGAATGATTTAAAGATAGCAACATTTAACTATAAAACACTTCATGATGAAGATAATAATCAGCAGATTGGATTTATAGCCAATGATATACAATCTAGTAAAATAGGAAAATACTTTATATACGATTATGGAGAAAAAGCTGGATTAAAATTTAGCCTTTATGGATATACAACTATTGTGGCAGGTGCACTTCAAGAGGAAATTAAAAAAAGAGAAGAATTAGAATCAATAACTAAAAATTTATGTGACAAAATTGATAAATTGGGAGGGTAATAAATATGGAAGTAAATTTACAAAATGCATACATGATAGCACTAGAAGAAATAAAAAACTTAACTAATGAAATTATAATATATAAATCATTAAATATACAACAGCAAGAAGAAATTAATAACTACAAATTAGAAATAGATAAATTAAAAAAAGAAAAAAATAAAAATCAATAGGATGTGATACTTTGAGAAATTATGAAATAAAAAATTATCCTTTAGTATTAGATTTTAGTAACTATAGAATAAATAAAAGTCTCGTAGATTCATTTATTTATGATGAAAATGATACAAACACAGCAGTAATAACAGTAGAACTTAAAAATAATGATAAATCAATTGATTTATCAGTTTATGATTACATAACTCTAAACATAAAAAAAAATGATGGAACAACAATTGATCAACAATGTAAGATCATAGATGAATCTAAAGGAATAGTAGAAATAATATTTTCAAAACAAGCACTATTATGTTCAGGTCTAAACTCATTTCAAATAGCACTAATAAATGAAGAAAGTCAGATATTCTCTCCAAAAGTTTTCTATAGAGTAGAAGAAGGCGTTTTAAATGATAGTGATATAGTAAGTTCAGATGAATACTCAGTTTTGATGATTCTTATATCTCAATATAAAGATAGTTTAAAAGAACTGAAAGATTTAAAAATAAAAATAGAAAATCTTGAAATTACTATACTTAAAAATGAAGAATTAAGAGACTCAGCAGAACAAGAAAGAATAGCCTCAGAAATTATTAGAAAAGATCAAGAAATTATTCGTCAAAATCAAGAAATAGAGAGACAAAAATCTATACAAGAAATGGAATCAGAAATTGATGATAAAATTACTGACATTCAATATGAATTTGATGAAAAAGCCCAACAAATAACTGATGATATCAATGAAACTAAAGAAAGTTTAATTGAAGATATAACAAATACTAAAGATAATATAAATCAAGACATATTGACAACTAAAACTGATTTAATAAATTCAGTTAATTCTACCAAAGAAACTCTAGTTACAGAAGTAACAACAGTCAAAACTGACTTAACAAATTCATTTAATGAAACCAGAGATAATGTAATTGCTGATATTTCAACAACTAAAACTGATCTAATAAACTCAATTAATTCTACTAAAGAAACTTTAACTACAGAAGTTACAACAGCCAAAACTGACTTAATTAATTCTGTAAATACATCTAAAGATACTATGGAAAATAAAGTACAAGAAGCCATAGATGCGATTCCACCAAAAGACGAGTTGAAGGGTAAAGATGGACTTGGATTAGAGATAAAAGGTAGTGTAGATACTGTAGATCAGTTACCAATAGACCCAACTATAAGCGATACTTATTTCGTTGGTTATGATCTATATATATATGATGGTGCTGAATGGAAAATAATAAAAGATTTAAGAGTTAAAGGAGATAAGGGTGATACTGGTTTAACAGGAAAAAGTATAGAGTTTATATGGGATAATACTCAGTTAGGTATTCGTCAAGAAGGATCAACTGAATATGTATATGTAAATTTAAAAGGAGATACTGGAGAACAAGGATTATCTCCATATGATTTAGCAAAGTTAAATGGATTTGAAGGTACAGAATTAGAATGGTTAAATTCATTAAAAGGATTGGACGGATTTACACCAACAATTGGAGGAAATGGTAATTGGTTTATTAATAATGTTGATACAGGACAATCCTCAATTGGGTTAAAAGGCGATCAGGGAGATAAAGGTGATATTGGTATCACAGGAAAATCAGCTTATGATGTTGCTATAGAAAACGGATTTGAGGGAACAAAAGATGAATGGTTATTATCCTTAAAAGGTGAAGAAGGAGATACTCCATTAATAGGTGAAAATGGAAATTGGTTTATAAATGGAGAAGATACTGGTAAACAATCAAAAGGTGATAAGGGAGATATAGGAAGTGGTTTAGAAATAAAAGGATCTTTTGACACCATAAATGAATTACCATCAGAAGGAATAATTGGAGATGCTTATCTGGTACAACAGCACTTATATGTTTGGGACAAGATAAAGAAATGGGTGGATTGTGGTATAATTCAAGGCCCCCCTGGTAAAGATGGAGCTTCTACTTGGGATGACATATTAGACAAGCCAGAAACATTTAATCCTACAAAGCATACACACTTAATGAGTGATATAACAGGATTAAAATTGGATGCAGATACTGTCACATATAACAATAAAATTAGTAATTTAGATTCCATAAATGTTCAAAAAGCAATTGATGAATTAAAAGGGATTGTGGATAGTAAATCTGATTCTATTATGTATACCAAAATTATTGAGCAAAATGAATGGAAACATACAAATGATTTGTACTCAATAGAAATTCCACATAATTTATCTTCTAAAAACTTATTTATTAGTATATTAAACAATGATACTAATATAAATTTGATTTCTTCTTATAAGATAATTGATATAGATACAATTGAGATATACAATGACGAAGCAATTAATGCCACTGTTGTTGTTTTAGGAAATAGCTCTAATGTATCATATATACCAGTAATTGGAGACAATGGAAATTGGTTTATAAACAATGTTGATACAAAAAAAAGTTCTATTGGAATTACTGGTGAAAAAGGTGATAAAGGGGAACAAGGAAATATAGGATTAACAGGTGATAATGGTAAATCAGCCTATGAAATTGCACTTGAAGATGGATTTGTTGGTTCTAAAGATGAATGGTTACTATCTTTAAAAGGTGATGAAGGTATAACACCGATGATTGGTGATAATGGTAACTGGTTTCTTGGAAATATTGATACAGGAAAAGTATCAAAGGGTGAAAAAGGTGATGTTGGAACTGGATTAGAAATAAAAGGAGCATTTGATACTGTAGAAGAGCTTCCTCAAGAAGGCAATACTGGTGATGCTTACTTAATTCAAAGACATCTATATATCTGGGATAACATAAAAAAATGGGTAGATTGTGGCGTAATTCAAGGTGAAAAAGGTGAAAATGGAACATCTAACTGGGAAAATATATTAAATAAACCAGACAAATTTAATCCAAGCAAGCATATTCATGCTATGGATGATATAGAAGGACTAAAGTTAAGTGCAGATACTGTTACATATAATAATGAAACAAGTAATTTAAAAGCTGTAAATTTACAAAAAGCTATAGATGAATTAAAAAGTGAAATAGATACTAAATCTGAGTTAATGATTCATACTCAAAATATAACATTAGATAATTGGTTAGAAAAAGATGATTTATATTATATAGAAATAAATCATAATCTCTCTTCTAAGAACTTATTTATTAGTATCTTAAATATTGATACCAATATAAATCTAATAACTTCATATAAAATTATCAACGATAATACCATTAATATATATAATGATACGCCTGTTAATGCAAATGTTTTAGTAATATCAGACAATATAAACATAAATTATTTGCCAACTATAGGTGAGAATGGTAACTGGCATATCAATAATATTGATACAGGAAAAAGCTCAATTGGTAAATCAGGTCTAAAAGGTGATAAGGGAGACATAGGTTTAACTGGTGCTACTGGCAAATCTGGTATAACTCCAACGATTGGAAATAATGGTAATTGGTTTCTTGGTGATACTGATACTGGTAAAAGTTCAATAGGGAAAACTGGTTCTAAGGGTGACACTGGTAAATCAGCCTATGAAATTGCACTTGAAGATGGATTTGTTGGTTCTAAAGAAGATTGGTTATTATCCTTAAAAGGCAATAAAGGAGACAAGGGTGATGTTGGCAATGAAGGAAAAACAGCGTATGATGTTGCACTTGAGGAGGGATTTGTTGGAACAAAAGAAGATTGGCTCAACTCATTAAAAGGAAATAAAGGTGATATTGGTATAACTGGTACAAATGGAGATTCAGCATATGAAATTGCATTAAAAAATGGATTTTCAGGTAATTCTGAAGAATGGTTAATTTCACTAAAAGGTGATAAGGGCGATATTGGTGTAACTGGTAAATCTGCCTATGAGATTGCATCTGAAAATGGATTTTTAGGTAATATTACAGAATGGCTAAGTTCTTTAAAAGGTAATAAAGGAGACAAAGGTGATTCTGGAGTATCAAATTGGAATGATATTAGTGGAAAACCTAGTTCTTTTAATCCCTCTTCTCATAATCATGGATGTACTTCTAACAAGTCTCCCACTAGCGGTTATATTTCATTAGGTTCAGATTTAGGAGGATTAATAATAGAATGGACTCAAATTAAATTATCATTCACAGGTGCTGATACCAAAAGAGGTGGTGGAAATTTACCTATAGCATTTCCTAATGCATGTATTGGTTTATACAGTGCTATATCTTCAGCTGGAGATAATGCATGCTTTTCTCATGGAGTTGCAAAAGAAAGTGGCCTAACATCTACAAAGTTTGGTTATCATGTTAAAGCAGCAGGTTCAGTCGCTGATATAGAAGGATCACTTACTTTATATATACTTGCAATTGGGTATTAGAATCTATAACTTCTAGAAGGAGGTAAAAATGAGAAAGATATTTAAGATGGGTCTGAAAAAAGATTTAAAATCATTCAATGGATTTTATATAGAAGACATCCATAAAAATAATATACCTAAGTCTTATATAAATATTGCAGAAGATCTTTGGAGTTATTTATTAGAACTAGGTGATTTTAAATTTATAGGAGATTATAAAACAAAAAAAGATTTATATACTGTTCAAGAAAAAGATGAGTTTGAAAAAATTATTCCAGATTCTTATTCTGAAAATAACATAGCCTTAGAAGATAGAATTTCTGCAATTGAACAAGCAATATTAGCCATATTATTAAAATAATTGACTGGAGGTGAGTTAAATGAACTCATTATATAACTTTCTACTTAATATGTGGAAAATTGGTAATATAGATGAAAAATATATAAACACTATGTCATCTAATAAAATTATCACATCAGAGGAAAGAGATATGATAATCTCTACATCTAAAATAAAATGTAAAGGAGTAGATAATATTGGATAGTAATAAAATTTTAAAGTTACAGGCTGAAGATATAAAATATAATAATGTTATTAGTGGATTAAATTCCACTAATACTAAAGAAGCAATAGATGAATTAAGGAATTTAATAAGGCAACCTGATTCTATCTATAGTGCAACATTAGACATTGATTTAAATGACTGGAAATTAAAAGATGATTTTTATTATAAATCTATAAAGCATAACTTAGATTCTAAATGTTTATTGGTAAGCATAATAGAAAAAAACACACAAAATAGTTTATTGTGTTCATATAAAATAGTTGACAATGACACAATTGAAATATTTAATGAAATTGTTATTAATGCAACTATAAATATAGTAGGTATCAACACAGATATAACACCTATTCCAAGTATAGGTGAAAATGGTAACTGGTTTATAAATGGAGAAGATACTGGTAAGTCATCTAAAGGAAATAAAGGTGATATTGGCAATGAAGGAAAATCTGCATATGAAACATGGAGAGGTATATCTCAAAATAAAGATAAAACTGTCCAAGAATTTATAGAGAGTCTAAAAGGGAGTAAAGGCGATACTGGGGTAACACCTTCAATCGGAGAAAATGGCAATTGGTTTATAGGTGAAAATGATACTGGTAAACCATCTAGGGGAGAAATTGGAGATTTAAATATTGACACAAACTTTAGCGAACTAGAAACTGAAAGTAAAAAAATTCTTGAAGCCATAAATGAAATTAATAAAAAAGCTGTAGATTCTAATGGAGATATAACTGGAGATATAGCTGTTGAATTAGCTATATTAAAAAATAACTATGCTATACTTCTAAATAAAATGTTAGATTTTTCAATAGAAATGGATTTAGAACAAAATGCTACAATAGATGAAGCTGGATACTGGTATGATACATTAAAAGATAATAAAAATATAATAGCTATGAATGATTTAAAATTAGATACAATAGGAAAATGTATAAGGGGTATTTATGGAAGTGTAACATTTCGAAATATTGAGATTCCTTTTATATCCAATAAACTTAGATATATTCATGAATTAAATAATAACTCAATTGATAATATTGTAAGTCAAACTTATCCTAAAGATTCTACCCAAATTAATTTAGGAAAATATAAATATAAAATAAGATAAAGAGGTGTTTTTATTGATAAAAAAAACAAAATTATTTCAAAGAGGAAAATATTTTAATAATGATAGCATAAATTTAAATAAGTTTGATAGAACTTATGATTCATTTAATTTTGTAGGTTTTTTTACTGGATATGCAGATGTTAGTTTTGCATTAGACAAAAATAATAATGCTTATGCTTGTGGAAACAATACTGAGTACATGTTAGGTTTAGGTAAAGATACTAAAACTGTTAAAACATTTACAAAACTCCCAGTAAGTAATGTCAAAATGATAGCTGTTGGTACAAATCATGCCTTATTATTAACTAATGATGGGTTTGTCTATGCAGCAGGTAGAAATGACAAAAACCAATTCGGAATTGGTAAACTTCCAGATACAATATATTATGAGTTTACTAAATTATCTCTACAAAATGTAAAATATATAGCTTGCGGAGAAGGTTCTTCTTATTATATAGATAATGATAATTTGGCATATTCATGTGGCAATAATAATTATGGTCAATTAGGTTTAGGAACAAATGCTGATATAAAAGATACACTTAATAGAGATACATTTACAAAAATTAATATAGATAATGTTAAATCGATTTATACATCTTTATATAGTGCATATATAATTAAAAATGATAGTACATGCTATTCTTGTGGATTTAATGGATCTGGACAACTTGGTTTAGGTGATAATAATAATAGAGATATATTTACAAAAATTAATATAGACAATGTAAAAAAAATAAGTGTTGGTTCAAATCATACAGCTTTATTAAAAGATAATAATGAACTATATTTTACTGGATATAATTCTAATGGAGAATATGGAGATAATACTATTATAAGTAAAAATATATTTACTCTATCTAACGAAAAAAATATACTAGATGTAAATTGTTCATATAATCATACTTTTATTCTAAAAAATGATGGAAGTTTATATAGTGCTGGTTACAATAAATATGGAGAATCTTTAATAGATAATAAATACGATATTATAAATACAATAACATACACTAAAGTAACAGATAATATAAAAAGTATCTATAGTAGTAAACAACATTCATTTCTAATAGATAAAGATAATAATATTCTAGTTGGTGGGTTAAATAACTTTAATCAATTAGGATGCTTTTTTAATGAAATGATTATATATTCTCCTACTAAGTTTAATTTTCATAATACAGATAATATAAAAAATATATTTAAATATAAAGATAAAATAATGTTAACAAAAGATAGCTGTGAAATACAAAATGTAAAACTATATGATAATTTTCATGACTATAAACAGATTCTTTTAACAGATTATACTATGTTTATATTATTAAATAACGGAAATTTATACGCATGTGGATATAATATTAATGGACAACTTGGATTAGGAGATACAAAAAATAGGTCAATATTCTGTAAAGTTCCTGTTGATAATGTAAAAGAAGTTTACTCTGATAGGCTTGGATATACTACATTTATAATGAAAAATGATGGTTCTATATGGTCTTGTGGATTAAATACTAGTGGTCAATTAGGGGTAGGAGATAAACTTAATAAAAGCTTATTTCAATTTGTTAATGTTAGTAATATACAACAAATATGCATCGAATCTAATTATACAATGATTTTAACAACTGAAGGAACTCTTTTAGGCAGTGGTAATAATTCATATGTTTTAAAGAATAATAATGTTTCTATTTTTACAAATCAAATGGATAATTTAAGTATAAAAATAAAAAAAATCGCATCTTATGATAATAATTTTTATTTAATTGAAGATTCTACTAATTATTTATATGTTAAAGGTTTAAATAATTATTATGAACTAGGACTTGATAATACAAGTACTTATTCATCTTTTGTTAAAGTATCTAATTTATATTATAGTAATAGTAGCCTGCCTTGTGTAATAAAAGATGTTATTCCAGTATATAAAGGCTGTGTAGTAATTAATATGAATGATAGAATGTTTACAACTGGTTATAGTTATATGGATTACACAGCATCAAATTCTGATAATACTTCTTCTGTAAAATGTTACCGTTTTGGAACTAAAAGAGCTTACAATGCTGTTGTTGATTTTTCAACAAGATTCTTTGAAGACTATAATAGATTAAACCAACAATATGATTCAAAATTTTTATCTAATAATGCAATAGGATTAATAAAAGCAAAAGATTCAAATAGTTATTGGGGATGTTTTTTTGAAGCGGATTACTATGACCCTCAGTTTAATGCTGACAATATAGCTGTTTTAAACTATTTCATATTGTATTCAGATAGTAGTGGTCTTAAAATTCGTCCTAATCAATATAATAAACTCAATTATGGTTATATAGAATCATATCCTATAAAAAATGTAAAAGATATTATAAGTACACAAACTAGTTCTATAATAATAGATAGCAATAACAACATATATTGTATTGGAATAAATTATTATAATAAATTTGGAATAGGAAACACAGGACATCATGCTTATACAAACAGATTAGTTAATATAACAGACCAATATAATTCTTATATTACTATGGATGAGATAAAAAAAATAGAAACATCTGACTATGCAACATTTATATTAAAAAAAGATGGTTCTCTATTTTCATGTGGCGATAATGAATATGGTCAATTAGGTTTAGGAGATACAATTAATAAAAATGAATTTACACAAGTTCCGATAGATGATGTAAAAGATATAATTATTAGTAGTGCTACTTCTTTTGTAATAAAAAATGATAATACTATATATTCATGTGGTAAAAATGATAAAGGTCAGTTAGGGTTAAATGATACTAACAATAGAAATATATTTACTGAAATTGATACTAGTTTTAATACTTCTCCCATAAAAAAAATATCATGTGCACCTAGTAATAGTTTCTTATTATTTGAAAATGGATTAGTATACTGCTGTGGAGATAATACTCATGGTCAATTAGGAATTGGTACTTTTGGAAATAACGAAAATAAATTGAAATTTGATTTAATTAATATTAATGATATAAGAGATCTTTATTGTAGTTCTAGTATCTTAGCAGTTATAAACAATAATAATGAATTGTATATGTGTGGTGATAATACATATGGACAAATTGGAATGGGTACTCAAACTAGACAACTTACACTTATTAAAAAAGGGCAAAATATAAAAGAAGTGATAATTGCAGGATTAAATACTTTTATAATTTCATATCAAAATACTTGTAGTGTTACTGGTAAAAATAGTAATAAATGTTTAGGATTAGATATGAATTCTACTATTACAACTTTTAATGAATTATCATTGCAAAATGTAAAAAAAATAGTTTGTAATAGCAACACAACTTTATTTTTAACACTAGATAATAAATTATATTCTGCTGGTCATAAAAATTATGGTTCAACTCATGCTAATTCTACTTATACTTTAATAAAAGAAAATGTAAAAGATATTTTTAATGATAGTGAATGCTGTTATTATATAGATATGAATAACAATTTATTTGGTAGTGGTACTAATTCATTTGGGCAATTAGGACAATGTAGTACTGGTGTAATAGCTTCATATATTAAAATAAGAAGTAATGTTAAAATGTTATATACTAATGCGTATTCTATTTATATTCAAAAAAATACAAATGATTTTGAAGTTTGTGGTTCTAACACCAAAGGACAATTAGGAATAGAAAATACCTATGAAAGCAGATATAACAATTATAATTATTGTACAGAACCTGTCCCTTTACCTTTTGTAATGGGAGATATAATAGATATTAAAAAAGAATATAATTATCTATTAATTAATAATAAAGTAATAGTCCCTACAGATACAGATATAAATTATTCAAATATATTTGGTGATACATATATAGAATATGAATACATATCATTACCATTTGATAATATAAAAGAAGTAGCCATATCTAGAACACATGTAATAGTTCTATTAGAAAATGGAGAAGTCTATGGATGTGGTTCTAATGAATATGGAGAATTATTTAAAGAATTAACAGTAAAAAGGTATGACAACTTTACTAAATTAGATATAACTCACATTAAACATATAGCATGTGGAAATAACTTTACATATTATATAGATTCAATAGATAATAGTTTAAAATGTATAGGAAAAAATACTAATTATGAATTAGGATTAGGACATAATGAAACTGTAAACACAGTTCAAACTATATCTTCTGTTACTAATTTAAAAGACATAAAGATAACAAATAATTACATTCTTGCTCTAACAGAAAATAATATTTTATTTGCACAAGGATTAAACATTAATTGCTGTTTTGGATTAGGATTAGATACAAAAGATGTAGTATACAAATTATTTATAAAAATAGCAGATAATATAAAAGAATTAACACAAATAGATGATAATAATATATTTTATATAGATAATAATAACAATTTACAAGTTGCAGGTAAAAACACCCCAGCTTTTCATATAGATGATGCATTATATTACATATCTAGTTTTTCACCAATTCCATTAGATGAAATAGATAATATAGTTGATATGTTATCAACTGATGATACTTTATATATAATATCAAGAATTTCATCAGAAGATACTAATATAGAATTAGTAGGTAAAACATTAAATTCTGTTAGGGTAAATATACAAGACGTAAACAATGATATAACAAAAGTAGAAATGATTATAAATGGAGAATCCATAGAAACACTATCTAAAACAAGTGTTGATTCAATTATATTCAATATACCAAAAGATAAATTAAAAATAGGTAGCAATAGAATAATGTTTAAAGCCTATTCTAAATATGAAAACCTATATGATACTATGTTTATATATAAAGAATCAACAGGTAATGAGAATATTATTGGAAGTTCAATTTTAATAAACAATAAAATTTATAAAATATCAGATGTTATAGATCAAGATATAGATGACATCATAATCATATTAGATAGAGGTTTAGAAGATGAATTACAATCTGAAGATACCATATCTATATTATTGAATAACATAAAAGTTCAAGTAAGAACAAATAAAACTGGACTTTTTAAAGATATCTTATTAAAAGAAATCAAAAAAGTTGATTCTGGATACCAAGAAATCTATGAATTCGAAGAATCAAATATGTCTATGGTACAACCAAAGATAATAGTTGAAAAAGGTGATAAATGGACGTCTATAAAAAGGCCTTCAATATTACTAAGCTATGATCCATCACAATTCCAACAAAACTAAATAATAATAGGAGGTAAGAATGTTAAAAATAGACAAAAGAAAAATACATGATATTAAAAATAGAAAAGAAAATGACATTAAGTTTAATATTATAGATACAAGTCAAATAACTCAAAACAATGACATTACAGATTTAATGTTGGCAACTGCTGAAATATGTGAAATGGTATTGGATAGCCAATCAAAACCATCTACCATGTCATTAAAAAATATAAAATTAAATGAAGGAGGAAATAGTATGGCAGCAATTTATGTAGGATTAATAGAAAGAGGTTTAAAAACAATTGACCAAGTACCTGTAAAATACAGAGAAGAGGTAAGAAAAATGTGTGAGGCACTAGAAATTCCGTTATCATAGAACTTTAAGAGTTCTTTTTTTGTGCTCAAAATAGAGAGTTACATTAGTAACTCTCTAACTTAAAGAAGAAGGTGATAAATTGTTAAATGAAGATGCAGTAAAAAAATTAAAAAATGTACCTAGTAATACTAGTGATAAAATTGAAAAAGTTAATACAAATATAGGAGATACAACACTACTTGAAACAACAGATAAAACTAGTATTGTAAGTGCAATTAACGAGGTAAAAACTAGTATAGATAGTATAGAGACAACAGCAGATAAAACAACTATAAAAGATACAGATAATTTATTTGAAAGCGACAATGTAGAGGGAGCATTAAAAGAACTTTTTCAAAATGTCGATAATGGGAAAAACCTAATTGCTAGTGCCATTACCGACAAGGGTATTAATACTAGCAAAGATGATACTTTTCAAAAAATAGCTGAAAATATAAATAAATTAGTAAAACTTAACCATCCTCCTATATTAAGTAATATAACTGTATCAAATATTAAAGTAGGAGGCTCTTATACACTGAATTATACTTGTACAGATGAAGATAAAGATACATTAATTCATAGACTTAAAATAGGAGATAATGATTTTATTTCTATTAATCCTAGTAATAATGACAATAATTTTACTTATATAGGAAATGGACTAAGTCATAATACCAGCTATACTTGTTACATAGAAGTAAGTGATGGTGATAAAATAGTATTATCTAATCCATTCACAATAACTATACCAAAAGCAGAGATATATGGAGTTAAAATTGATGAAGGTAACAGTAATCCATTAACTTGTGTGACTTACATTGAAAGTTCTCAGGGAGTAATACCTGCCAATTCAACTGGTTATAGAGGATGGTCAAATATATACCCTTTTAAAGATATAAAACCTTGTGGTTTTAAGTCTGGAAAGTTATACAAATATATTAATCCACAAAATTTTTCTAAATATTTAGATGGAAGTGATGTCATTGGAGATGTTGACGTAATGATTGAGTTTCCAAAAATATATTGGAAGTTTACCACAACAACTAATGGTTATGAAATAAGAATATCAGAAGCTAGAATTGATAATAATTATATATGCATGGCTCATACTGTTGGTTCTACTGAAAAAGAAAAAATATATATTGGTGCATATTTAGGGTATAATATTGATGGCAAATTAAGAAGTGTTTCTGGCTATACACCTACTGTGTCAAAAACTATTGGAGAATTTAGATTACATGCCCAAGCTAATGGATCTGGGTATCAACAATATAATTATTATTGTATGTTAATGTTACAAATATTATATTTAATAATGTACAAATCTCTTAATAGTCAGTTACAACTTGGGTTTGGATATACTGATGAAACAGAGGAGTATATGACTACAGGAGGAACAAATTATAATGGAATGATTTATGGGTCTAATGGCAAGAAACAAATTAAATTTTTAGGAATAGAGGATTTGTGGGGGAATTATAATCAATGGGTAGATGGGTTTTATAGTGATAATGATTTAAACATGATGATAAGTGATAATTCAATATTTAATGATAAGGGAACTGGATATATAAATCGAGGTCGTGGTGCAAATCAAGAATTAGGTGGTTCTATCAGTAGAGTTCAAGCTACTAATCATGGTGGATTTATAATAAAATCATCTGATAATGGAGCAAGTGATAAATATTATTGTGATGCTGGTGCCTTATTTTCCAATTCTGTACCAATAACAGGAGGATTTAAGGGGATTGAGTCAGTTGCAGGAATTTTTCTTTTCATGGTTAGTTATTCTTCTTCATACTCTGATAATAAATTTACTTCTAGGTTAGTGTATATGTAAAAAATTAGTTATTTTAGCATGAATATATAATTCTAAACGATAAATTTATCTAGGTAATAATATAAAACATTTGTTTATAATGAGTATTTAAAAATACTATGCAAGATAAAAAGTTATTTTAAGAATGTTATAATCAAAAAAACATTTTACATTATTTATATGTTTGCAAAATATGGATGTGATATAAATGAATTTATTAATACTTTTTAAAATGTATAAAAAACATCAATCATCTGTTAGTAATTCTATAAAGTTAATACAAAAGAAATTTAAGGATTATTTAGATTTGATTGTTGAATCTAAATAGCAAAGTTTATAAGAACAGAAATTATATAGAAAGCTAAGATATATTGTCGTGATCAAGAAAGACTTAGTAAGAACTATATTATATAGTTCTTTTTTTATTGAAAGAAACTAAGGACTATACATAAATATAGTCTTTTAAATAAAAAAAGAAGGTGACAAATTGTTAAATGAAGATGTGGTAAAGAAATTAAAAAATGTACCTAGTGATACTAATTCAGAAATTAATAAAAAAACAACTATTAATGATGCAGAAGAATCTGAGACTACAACGTATTCATCAAAAAAAATAAAAAGCTTAGTAAATACCATAGAAAATACAGCTAATAAAGTAACTATAGAAGATATAGCTAATAATTTTACAAGTGACAATGTAGAGGGAGCACTAGATGAGCTTTTTCAATCTGTCAGTAATGGGAAAGAATTAATCGCTACTGCTATTACTGACAAAAAAGTACCAACTAATAGTAGTGATACATTTCAAACTATGGCAAGTAATATTAGTAGTATAAAACAAATGCCAGATATGCCTGATGATGTTGAAGAAGTTTGGTGTTTTTACAATGATTCAAGTGTAAATTCAGTATGTGTAGATTCTAAAGATAATATTTATAATGCTAGTAGTGATATGTCAGTTAAGAAAATATCTCCATTAGGAAAAGAAATATGGAGATTTACAAAGCATACACATTTTGTGAATTCAGTAACAGTAGATTCTGATTTTAATGTTTATAGTGGTGGGGTTGACAGAATCTTAAGAAAAATATCTTCTTCTGGAGATGAAATATGGTCTTTTCCAGGTTTTAAAAACAATATAACATCTATATGTATTGATTTAGATAATCATATAATAGTTGGAATTGCAGATAGTAGTCTGGTTAAAGTATCATATGAAGCGACAAAAATATGGGAATACACAGGAAACACTAACAGTATATTATCAGTAGATGTAGATTCCGCTAATAATTATTATATTGGAAGTGCTGATGAGAGTATAAAAAAATTATCTAAAAACGGATCATTAATATGGAGTTATATGGACAACATGGGTTCAGTTTATTCAGTGTGTATTGATTCTAACAATAATCTAATAAGTGGTGGAAACGATAAGATTATAAGAAAGTTTAATTCTAATGGCGAGATAATCTGGAAATCTATAAGCCTTTCTACTATATTTTCTTTAACAGTTAATAATGAAAATGAAATATATTGTGGATGTGATGATAAAACTATAAAAAAGATATCTCATGATGGATTAAAAATATATGAATTTATGGTACACACTAATCGAGTAGAAACTGTAACTTTAGATAGTAAAAATAACATACTAAGTGGTAGTAGTGACAATACCTTAAAAAAATTTCAACAAAATTTAGGTATTCTAGTTACAAAAGATAACCAAAGCGAAATACATAAGGTAACTAAATTAGGAACTCTTGTAGAAGAAGTATCTCCTTATCCTGATAATATATGGACAACTAATCTTGATGTTGACATAATCATGTCAACATGTATAGATTTCAATGATAATATAATAAATTGTGATGGATTTGATAGATCAGTAATTAAAACATCACCTTCAGGTGATCTTATCTGGAAATATAATTTTTTATTTAGTTTAGGTATATATTCAGTATGTACTAATAATGACGGTTTAGTGTACTGTGGAGGCATCAGCAATCTAATGTTTTTATCTGATCCTGATGTTGTTTCTAATGAATTGCCTTTACATTCAGATATCATTATTAGTCTAGCAATTGATAATAGTAATAATTTAATAAGTGGTAGTTATGATAATACTATTATAAAAACATCATTAGAAAGAGACGATACATTCATGAAGTCACTCTGGACATTTACAGGACATACTGATCATATTACTGTAGTTACAGTTGATTTACATGATAATGTGTATAGTGCTAGCAATGATAAAACAGTAAGAAAAATATCTTCTGATGGTGTTGAAATATGGAAATTTATAGGTCATACTGATTCTGTAAATTCAGTGTGTGTAGATTCTAAATATAATGTATATAGTGCTAGTAATGATAAAACAATAAGAAAAATATCTTCTAATGGTGTTGAGATATGGAAGTTTTCAGGTCACACTGATTCTGTAAACTCTGTATGTGTAGATTCAGAGTTTAATATTTATAGTGGCGGATCTGATAGTACAATAAGAAAAATAGCCCATAACGGTGTTGAGATATGGAAATCAACATCTTTTACTAAGTCAATTAAATCAATATTATTAGATTCATCTAATAATATTGTTATAACTTATAATCTTAATACTATAAGTAAATTGAAAAATACACATGTATTACAAAAAGTAGCTTATTATAACTAATTTTAGGAGGAAATAGAATGCAAAAATACTTAACAGGATTGGAACATAAGGAAGGTAACATTTATAAAGTGAATTTAATACATAATATGCCATTTGATAAAGTTAATGGCTTAGGAAAATCAGCTCAAGAATTGGAATTGAATGGTGTTCTAATTGATACATTAATTGAAGCTGAACATAAGGAAGGGTTTGCATCTATTATGTATGTAGATAAGACAACAAAAGAGATTACATATGAGTATGTAGAAATACCATTGACACCAGAACAAGAAGCTCTAAAGAAAGTCAAAGAATTAGAATTAGAAAATGCTAATATAAACTATGCACTAATGATGGGAGGATTAATATAATGTTAGGATTTGAGAAGATAAAATATTACTATGATAATAAAATGTGGAACAAAGAAATGGTTAAAAATGCAGTATTTAAAGAAAAGATAACAGCAAAAGAATATAAAGAAATAATAGGCGAGGACTATATAGCATAGTTCTTTTTTTATTGAAATAAACTGAGAAGCATATTTATATGTAGTTCTTTAAATAAAAAAGAAGGTGATAAATTGTTAAATGAAGATGTAGTAAAAAACATTAATAGATTAGATAAAGAGCAGGATGACATTAATTTAGAACTTAGTAAAAAAGCAAGTAAGGAAGATTTAGAAAAAGTAATACAAAATGGTACTAATGTAGCTGTATCTAAAGATATTTCAACAAGTGATTGGATACTAGAAGAAAGTACATATACAACTATAATTGAACATAACCTTGTAACTAGAAAAGTACTTATAAGCTTAATTGATAAAACTACTAATAACAATGTATTTTGTTCATATAAAATTTTAGATGATAATAGGATAAAAGTTTTTAATGAAACCAATGATGAGCTTGAATGTATAGTTGTAAATGGAAACTCAGCTATAAATATGACTTCAGCAACTATTGATGATAAGAGAAGTACTGAAACAACCACTTATTCTTCTATAAAGATAGAAGCTTTATTAAAACCCTTAGAAAATAAAATTGATGATATAGAAAATCTCAAGGAAGTTGACAATATAAAATGTAGTACAGATATAGGAGAATATACTATAGAAAATAGTAAGAAAGGTTATCTAACTAATTTTAATATAGAAGGAAAGACTCTAATTGATTTATGGGGAAAAACTAGTTCAGATTTTTCTTTATGGAAAACCACTTTTTTAGATGGAAAAATAAACATACTAACAGAAAATGATATAAGATATTCTAATTTTTTTACTACCAATTATACTTTATATAAACCAGATACTATATATACAATAATAGTTGATGTTGATAAAAATACTTTACCTAGTACAAGTGGAATATATATTCATAGTTTAGGAGAAGAAAATTCAGTATTTATTCCTAATCTGACAAATATAGCTATATTAGGAGGAGTGATTGGGAAATTCAGATATACATTTACAACAATATCAGACTTAAGTGATTGTAATGTGGCCTTAAGGAGTGTTTTAGATAATGATACACTTGCATCTGGTTATGAAGTAAGTTTGAAAATTACCATATTAGAAGGAGATTATACAGATATTAATATAAATTACTCTAATGAACTATTAAGTGTTGGGCAAAGAGATAAAGTGGAGCTTTTAAGTTATCCATATAGTGGAATTAATATCTTTAATAAGAATGCCAATTTTAAAGATAATTATATTTTACAATATCTTAATGGAGAGGAACTTATTTCTGAGGCTAGTAATCATAAATATACATTAGACTATATAGAAATAGAACCAAATACAGAGTATACTTTTTATAATTGTAGTAGAAATATTTGTTGGTATGATATAAATAAAAGTTTTATTCCAACACCATTAAATGAAAGAATAATAGGAGATAAAGATATTTTTTATGTTGCTAGAAGCCCTAAAAATGCAAAGTATCTAAGAGTTACTATAATAAAAGATTTGCATGATGATGGTAATAAAACAATTATAACTAAAGGAAATAAATATGATAAAAAGAAAATTCCTTATACATTAAGAAGCTTACCAAATGGAATAAGAGATAAAATAGTCTACAAAAATGGTTCATATAAACTAATACAAAGATGTGAAGAAATAGTTTTTAATGGTAATGAAAATTGGATAGAAGTTCATGGAATGTATGAGTTTAGATTAAATTTAGATATATCTGTATTAAGATTAGATATGTCTAAGTTTGTAACTAACTTATACAAGCAATCTCATGTAGACTATATATATAATGTTCAAACTGAATCAGCATTATCTATATCAACAGAAAATGGAATAGGTGTAATAGATATAGTAGATACTTCAATATCTCCTTTTAACATTGCTAACTTTAAAGAAAAATTAAAGAAAAATCCTTTGAAAATAATTTATGAATTAGAAACACCAAGAGAAATTAAACTTAGTCTACTAAATTTGGAGCAATATGATAATCAAACTAGATTTATTTGTAACTCAGGCATTGCGATACCAAATATTAGTTTTGAAAGGACACAAAATTTAGGTAGCCATATAGAAGTTATTAGAGAGAATTTAAAAGACATTACATCAATAATTAAAACTGAAAGTAATATTGATTTTAAATTTATAAATGGATGGGATAAAGTGTGGCAATCAGCTACTATTACAAAGGTAGGAAAGTATTTATTTATAAACATGATTGTAACAAAAAATACATCAGCTACTGTTTTAGAAGAAGCAATAATTAAATTACCTTTAGGAATATCAAGACAAAACTATTCTTGTCCAGTTATGAATTCTTCTTGTGAACAAGTTGACACTGTAGGGATAGCTTGTGTAAATAATACTATACTAATGTTAACTCCAGGTCATGATATTACGAATAAAGGAATTTTAATTAGTGTTGTTGTAAATTTGGAGGTCTAAAGTATGGATAAAATGAAATTTAAAATAATAAAAGAGCATAATTTCTCAAAAGAAGAAATTGACAACATAGAAATTGACAATTTTTTTATTACAGGTAATGGACAATTATGGACTCCTTTAATAAGCAAAGAAGGAGAGCTAATTAAGACAGGTGAACAGTCTTATAACGAATGGTTAGAATTACAAAAGAATCCACCTAATCCAGAACCATCAATTGAAGAAATAAATGCAAATAAAATCACAGTTTTAATAGAAAATCAAAAGGAGCAAGACAATCTTTTAATAGATAATGCTTATAGAATAGCTATGTTAGAACTTAACACAAACAATGTGTTATAAAATTATAAAAACAGGAGGTGATAATATGCATAATATTTTAAAAAGAATGATTGAACAAAAAAACTTTAAGGTTAAAGAAGAGTTACAAACTAAGCTAGATGTATTCTATGCAATGAATAGAATAAAAGAAAGTGAATATACAGAGTTAACAAATTTATTAATTAAAGAAGAAACACCAGTAGAACCAAGTGAAATAGTATAGGTTCTTTTTTTATGTTTAAATTTAGAGGGCTGACTAATCTCAGCCTTTTTATTTATTGAAAGGAGTGGTAATTTTGAATATAAAAACATTAACAATTCATGCAGGGCATAATCCAGATGGTAAGGTTGGCTCTGGAGCAGTAAAGTATATAAAAGAATCTACAGAGGCAAGAAATGTATTAAAATATCTAATACCTTTAGCTCAAAAAGAGTGTAAAGTATATGATTGTACATGTAACAATGGAACTTCTCAGAGTGATATATTGAATAAAATCATAGCTAAATGTAATTCATATAACTCAGATTTAAATGTAAGTGTTCATTTTAACTCAGGTGGAGGTAGAGGTGTAGAAGTCTTAGTGTATAACTTAAATGACAAAGAGACTGTTGAAATAGCTTCAAGAATTTGTGAGAAGATAACAAAAACTTATCATAATAAAGGGGATAAAGCTTTTAAAAACAGAGGTGTCAAAGAAAAGAAAACTCTAGCATTTTTAAGAAGAACAAAAGCAAAATCACTTTTAGTTGAATGTTGCTTTGTAGATACAGATGATACTAAAAATTATAATGCTAAAGATATGGCCATAGATATTGCTGAAGGTATATTTAATAAATCTATAAATCAAACACAGGAAGAAAAAACGAAATATACAATAGTTTATGAAGGTGAAGTTGATAAAGCTATAGCGAATGTAATGGCCATAAATTATAAATCTGATGAAGTCTATGTATGTGAGTTAAAAAATTACATACCTGGTCATTGTCAAAACCTTTATGTAATAGGTTCAGCCAGTGACAAAATTAAGACTAGTGAAAGATTCACTAAGTTACAAGGTGATGATAGATGGGCTACACTTCATAAAGTATTAGATTTTATAGGGAAGTAGGAGGTATTAAGATTGAATATTTTAGATAAGCCAACGGCAACATTAGAACAGGTCTTTGCATATTTAGACACATTAAATAATAACTCCAATCCACCACATTATTTATGCAAAGCTATAGCACCAATAATATATAAAGAAGCAGAGAAAAAAGGTGTAAATCCAGTTATTGCAATTGCTCAAGCATTTGTAGAAACTGGATATTTTAATTTTGGTAGAGTTTTAAATCCTTCATATTGCAATGTATGTGGACTTAAAGGGAATAAAGGTGGTGGAGATTTAGACCTATCAGCTCATACAAGATTTAGTTGTTGGGAAGATGGAGTAGCAGCATTTATAGACCATCTAGCTCTATATGCTGGAGCTAAAGGTTATCCAAAATATAGTGAATTAGTTGGTAAAAATGAATACAAAGTTAATGGAGTTACATTAGACCCTAGACATTTTCCGTATTTGCATGGAGAAGCTAATACAGTTGAGAGTTTATCTGGTAAATGGTGTCCGGATATGGGCTATGACCAAAACATAATAAATATATGCAATAAGATAAGTTCAATGAAAATAGAAAATAATGATATAAAATTAGAGAAAATAAAAACTAAAGTAAAAGAATTAAATGAGATTCTTGGATAGGAGGAAGTTATATGGATATAATGCAGTTTATACCTCAGAATTTGATAATGTTAATAGGTGGACTTTACATATTGGGGACTTTTATAAAAGAATCAAATATTAAAAATAAATATATACCTTTTACATTATTGATTATAGCAATAATAAGTAGTTGTTTATTTATGAATGAGTTGTCAATAGAAGCTATCTTTGAAGGTATTTTATGCTGGGGAGCGTCTATAGGCATAAGTCAAATACAAGTACAAAATAAAAAGGAAAAATAGATGTTATCTAAAGAAATGATTGAATTATTAAGCCAATATGGATATACAGCTATACTATTAACAATAGTAATATTATGGTTTGGCAGATATTTAGAAAAAAATAGACAACTGGAACAAGATGATAGAAAAAAAGAAAGGGCTTATTTTTCAAGAGAAATTAAGGAACAAAGAACTTTATTTGGTAATACAATAGATAAATTTGATGATAAATTAGATAAATTTGCAGAAGCATTAAACACTAATAATAGTAGACTTGAAAGAGTTGAAACAGACATAACAGAAATAAAAGATAGATTAAAGACTAGGGATTAATTTTTCTAGTCTTTTTAAGGAAGTGAGATATTGACAACATTTGAAAAGAGAAGTAAAAGAATTAAAATAGATGGAGATATAAACAAAAATAATGAGAAATTAATAAAAGGATTTCTTCAAGCTAAGAAAATAGCTGGATTAAGCGAAAAAACTATCTATGTATATAGGTGTGATTTAAATACATGGTCTAGATATCTACATGATGAAATGGGTGATTTACTTATTGAAGATTGTACTGAAGACGATATAATGGAGTATATCTCATTTAGGATGGAAGATAATCATGTTAATAGAATCAAAGTAATATTCTCAGGCATTTCATCTCTATATGACCATCTTAGAAGGAAAAGAATCGTAAAAGAAAATCCAGTATCACTAATAGAAAGACCTAAAAAAGGATTACCTGTTGTAAAAAAACATTTTTTAAATATAGAACAAGTTAAAGAACTACAAGATAAATTGTCAAAACAAGATGATTTGCAATTAGAAGTTTATATAAATTTTGCTTTGTCAACTGCTGGTAGAGTTACAGCTACAAGTAATCTGACTTGGGAAAATATAGACTTTGATAATAGAGTATGTGAGAATATCAAGGAAAAAGGTGGAAAGATAGTAGATTTTTACTTTAGTGAGAAAGTAAAAGATTTATTATTAAAACTAAAAAAACTGAGAGAAGAAGAAAATATAATAAATGATTATGTTTTTTTAGTTAGGTATGGTGGAGAATATCATAAAGCCACATCAGATGTATTAAGAAGTTGGGCTAAGAAGGCTGGTAAATTAATATATATAGATAATTTAGCACCTCACTCATTAAGACGAAGTTTTGCAACTATAGCTAAAGCTAATAACTTACCACTTGAAGATATCTCAACTATCCTGAATCATGAATCCACTGATACAACTAAGATATATATAAAAGAAGATAAATGTAAAATTTCTAAATCTAAAGATTTAATAGGATTATAAAATTAAAAAGAAGTGATATTATGGCATGTAAAGGTAAGAAAAAAGGAAATAGATAATAATAAGCCCTCTAGGGATTACTCTTAATTGAGTTTTCTTTAGAGGGCTTTATTTTTTTGTCCATAATGACTTTTTATGCAAATTTTCTATGTTTGTAAAATTCCATTCATTAGTATCTTACTTTATTAAAGTTACGTTTTTTCATTAATAATTAAACAATATTCTAAAGAACCAATAAAACTTTCTATAGAATTAGAGTGTACTTCTTCTAGAAATCTTTTGGTTTCAAATGCTTTATATTCTCTTTCTGTTATAAGTATTGTGTAATGAGTATATTTCTCTATTTTTTCCGCATCCAAAAAATTCTTTTTAACTAGTCGCGATAAAAGTGTTAGAGTTGTCGTTGCCTTCCAGTCCCATGCAAATTCCATAGCATTGATAACTTCTTTAGATATTACTATATCATTTATGTGCCAAATAAACTTCATAACTTTCAATTCCGCTTTTGGTATGTTTTGTATTAACATATGAACAACCCTTTCTAATTCAAAATAAGTAACAATTAGATTTTTAATTCCCTTACAGACAAATTCTTATGAGATTAGCTATCTTATTTGCAAAAATTATTTTAGACTTAAATGCCCTATATAAATTATTCATGTATATAGATTATTATATTATACTCTGTAAATGGTTACAATATAAAAAACAGAAAGGAGAGTATAATTATGGATGTAGATTATAAAGCATTAGGAAAAAGAATCAAAATTGCAAGAATTAAAAATGGGATAACTCAAGAATCTGTTGCTGAGGAAATAGATATAACCCCATCTCATATGAGCAATATCGAAACTGGAAAAACAAAGGTAAGTTTGTCTGTGTTAGTTAATATTGCTAATGCTCTTTCTGTTACGATAGATGAATTGTTATGTGATAATGTATTAAATTCTAAAATTATATTTGAGGGAGAAGCTAAAGAAATTTTTAATGATTGTGATGAGTATGAAGTTAGAATACTTGTTGATGTTTTAAAGTATATGAAAGAAGCTATGCGTAAAGATAGAGAAATAAGAAATCGATTTGATATGTAAAACCCAGATTTTTTAGTTAAGTATATCAAGATTATATATTACAGTTTCAAAAATAGAAAACATATTAAAATTCTAATTTTAACTAGTCTTTAAATTCCAATTTAAGGAATAGTATGTATACGATATAAAATCTATTATATCTACTCTTTCTCATGTTATGTAATTAAAAATAAGTTATTTTATGCATTACGATTTATTATATTTAATGATATAATAAGATTAAGTATGACAATGTTGAAAGGAATGATATTATGAAAGAACATGAATTAGAGATAAATATCTCAATACCAATTTCTCTAGTTATTCTTTATTTAGCTATAGTCTCTATAGTAATGCTAGGTATGTCATCTTTAAATAATTTTGCTAACATATCATCTATACCTGTAAATGCTTTAGGTTCGACAGTTGGATTTGTTATGTTTCAACTTTTAGTTAGTTTTTTTAAAAATAGAAAATCTATAGATTAAAATATTATTTACATTAAATTTTGTTTTAATATTTTTAATTTGTGGTATAATAAAAGCAAGGAAATATATTTTACTTAACTTTGAGTGATGTTTCCTTCAACAAATTATTTTGAAGATTTATTTTTCTGGAACTTTATATTAAGTTCCCAACCACTCTTAGCTGCCGACTTTGAGTGGTTTTTTAATCTATCATAAATCCAACAAGCGATTAAACCTGCTATAACATTCATCATTAGATTCACCATAAGTTTCACCTCCTTCCTAAAAGAAAGTTAAGGTGACTTTATGGAAATACCACTCTTAGATTTTCAAATATATTCCTTGCTATATTTATTATATCATAAATATTGGAAATATAGAATTTTAAATATCATCTAAAATTTGACGCTCTATACGTCATTCTAAGGCTTTATAATAATCCTACATTATGTTTATACCTTTCAATTTTCATCATACAAATTATATATGGGATATAATTTAAATTCTTTCAATAATTCTTCGTTCATGTCAGACATATTATTTCTAGCTTCTTCAAACTTTTCAATTAATATATTTACTGCACATTGAATGGCTATATCTTCTGAGTTTTTATTCTTAATGTCGACTAAATCAATAACCTCATTCATATTAAAACTTCTAAGCCTTTTTATTATTTGATATTTGTTAATCTTGTTTAGATATATATCATCTTTATCTTCAATCCATTCCAATAAATCTAAAGCTTTAAATAGATATTTTTTATTATGAATGCTATCGTAATATTTGATTAGTTCTAAAATATATAATATTACTTTACTAACATATTCTGGTGTTTTTATATATTTTTTAATATCTATATTAGCTTTATCTTCATCAAAATTAATACTATCCATATAATTATGTGTTAAAAAAACATATGGACTACACATTACATTTTCATATGTAAATTTATTTTTTTTATCAAAAAAGTTGGTAGGACATAGTTCATCTCCTGAGCTTTCTCGATATAACAATATTTTTTTTCCATTTATCTCTATGGGTACAATGCCTGAATTTTTATTCATACCTTCTCTTTTAAATTTTTTATTTTCAATAAATATATCTATAAGTAAATTTAAGTTTTCATAATCTTCATATGACATATTCTCTAATAAAAAGTTACTTTGATTTATATCTAGTATTTCCAACACTTTCTTGACATTTTTAAAAAATACACAATCTTCTATTATATCATCTTTACTATATCGTATATCTCTTAAATGTAATTTAGCCAACTCTTCTTTGGTTGAATGTTTTTTAATAATCATTTTTTCGTATTCAAAGACATCTAACAATATTTCAAGATTTTTTAAGTGACTATCTACAGTTCCTCTAGCCTCTTCTAATATAAATTTTACATCCTCTGTCATTTCATCATCTGGTTCATCTTTTGATGAATAGTTCAAATACATAGTAATAAAATTATTGATGTTTATTTTATATTTTTCTTTATATTGAGTTAGTATACATACATTATCACTATATATTTTTTCATTGATAAATATATCTATAATAATTTTTTTATTTAATTGTGTGATTTTCAGTCTAGTTATGGGAGCCTTAATATTTGTATCATTTAATTTGAATGGTTTATATACATACAGTGACCTTTCAAACAAATCATATTCATTATCTATATCCGCAAAATCAATTATAACTCTTTTATCATTATTATTTATTTTTATCTGCTCATCAACTAAATTTTTTGTTTGTTTATCTATATTACGATAAAAAGCATCAACTATCTTTTCAAAATGATTATTTTCAGGTCTCAATTCATAAATCTCAATATCTTTAGTTTTCTGATTACTATATTTGCCCTTTTTCTTTCTATTTCTATTTTTTTTATCTACTTCATTAAGTATATGTTTTAAATCTAAAGGTAATAAATTTCTATAGTATATTTTTATTTTATCGAAATCTACAATTTCAACATAAAATAATATAATTCCCTCATTATTATAATAATTTCTTAAATCGCTAATTTCCATCGAATACTTTATTTTTTTTTCACTCAATTTTTTCACTTGAGATGACTTAAGTTGTATATTTATCTTTTTTAATAAATTTTCTTTTTTATTACTGGCTACAGAGCATTCTTCAAATTCATATTTTTTATATAAAAATAAGCTTCCATCCCATGATGGTGTTTTATCATTTGATTGTATATCTGCCTCAATATTACCTGCTCTATCACAAAGACTTTCAATTGATCTTATTGATAATCTTTCCTTTTGTGTATTTGTAAGTAGTCTATTACCCAAAAAAATCACCTCCTTTATATTATATCATTAATTAACTTTAAATAAATTTTCAGATATTCTATCAGAAGCTTCTTTATCCATTTCTTTAAGTACATGAGAATATACATTAAGAGTAGTATTAATATTTGAATGACCTACCCTTTCAGATATAACCTTAATTGGTACTTTAGAATTTATAAGTAAAGTAACATGTGAATGTCTTAAGTCATGGAATCTGATATGTGGTAAATCATTATTCTCTAAAAACTTTCTAAATCTCTTACTCATAACATCTTCAGCAATAGGATTACCTTTTCTATCGAAAAATAATAAGTTATATTCATTTCTAATAATACTTCTTAATAATTTCTTATTCTGCTCTACCTTATAATCTTTTAATAAATTCATAAGCTCTATTGGTGCGAATATTTTTCTAATCGAGCTTTCAGTCTTAGGCTCTTTAAGTATAACAGAACCATCTAATCTACTAGTTATCTTACTTACTGTTATTGTGTTCTCATCAAAATCAATATTATCCCAAGTCAATCCTAAGACCTCTGAAAGTCTCAATCCTAGCCCTGTAGCCAGACTGATAGGTAGCTCCATATCGGTATTCTTAGCTACTTCCAATAATTTTAGCATCTGTTCTTTATTATAAATTTCATTTTTAAATTTTTTAATTCTAGGACTTTCTATACCATCTATAATATTTTCTTTTATTAATTTAATTCTATAAGCTCTCTTTATTGCAAGTCTTAACACATTTATATGAACTTTTATTGTTTGTGGATTTAAATTACCAGCTAAATCATCTATATAATTTTGTATATGAATATTTCTTAGCTCTTGTAGACGATATCTCCCAATAGAAGGATTAATATGATTTTTACAAATGGCCATATAACCATTGTATGTGGAAGCCGATATATTATCTTTGTACTTCTCAAGAAAATCTAATAAAAAATCAGATAGTGTTATTTCATTTGGAATAAGAAAGCTATCTTTATATATACTATCCTTAACTTCGGCCAATCGTTTGTTAGCATCCCTTTTTTTATCAAATGCTCCCATATTCTTTTGTTTTCTTTTTCCTGATTCATCATCTCTAAATTCTAAGTACACTACATAGTTTTTATTTCTTTTCCTTATAAAAGCATTCAT
>NZ_CP196992.1:0-147831 GCF_056688945.1 Clostridioides sp. LIBA-7602 | reverse complement strand
TTTTTTACTCCTTATACTGTATTTTAAAAATACAAAAAAGCCTTGATTATTAATATCAAGGCTGAGACATCTAATTTACATTAACTTCCATCTTTTTTATAAGTAAAATAACTATCAAAAGTATTGCAAGGATTTATGATATATGATATTATTATCGTATATTATAAGTAAATAAGAAGTCTACTTTGCACATGATAATTAATACTGTGGTCATTTGTTTTTATTAATTTTCAGTTTGATAAATGAATTGGCGTTCATTACCAAACGTGTCGCATGTAGGCTTTTTTTATTTTTTGTTTGTTTTATTATATTATATTTTATAATGTAATTTTTTGCAATTATTTTTATATTTTGCTTTTATTTGATATATTTTATAATTATTTAATACACAATAATTCATAAAAAAACTTTTTGTTTTTTATGATTAACTTTCATTTTATGAAGTAAAGTGCATATTTTTAATATAAAAAAAACAAAAATTGTTAAAAAATAGTCATTTATTTTTCATTAAATATTCTCTTCTAAGAGTGTTAAAAGAAATCTTTTCTAAATTTTTCATACTTATCCTAAAAAAATTCAAAAAAAATTCAAAAAAGAACCATATTATATAAAACTAAAATTAATCATTTATTGATAAAAAAAATAAGCTGTATTTATTAGCAATATAAACAAGGAGGGTAAAGTTAATGAAAAGTAAGTTGTTAATTACAAATAATTATTACAGTGTAAAAAAAGAAATTGAAGTACTTGAAAAAGCTTTAAATTTTAAAGATATTAATATTGAAAAAATTACAACAAAAATAGATATTAATGACTTAATATCTAGAATAGAAATAATGCCTATAGTAGATTCTTTTAGAGTATTGATTATTGATATAAATAAATATTCTAGTAAAGAGTTAAATGTGATTACTAAAGCTATATCTATATCAAGAACTTGTATAGTTTTATCTATTTATTATACAAAAGATATTTTTGATAAAGGAGATAAAACTATAGTAAAGATATTTCAAGACTCCAAGATTGAAATAAAAAAATATTTAACTATAGTGAAATCAGAAGTTGAAAAAATTTTATTATATCATAATTTAAATTTAAATCCAAATATATTTATTAATTCAGACAATATGGATGTAGTTCTAAATGATATAAAAAAAATAAGTTCATTAGATAATAATTTTAAGAATTATGAAGAATATTTATCTGAGTCATTTAATAAAAATACATTTGATTTAATAGATGCTATTGAAAGTAAAGACATAACCAAAGCAATAGAATTATACAAAACCATTTCAAAAACATCGAACATAATAGGTATTAATTTAACTTTATTGAATCATTTTAATTTAATGAGACAAATACAAAGTATACCTAAAAATATAAGAAATATATTATATGAAAGAGAAAAATCAGTAAAAGGCAAAGCAAATTATATACATGAATTTAGACTTAAAATTTTAGAAGATAAGGCTAAGAGAAGTACATTAGACTTAGAATTTACAGTAAATGAGTTACTAGAAAATGATTTAAATAAAAATAAAATAAATCTTGAGAAATCAATAGTAAAAATAATACTGAGGGGAGAAAAAATAAAATGTCATTATTAGCAAATAGATATAGACCAAAATTATTTAAAGAAGTAACTGGACAAGGTCATATACCTTCCATTCTTTTAAATCAAGTAAAAAATAGAAATATAACAAATAGTTATATTTTTAAAGGACCTAAGGGAAGTGGCAAAACTACAAGTGCAAGAATATTAGCCAAAGCAATTAACTGTCTTAGTCCTATTGATGGAGAACCTTGTTTACAATGTGAGAATTGTAAATCTATAGAAAATAATACATCAATTGATATATATGAATTGGATGCAGCTTCTAACAATGGTATAGATAATATTAGAGAAATAATTGATAGTATTAGATATGCTCCATCTAACTTAAAATATAAGGTTTATATAATAGATGAAGCTCATAGACTATCTGCACAGGCAGCTGATGCTTTTCTTAAAACTTTAGAAGAACCACCATCATATGTAGTTTTTATATTGGCAACAACAGATGCGAACCAATTGCCAGCTACTATCAGGTCAAGATGTCAGTTATTTGATTTTAGAAGAATAGCTGTAGAAGATATTTTAACTAGATTAAAACATATTAATTTGTTAGAAAAAGGTGATTTAGAAGAAAAAAGCTTAATGCTAATAGCTAAACTAGCAGATGGAGCATTAAGAGATGCAGTAAGTTTGTTAGAAAAAGTAATCAGTTCAAATAAAAAATCATATGAAGATATAGTTGAGTTACTAGGTGTAGCATCAAATGAAATTTGTCTTAAAATAACAGAGAAATTAATAAATAAAAAAAGTGATGAAGCAGTAGAGGAATTTTACACTATAATTAAATCTGGAAAAAGTATAGAAATATTTATTAATGACTTAATGACCACTTTTAGAAATATAATGCTTATTAAATGTGGAGCAGATACAAATATAATTGCTATGAATGAAAATTATATAAAGAAAGTACAGTATTTTGCAAAACAAATAAATTTTGAAAACATATTTGAGATAATAGATATATTACAAGACGCAGAAAGTAAATTGAGAAAGACATCTCAAGTATCTATTTTAGTTGAAATGACACTAATAAAAATAAGTAGATTGAATAGAAATAAACAGATTAATAGTGATTTCCCAAATGATCTTGAAGATATAGAAATTGAGGAAATAGAGATTAATTCAATTAATAATAATATAGCAAATAATAATATTGAAGAGAAAGGAAATAATATTTTACTTGATCAAATAAGAACAAATATAGTTAACTATTTAAAAAATAAAACTAATCCAAATCTAGTATACATATCCAATATAATCAATAACTCAGCATTTAAGGAAGATTTTGATGAAAATATAATAAGAATTTCTGTGGCAATTAGTACAAATAAAAAAGAAAATGACTATGCTATAGATTATTTAAAAGAATTCGAAACCTCAGAGAACTACATAAAGAGAGAAATAATAAGTGCATTCTCTAAAAATAATATTAATACACAATTTGAAATTGTAATAGAATAAAAAATCAAATTATATATAAAAAGGGGATTTTAATATGATTAATAATATTAACATAGAGGGTAATTTAGTAAGTGATGGAACTTTTAGAAATTCTGAATCTGGCTCATTATCATATTTTAACACTATTGCTTTAAATTCAGTAAACTCTAAAGGAGAAAGAGAACGTTATTTCTTTCCTATAAGAGCTCATGGAAAATTAGCTCTATATATGGCTAAAACAGCACGTAAAGGAAATGAGATAACTATATCAGGTTCTTTAACTCAGAATCCTTTAAACAAAGAAATTAATATTCTAGTAAATAAATATACAAATCATGATTTAAATAGAGTAAAGGTATCTAGATATAACCCAAATAGTAATTCTTATAATCAAGGAAATGGTTATAATCAGAGTAACAATAATCAAGGTAATCATTATAGTCAAAGTAATAATTCTTATGACCAAGGAAATGGCTATAATCAGAATAACAATAATCAAGATAATCGTCATAGTCAAAATGATAATCCGTATAATCAAGATAATCGTCATAGTCAAAATGATAATCCGTATAATCAAGGTAATCATTATAGTCAAAGTAATAATTCTTATAATCAAGAAAATAGTTATAATCAGAATAACAACAATCAAGATAATCGTTATAGTCAAAATGATAATCTGTATAATCAAGATAATCATTACAATCAAAATAATAGCTCTTATAACCAAAGAAATAGTTATAATCAAAATAATAATAATCAAGATAATCGTTATAGTCAAAATGATAATCCTTATAATCAAAGTAATAATAATCCTTATAACCAGGGAAATAATTTCAATCAAAATAATAATCAGTTAGATCCTTACAATTGGACAGACTATGATGAATCAAAAAGTAATAAGGATTCTAGAGAAATAGATTGTAAAGATTTTAGTGGACTATATGTATAGAATAGATACCATGATTATCCATTTAAATACACTTTATACCATTTTTATTTAAAGTAATGAATATTTATGCAATAAAAAAAAGCCACTCTTATGGGTGGCTTTAAAGCCCTTAAAAAACATTTAATTTTATCTTTAAATATAAATTGTAAAATTACATGCGTAAAAGATTCGCCAATCTATCATATGTATTATATCCAACAATTCCATCAGAAGTTAGTGAATATGCTCTTTGAAATTTTTTTACTGCATTATATGTATCATCCCCAAATATTGAATCTACTTGTACTGTATATTTAACAGCACATAACATAAGTTGAGCACAATGTACATTATTACCCCTTGTTGTGTATCCATATCCAACAGTAATTCTTGTGCTTATAGTATAATTGCTATCTCCTGAGATTTTAATCGTTGCTTTCTCAGCGTCATAAGCACCATTAAAATGTGAATAAACTCCTATATCATAATCATCTGACTTAAGTAAATTTGAATTTACTGGTACAAAAATTTCTGCATCAGGTTCAGGTGTTATATTTAATGCCTTACATTTCTCATCATAATTATCTTTTATGTCTTGTGGAGCATCTTTATATATATATTTGTATGCATCTACTTCAAATTTAATTATTTTATTTTCAGATGTATTTTCACCTCCTTGTGTTTCTGTTTCTGCAAAAGCTGTATTTGTAAATACAAGCATTGAGCAGCAAATTACTGCTAGTGTTTTCTTTAACTTCTTTAACATAATGTCCTCCTAAAAATATTATTATTCTATTACATATTTGTAGAATATGATAGATATCTCTATTTTATCAGAATTTTTAGGAATTTAACCTATTTTTTTACATTTTTATTTATAAAGTTTTTATATATCTTTTAGTGGCATTGCATAATCTATATTATTAAAATTGAACATTGAACTGGATACAATAGTCTTATTTCCAAATTTATTTATCAAAATTATTTGCTATTTCTATAAGATATTCAAATTCTTCTTTACTTAAGATATTATCTTCATATAATGAAAGAAATACACTTTCTACTGAATTATTATGCATGTTACTTACAAAATCTTTTGTTACATAGTTTAAGTATTCTCTATATTCAATTATAATTTTATAATGTGTGTATCTATCAATTTTTTCAGTTGATAAAAATTTTCTTTTAACAAGCCTTGATAGAAGTGTTAGCGTAGTTGTCTGTTTCCAATCATATTCATTTTGCATTGCTTCAATGACTTCTTTAGAAGTTACATCATCATTTTTTTTCCAAATAAATTTCATTACTTTTAGTTCTGCTGGTGGTATTTTTTGTATCATTTTATTCATCATAGGTTGACTTACCTCCTATCAGGATATATTCTAATTTAATACTACAAAATTAGAATAATTAAGTCAATAGAAATTTTATCGGCTATATCGTTGAATTCCATCCAATATGAATTGTGTAAGTATGTCCTGTTTTTTGAAACTTTTATTTTTTTCAGTGAACTCTAGAAATTTATTATATACATCTGAATATATTTTAAAAGATTTAACTAATATATCACCAGTTAGATTTTCAGTATTTATTTTAAATTGTATGACATCTACTATATTTTTCTCTTCTTCAGCTTTTTTAAAAAATTCAATAGCTTTAAAAATATCTTCTTTATTTTCAATAAGCTCTCTTAGATCTTTCTCTAATTTTTTTATTTCATATATCGGACTCATAGATTCACTAGAATTAATACTTATAGAATCATGTGGTATTACTGAAGTATTACTATAGTAAGAAGGATTTTCTTTGTTACTAGAATTAATTTTATTGTAACATTTATTTACTTGATCTAATTCATATCCAGCTTTTTTTATACGATCTCGCCAAGTTGATGATGGTAAACTTAAATTTCTACATACTTCTGCTTTAGATAATCCCAAAGACATTTTTTGATTGAAGTAATTTATTTGTTCATTAATTGTTAATTTATCAAATTCTTTTCTATTCAATGAATATTTCCCCCTATATTATTATAAAGTTAGTATATATCTATATTTTAATAAGATATTATAAAAATAATACTTTTGTAATATCCAATATATTTTACAGTTGTAACGTATTAGTAATTTATATATATTTTAGCATCATTAACATATAAAAAGTAGACTTTATGTTTAATTAGAGAAAATTATAGTAATCTATATTAAAAAGCTTTATTAAAACATTTAGTTAAGACATTTAATTAAAACATTAATTAGCAAAAACGTAATATACATGTATTATAGTATTATCAATGTATACATAAATTCATAAATAAAAAAAATATAATTATGTTAATAATATTTTTTGTTATTGTTAAAAAAAAATATTAAACTATTAATAAAAAACTTTCTTTTATAATAAAATGTGGATAAAATATGTAAAAAAAAAGATACATTTAATTAGATAATGAATTTATCTAATTAAATGTATCTTTTTTTTGCATAGTAAATTAAGAGTAATGGACTTTTATTACCCCTAATTAATATATTTTATTTTAGTATAAACTACCAATATTCAAAATTGATTTTGTTATAAAAGACCTTACAAATCCACCAGGATTATGTATATTATTAATATTTATGTTATCTTCATAATAAGTGTTATCAAACATATAATTTAAAGCAATTAATACTTTTTTAAATCCAAATTCGATAGAAAGATTAACTAATTCATTTACAATAAGAGTTTTTTCAGATTCAAGTTTTATATTTGTATCTAATAAAGGTTTTTTAAACTTAAATCTTAATAATGTATCAGAGTAATTAGAACTAAATGAGAAATTTCCATTATTAAATAAATTTAATATTCTTTTTTGAGTTGAATCTCTGAAATTTTTATTAAATTCAGATTTGGATTTATAATTAGTAATATCTAATCGATTTCCTAAAGGTTTAAATCTAGAATTTTTACTATATATAATATTATTAATTAACTTGCTTGATTTTTTTATATACTCAGGTAAAGTATTTACTAAATTTTCTTTATTAAACACAATTTTTTTACCTCTACTTTTTTTAGCTGCATCAATCCATAGCAATTTTTTTAGCTCAACCTTTAACTCATTAATACAATTTATATCCAAAAAATTAGCTAGATCATCAGTAGTTAATGTTATATACCCACCACCACCATTTTTCTTTTTAAAATGATTTTTATATTCATCACATATTACTATATCAAATTTTCCATAGCCATTAGAAGAAGGTGTAAAGTATGCTAATCCTAAAATAGAAAGTAAATTTTGATTTCTTCTAGCTGTTGGAACTGATATTCCACATAACGTAGCTATATCTTTATAGCTTACATGTTTTCTAACAAAACATTTATTATAAGGCAAAAAATGATACAGTAAATATTGTTTTATTAAAGATTTAGTAACAGATATAATTTGTATGGAATCATTTTTCAATAGACCATTTTCTTTTTCAAGTTCATAATATCCATCATTTATTTTAACTATATCTATTTTATTTTTAAAAATAGATATTACTTTTTTTATTTTTAATTTAGAGATTCTAGTATTTGGTTTTAAATCTTCAAATAATAGCTTATTAGTCATTTTTTACCTCCTTTCATGTTTTATTTTACATACATAATAAAATATAAGCATATATTACATAAAATATAAATAAAAGTCTACATAAGAAAGGTTCGCAGATTCTATTGTCTTTCTAGTAGAAGCATTGAAATTACTAATATAAAAAAAGGTTCGCAGATTTCATTGTCTTTTTGGTGTGAAGCAGCATTTTCAACTGTTTGGTTATAAATTTGCAAAGATATGATTAAGGTGAAAAAATTTTTCGACATTTTTTACTGCCTGAAAACATTGAAAAATAGAAAGGTTCGCAGATTCTATTGTCTTTTTAATAAATAAGATTCTATTAAAATGGAAAGGTTCGCAGATTCTATTGTCTTTTTATATGTAAATATATATTAAAATAATAATATTTCTAAATTTTGTCGATTTTTATGTTTACAAATTGATGGATAAAGATATTTTTATATTAGAGATATAAGAAAGGTTCACAGATTTCATTGTCTTTTTTTATATGAAAAGCAATAATTATATAGGTACTAATGTTAAATGTGTAAGAAAGGTTCGCAGATTTCATTGTCTTTTTTGAATATAAAAGTAGTGGTTATATTTATACTAATATTGTATATATAAGAAAGGTTCGCAGATTCCATTGTCTTTTTGGATATAAAAAAGTAGCAACTATATATAGACTAATGTTAAATGTATAAGAAAGGTTTGCAGATTCCATTGTCTTTTTGAATATAAAAAAAGTAGCAACTATATATAGACTAATGTTAAGTATATAAGAAAGGTTCGCAGATTTCATTGTCTTTTTGAATATAAAAAAAGTAGCAACTATATATAGACTAATGTTAAGTATATAAGAAAGGTTCGCAGGTTTCATTGTCTTTTTAAATGTAAAAATATATATAAGAGAGATTAATAGGTTATATTGTTCTCTTAACTAATTATCAAAAGTAAAATTAATAATATGATTTTTATACAATGTAAAATGTTTAATATTACTATATAATTTTTAAATAATGTACATAATGTATTAAATATATGTTTTATTAAACAATAAATTAATGTATTATAATATCTGAAGGGGGTGATAAAATGTTGTATGAAAAGTTAGATGAAAAACTTGAATTTAGCGAAAAAGAACAACAAAATTTTTTGAATTTAATAATACATGCTATTTATGAACAAGAAAAATTTAAATTTATCACACAAAGGTTTTTTGAAGTATATATGATAAAAGAGCATGATACTATAGAAAATGTGAGACCTATTTTTGAAGATTTTTTATCATCAACTATTTTATCTAAATTAAATTATTTAACAACTCCTAGAAAAACAAAAAAATTAAGGTCTCAAGAGATAACGTCTAGTTGGAGAATAAAGAATAATTGGGTAAAAATGGCATTAGATTCCATGAATAGTAATAAAGGTGAACCTAAATTACTGAAAAGAGAATATCTGTCTATTAGGGATGAATATCTTAAAAATCAAGGGAAAATAAAAAGTATTGATTTAGACTCTCCAGAACAATTAATAGAAATGAGAGAAACAACACTAAGAAATTGGGCATTTGATAGTTTTTATAACATATCAGATTTTCCATATTTATTTGAAATGTCAGATTCTAAAATAAAATCTGCTTTTTCACATGATTTACTTTTATGTATAACAGAGATACTTAAAGCACAATACGAATATGATATTAATAAAATTGTTCTTACTACACCTGCATATATAGCACCAGGCATATTTTTACCAACCATTAGGCCAAGAAAAATTAAAAATCTTGAAATAGTTAAGACAGATGATAATTCATATGTATCAAATGAATATAATGCTAAAGATCATAAAGGTGTTCAATTAAATTTATTGTACAAGTTCTCATTTGATTTTAAAGAAAAAAATGGATCAGATATAGAAAATTTTAGAACAGAATTATCTAATAGTGAAACTGAGAAAAAAGCTATGCCTAAAATATCACTGGATAAAAAAGACTTAGCAATTATTATTTATATTGAACGAATTTTTAATTTAGATACAGCAACATTTTATTTGGTTGATCTATTAAAGTTCTTAGGATTAGCAAGGGCTAAGAAGAATTATGATGATATTAGAGAACGCCTACTGAAACTTCCATATTATACAGTTGATAAGAGTGTTGAAAAAGGTGGTAAAATTAAAAGAAAAGGAACTTTTAATTTCTTTACATCAGTAGATATTATAACAACTGAAAGTAATAGAGAGATTGTAAAGGTAATAAGGGCAGTTCCTCCAGAATTTGATAGAGTTTCAACTGACCTGATGTATGAAAATGAATTAAAGAAATTAAAATTAGAGCAATCTATAAATTTAGCATATTTTCTTGAAGGTAGAAGAAATTATTTGATTAGATGTGGAGAAGATTTACAAAATAAAACGTATAGATTTTTTATTGATAATCTTAAATATGAAGTTCATATTGATAGTAAAAAAACTCTTAAAACTAATATGACGTATTTGGAACTAGCATTTAATGAAATAAAAATGAATCAATTTATAATAAAAGATTATGTCATGGGGAAGGACTATTTTGATGTATCTTTTTATGAAAATACAGAAAAACAAAGATGTTTGTTAAATAGTATAATAGGATCTTTACCAGAGTATATAAATGCATTAAAATAAATCCCTTTTATTTTTATAGGAGGGATTTATTTTAATTTAAATTAATTTTTTAAGATATTATAATCTTAAAGATATTTTTGATTGATTATAAATTCTTAAACTTATCAAATTCTTTTCTGTTCAGGACTATTAAACCCTATATTATTATAAATGTTAGTATGCATCTACGCTTTAATAAGATATTACAAAAATAATACTTTCGTAATATCTTATATATTTGTTTATCAAATTTTAATTTATCAGATTTTTTATGTTCAATAACTATTTTTCACTATATTATTATAAAGTGGTATATATCTATGTTTTAATAAAATATTACAAAAACAATACTTTTGTAATATTTTATATATTTTTTGAGAGATTATATTCTTCATATTCTTGAAATGCTTTGGCAGTATCATTATTTGGTGAAGGCAGATTTCTTTGGACCTTTGATACTATATCTTTGAATTCTTCAAACTCATAAAACTTTCCAAGAAAATCTAGATTCGAATTTTTACCTTTTATTATATTGTTATCAATATAATTTCTTTGAGATTGTAAATAACTTATATAACTATCATAATCTTTGATTAGCTGATTAACTAGTTCTTTATTATCACCTACAACAAGTTTTCTTATATCATTTAAAGCATCTAAATTGGACTTACAAGATGCAATACAAGTGTCAAGTAAAATTCTATAACTATCAATTGATTCTTTTGTACTCTGTATATCTTTAAAATTTTTATATGTTATATAAAAGTTAGAAGATAAAGATAAACTATATATGTATATATGGTTTTGAGTTTTATCATTAACTATTTTAGGAATTTCAATCCTTGGGAACCTAGTGTAAAAAATTTCATCTAATTCATTTTCATTTTGGGGTTCATCTAGTTCTTTGTTTTCTTTGCCATAATTTTCATCTCTCTTTGTTGAGTTTTTTATATTCTCAGATATATTATACTCAGCTTTTTTAGGGTTATTGAAAATCATAAAATAAAAAACTAATAATATAAGTACAACAAAGGATGATAAAAATATAATTAATACTAGTTTCTTGTCTTTTATTTTTCTTAAATTCATTTCTATTCCTCCAATTTATCTAAAATTTAATAATACTTAATATGGGGCAATTTAGCATTTTATTTGAAAATATTTAATTATTTTTTCAAATAAAATATTTATTTGCCCCATATTTATTGAAAATAAAAATAGCTGTATATCAGTAAAATTAAATGGAGGTTTTATATGAACTTATTAGGTGTTAATGAGGAACAACTTAAAGCTATAAAAACAAATAGTACTCATGTACTTGTAATAGCAGGAGCAGGATCTGGTAAAACAAAAACTATCAGTAAAAGAGTTTCTTATTTAATGAAAAAAAGGATTAGCTATAGAAATATATTTTGTATAACATTTACAAGGTATGCTTCTAATGAAATGAAAAAAAGAATTATGAATGAATCAGAAAATGGAGAAAAGGTATTTGTAAATACATTTCATATGTTTTCAACTTATATCTTAAAAAAATATGGTAACTTTAAAGGATATACTATGATTTCAGAGATTGAAAAAAAGAATTTAATCCAAAATATAACTAAGAGATTTCAAATAAATAAAAGTGATATTTTGATTAATGCAATAAAAAATTATGATATTCAAAATAAAAATAGAAGTATATCTTTAGCATTAAAAGAATATTTATTTACCCTAAAAAGATATAAATTACTTGATATAGACTTAATACTTCCATTATGCTCTGAACTTCTAAATGATGAAAATATTGCATCAGAAGTTAGAGATGAAATGAAGTATATTCTTGTAGATGAATATCAAGATTCAAATGATATACAAATAGAAATCATAGATAAAATATCACCAAATAATTTATATGTTGTTGGAGATGATTCACAAGCAATTTATGAATGGAATAATTCAAAGGTAGAATATATATTAAATTTTGAAAAAAAATATGGTGCAGAGGTTATAAGATTAGTAAAGAACTACAGAAATACAAATCAAATAATAAATTCAGCAAATAAAATAATATCACTTAATTTAAATCAAATAAAAAAAGAAATGGTAGGGTTTAAAAATGGCGAAGATATTGAGATTGTTACTACTGATAATCAAGAAATACAAAATATAAAGATAACTTCTCAAATTTGTAAGCATGTTTATGGTATTGATGATAAAAACATAGCAATATTATGTAGAACTAATATGGAAATAAAAAAATTATCCAAGGTCTTTATTAATTATGGTATAGAATTTAATAGCTCGATTAAAGAAAATAGTAATAGTAGGCTTCTTAATATCTTAACTTTAGCATCAAATCCACAAAATGATTTGTTAGCTGAAAGTATATTGAAACCTTCAGAAGAACAAAAAATAAGAGCATTGAAGGAAAGTATAAGCATATTTGAAAGTATTAAATTTGATAATAAATCGGAAGAAATTTTAAACTTTGAAAAACTAAATAATTGTATAAAAACATCCACAGCAATAAGAGCATACGAATTAGCTAAGAAGTTATTCAAAATAGAAGATATTGTTTTAAAAAATAAAATAAAAAAATGGATCTCAAATAGTACTGTTATTAAACAAAAAAATATTGGATTTATTGAATATCTTTGTTATGAAAATACAAAGGGAGGACAAGAGTGTTTAAAAGAAAACAATAATAATGTAAACTTATTAACTATTCATTCTTCAAAGGGATTAGAATTTGATGTAGTGATAATTCCAAACTTATATGAAGAAAATTTTCCTAGAAAAAATGAAAGTTTGGAATCAGCAAGAAGGCTTTTTTATGTAGCATTAACTAGAGCTAAAGAAAAAGTAATATTGTATATTCCTAAAAACTCTGAAGAATATGGGAAAAAGATAAAAAATAGAGAACCAAGTATTTTAATAAAAGAAATAACTAACTAGAGGAGTGAGATATTATGAAGTTTAGTAATATAAGAATAGAGCTTTTTTCAATTTTGAACAATATAAATAAAAACAACATAAATAAAGTAATATTACCTTATATACAAAATAGTCCTATTTTTTATATAACTGATGAAGACAAGAAAATAATAAATATTGTTTTAAAAGAATTTTTGGAAAGTAAAGATATTAGGAGCTATAGTATTAATGAGAATCATGTAGCTATAAGTCTTTAAAAATAAATTAATGATATTTATTAAGAGCAACACTAAAGTATTACTTTAGTATTATTTTCAATAAACGTATTACTTAATTAAAAACATCACTAAAACTAATTGGTTCATAGTGATGTTTTTATTTTTTGGAATTTTTCAAAAAAATAAAAGTTTTGACCCATATTAAAGATAAGAAAAATTTAAGCTAATTTTTAGTAAATAAAAAATAAACTGTTTTAATCAGTTAAAAAAAGGGGGACATATGTTATGTCAAGCAACATAAAACAAATATTTAAATCTGGTCGTGATACAAAGGTATTTGCTGTAGAAGATGATTTAAGTGTAAATGATTTTTATAATGAAATAGGTATTTTAAAAGCTATATTACATTCAAAGGTATCTAGAATAACAATGATAATAAATGATTCAAAAAACAATGGTAATACAAAACTAAAGTTCTGTTTTAATGTTAATGAATGGAAAGAATTCAGCGATTTATTAAAAGATGGTCCAGAAGGTTTTGGGAAGAATTGTGTAAATACAAATACTAAACCTAAATATAAAAAGACGAAGATAAATAAATATACAAGCTTTGAAGATGGATATAAAGAAATAAGAAATTTTAGTGTATCTTGTAACAAAGACAATCAGAAAGAAGGTAAATATTATTGGACAATTAGTATATCTATTGGAAAAGGAAAGTTAAAAGACCCTAAGAACAGTTACAAAGGCATAATTAAAGAAACTTATTCTGAATTAAAACAAAACTACTTTGTTTTACAGACTGAAGAAATTAATGAAATGATTGAAATGGTAAATAAATATATACCTTTATGGGAAAATAGTATGTTCCCCATTTTTCTTGAAAATAGAAAGGCATTTAGCAAAAGGTTAATTGAAAATAATTCTGATTATGGAACTATTGGTAGATGGAATAATTCGCCTAATAAAGATTCAGGTGATTATATAAAAAATAATGTAAATGATACTAAAAATAGCGAGTTCTGTTCAGCATGTAATGTACATGTTGATGAAAAAACAGAAAAAATAACAAATTCAAAATATGGTAGAACCTTGTGCTATAAATGTTCTAATGAATTAAATAAAACCAAAGGAGATAAAAAATGATAATAAAAAGAGAAGATATAAAGCAAATACTTGTACAAGCTAGTAAATTTGGAGAATATGTTCAACTACAAATTGAAGATTATAAAGCAATAGTAAAGAGTGTAGGGAAAAAAAATATATATTTTGAAGCAGAGATTAAAAAAATTGAAAATCCTATAGAAGGAGAATTTTATATTTTTGATAAACAAGCCCTAGATATTTTGCAAAAATGCCCTAAAGATGTAACTATTGAAAAAACCAAGAAAAATAAAATTAATATAAAATCTGGCGAATTTAAAGTGAGTCTAGCTGAGACAAAGCAAAGTATCATAGACATTGACGAACCAGAAATCAATTATTGTTTAACTGTAAAAAACTTAAATAAAGTAAAAAATGTTAGATATGCAGCGGCATCTAAAGATACTAGGCCAGCACTAGAATGTGTTTATTTTGAAGTAAATCCAGATATAGGGAAAATAAGAATAATAGCTACAGACTCTTATAGAATAGCTATTGATGAAATTAATTATGTATGTAATGAGAAAATAAAGAAAGGCTCATTTCTATTAGATAAAAAAGTTCTAGGTGATGTAATAAGTAAAGATGATGATTGTGCAGTACTAGGTGTATGTGATAATAAAATTATATTTGCATTTGAAAATGGTATTGTTATAGGTATTGATACTTTAGCAGAAAACTATATTGATATTGAACGTATGTTGGCAAGTATGAAATTTAGTTTTCAATTTAAAATAAAGCGAGAAGCTTTTACTAAATCAATAAAAAGATGTAAAATAGGTGATAAAAATTCAATTAAATTATCTATTGGAAAAAGTAGTTTAGGTATAGAAATGGATTCAAATGAAACTTCAATTTATATAACTGATGAGATTGAGATAGTAGGAGTTGATGAATGCTTAGAGGTTAATCTATCATTAAATTATCTTTCAGATGCTCTTGAAAATATGAACTCTGAATATATTACTGTAAAATACAGTGATAACAGTACATTTCCGATATTAATAGAGGATGATAGCAATAAAGCTATTATACTTCCTGTTGCTAAATAAAATATTAAAAGGGATATTTATAATATCCCTTCTTCAGATTGGAGGATTAATTTAATATGGATTATTTTGATAATGAAGAAAAATTAAATATTATTAATGTTGCATTAAAATGTGATGTTGAATTAATTAAAACAATTGATAGCTCTAGAGTATTGGCACATTGTCCATTTTGTGATGATAGAAGTGGACATATGTACTTGACTATAGAAAATAAGGAATTTAGAAATTTTTATAAATGTTATAAATGTGGGAGTTATGGCAGTTCAGTTTCTTTATATGCTAAATCAAAGGGTATAACTACTAAGGAAGCATATATAGAATTAATTAATGATATTTCAAGAGAGAGACTAAATGTCAGCAAAAAAATAATTGAAAAGGTACAAAAAAAAGGTAATTCTTGTGATATTAAAGATGTAAATTATCTAGATTCTATATATAGAGTATTTTTAGATTCACTTATACTAGAGGATAAACATTTTAACAATCTAAAAAATAGAGGGTTAAATGATTTTATTATAAAAAAGAACTTGTATAGAACAATAGATATTAAATATAAAGAAAGAATAAGAATTTGCAAAAACTTAATCAATTTAGGATTTGATTTAAAAGGTGTTCCAGGTTTCTATAATGATAAATTTGGCAAATGGAATTTTGTATCTAAAAAAGGATTTTTAATTCCAATTGGAAATCTTGATGGAAGAATTATATCCCTACAAATAAGAATGGATGATGAAGAACTTATATCAAATAAAAATCTAAAATCAAGATATAAATATTTCTCATCATATAAATATCAAGATGGAACAAAAGCTATTGCAGCAATCCATTATATAAAAGGAAGTAATAATGACAACTCAATAATCATTACAGAAGGACCACTTAAAGCTGATATAACTAATTTCTTTAGTAATAAGTCTATTATAGCAATTCCAGGTGTGTCCATAGGACATAGTGAAGTTGTAAGGATGATTAAAAGTTTGGGCAATCCCTTAGCTATAATTTGTTTTGACATGGATTTATATGACAATATTAATGTTAAAAGAAGCATGATTGAATTATGTAAAAAATTTAATGAAAATAATATATCTTTTGTATATAAGTCTTGGAAGGAAAAATATAAAAAAAATAAAAATCTAAAGGGCATAGATGATTTGCTATACCATGAGTATAAAAACAGAGTATAGGTTGAATGTTAATATTCAATCTATACTCTATTTTTATTAAAAGAAACTTAGTAAAACTAAGATTTTATTTGTATAAAATTTTTTAAGGGAATCCTATGAAAAAAATAGAAATTTAAGTATAAGGTATCATAAATAATCTTATATAATAAATATCATAAATATAATAAATATCATAAATATTATATTTATGATATTTATTATATAAAATTAATGTAGAAATATTTCACAGGTGTAGAACTAAGATTTTATTTGTATAAAACTCTTTAAAGGAATCTTATGAAAAAAATAGAAATTTAAATATAAGGTATAATAAATAATTATTTGTGATAAATATAATATTTATTATATTTATGATATTTATAATAAATATGGTATTTATTATAAATATTATGTATAATTAATATAGAAATATTTTACAGACAAGGAGAAAAAATATGGATAATAAGAAAGAGATTTTAGAAGTAAATACACCTATTGAAGAAAATATATGTACAATAAAATTAAAAGTTGGAAATGATACAGGAAATAGTGAACATAAGGTAATGATTAATGGAGACTTAATAAGACAACCAAATGTCATTTCAAGAGTAAGAAATATACCAATATTAGATGATGTAAATGAGAAAAATATGATAGAGCATATAGAGGATAATTTAATTGTAAAGATAATGTCTGATAATGAAAATGTAGAAACAGGAACTTATCTAATTGGAAAGTATGCACTCAATAGTGGAAATAAAGTGCGAAGCATAGAGATTGGACAAGATAATGATAAAGCGGAGAGTAACATAGTATTTATAAGTACACTGGCTCAGATAGCAGGATACTCAGTTAAAGAAGCATATAAAAATAATAAATTAGAGGATAAAATAATAGCTAATATTGATATGTGTGGAGCTCTTCCAATAACTCAGCATAATAAAGTAGTAGTAAATGAACTATGTAAAAAATTCATGGAAGATTCTGCTATAGTAAAAGTTGTTTTACCAAGTAAAACAATAACTGTTGAATTAAATTTTGATTTTGTTAATGTTCTTCCAGAAGGTGTAACTACTGTATTTGCATTAACAGAAGCAGAGGATGAGTTATTTGAATCTTATAATGAAATTAATGAAGATAAGTTAAATAAAGAATATTTTAAAGATAAAAGAGTTTTACATGTTTCAATTGGAGAGGGAACTACTGAATACCCTCTTACTGAAGGAATAGCTTATAGACCTGAACATATAAGGGGAAGTGATAATGGATTAGGAATAGCAATTAATAAATGTCTACCAGAATTCATGAAAAGTAAAGGGGTTCCAAACTATACTAGACAAAAATTTAGTGAGGTAATTAGAGATAAAGAACATAAATATCATGTATCAGCTTTAGACATACTTGATTTTTATATTGATGACCAATCAGAAGAAATACTTATCTGTTCTAAAGAAGAATTACAAAAAGCTAATAATGAAGTTGATATAATTCTTGTGTATGGTGGTGGAAGTATTTTAATGAGAAAATATTTAGAGCCTAAATTAAAGAAAATATGTGATAGAGCAGAAATTAAATTACTTTACATAGATGAAAAATATGCAGTTGTTTTGGAATGTATTGGGTTATCTAATTTTGTTAATTCTAAAATGTGGGAAGCTATAAAGAAACGATCTCTATCTTCTTTAAGTAAATAATTTTTGAAGGAGTATATCAACATGGATGAAAAAAAATCAAAACTTAAGATTTTGTATGTAGATGAAGAGTTACATGCCTTATTGAAGTCGGAATCATCTCGCAATAGAATGAGTATGCAAGAATTTGTAAAATACGTATTTGAACAGTATTTTAATGAGTCTGTTCAAAGTAAATATTCACTTGATAGAGAATATAATCAAAGGGAAGTAATTACAAATATTGATAACAAGGATTCAGATATTGAGAAATCTAATTTAAAGATTGAGGAAACAAAAAATTTAAATGATGTTAATTATAATAAAGATATTGAAATAAAAAAGCTTAATGACGATACTGTAGAAGAAGTAAAAGAAGAAGTAAAAGAAGAAGTAGTAGAAGATGATGTGGTAGCGTTGTATGCACCTTTTTAATAAAGATTAAATAAGTTTATAATAATATAAAGACCTATGTTACATAAAGTAATATAGGTCTTTATATTTGCTGGAAAAATACAGTGATAAATCTAATAATAAAATAATATTTTATATTTATAAAAATATTATTTGAAAAACTTTTACTAATGTTATAGAATATGCTCATAAGAAGCATTAAAAATTGCATTTTTTGGAAATTAAAAAGTAGCCATTTCACAATAAAAGGCTACTTTGCGATAAAAATATAGCTCACATCAAAAAAAATTTGAACTTTTTCCTTAAAAAACAAACAAAAAATATAATATAAAATCAATAATAGTTTGAAATATAATAATTTCAATTACAATTAAAATATAAATCAATAATTTAGTTATAAAAGTACTGTTTAAATAAATTTTTATCTTTAATTACGATAAAATCAAGTCACCCAAAATTGTGAAATGGCTACTTGAAAAGAAGATATTTATGTACATAATTGAGGTTATTATCAAATGAATTAATTGAAATTGGGGGGAGAGAGTATCATGATGAAAACAGCTGACATTCAAAAAAGCACTACAGAAAAGGGCAACTCTAGAAAGAATTCAAATGAGAGGGAAAAGAAAAGATTAGATAATATAAATTTGAAGTCAAACCAAAGGAAATATGAAGATGAAGAAGATTGTAAAGATAAAAATGATGGTATAGCTGAAATGATAAAAGAGACATTTACTATTTGTTCATTTCAAAATGATATATCATATTTTGTTAAAATAAGAGTTGATCGTATAGGATATTATAAAAATATCAGTAAATCAATAGGCATTGAACATACTAATTTATTAAATCCAGAAAATAATATAATAGAAGAACAAAAAAAAATAGTATCTGTATTCAATATTCAAGAAAGATACATAAAATTAAAATTATCATTATCACCAAGATTAAAAGAATTACTTACATACATGGAAGAAATAAAAGAAGAACCACCAGCAAAATATATTTGTTATGAAATGGATATAAGTAGACATAGATTAAAGTCATTACTAACAGAAATCTTTGAACAGATTGATGAAATTTATAAAATTTATTTGGAAATTTCATAAAAAAAAGATAGTTTACTCTATTTATTGCTAGTAAAAGATATATTTTTCACTTTTATAAAATTTTGATTGTTTTTTTTAGTTTTAATATGTGATATTTTATACATAAGGGAAAAGCTATGTCAAAAAATTGGGGAGTATATTTTTGAGAAAAGTAGAAAAAACGGAAAAAACAGAAGTAATTGCATATTATTTGTCAGAATCTAAAAAAAGAAAAGTAAAAATTAGTGAAATGGCAAATAAGTTTAATATAAGTGAAAAAACTATAAACAATTATATTAGAAACTATAAAGTAAGTAAAGAAGAAATAATTAATTATTATATAGAAGAGTCACATCATAGAAGGGTAAAAATTAGTGAAATGGCGAATAAGTTCAATATGAGTGAAAAAACTATAAATAATTACCTTAAAGATATTAAAGTTAAAAAGTCGGAAATAATTAATTACTACATCAAAAAATCTGAATATGGTAAAGTAAGAATTAGTGAGATGGCAAAAAAGTTTAATGTAAGTGAGAAAACAATAAGTAATTATATTAAGGACTATGAACCTAAAATAAAAAGCAAATTATATGATAAAGTTAATATGTTCTTTTTTGAATACAAAATGAGCATATCAGATATCCAAGGTATGTTAAATCTAGATTTTGATACAATAAAAAAGATATTATACAAAAATGAAGAAAAATATAATTCTGAAATACAAAGAAGAAGAGAAGAAAGTCAAAATAGAAAAAAAGAGAGAAATAAAATTTATAAGAAATCAGCTAAATCTTATAATGAAAAAAGAAGTGAAGAAATAGCTATAATGGCTAAATTAGAAAGAGATCAAAAAATTAATGCTATTAATATGTCAGTAAAACAAAGGACTACAAATAGTTCTATCGTGATGATGAACATAAATCATTATGAAGTAAAGGCAAATAAAAATAAAGATATATTTTTAGTTCTTAATAAAGAAACAAAAGAAATGGCTACAAAAGATTTGCCAATTCGGATAAAATTGACTACAGACATGATGGAATATAAAACTTATGAAAAAAATTTTGCAGATTAATTACCTAGTATAATATTAACTGAATGATAGAAATAAAAATAGACACCTTAATAAGTGTCTATTTTTTTGTGAGAATGGAGGTGAAAGATGTGATGAAAAAAAAAGCATGTTATAAAGATATAGACAGCAAAAAATCTAAAAATAAGTTTATCTCCAAGAACAAAAAATTAAATATAGATTTTATTTATGATAGATAAAAATAGAGAACTTATTATGGGATATAAAGCTGGAGATAAAAGCTGTCTTGAAAAACTAATAAGTAATAATCAAAAATATATTTATAAAATGATATCTAAATATACAATTAAGGACTCTTATGTGGAGGACATATTTAATTCAGCAATAATAGGGTTCATAACTGCTATAAATAGATATGATATTAAAAAAGAAGCAAATATCTTAACATATGCGAGAAAGTATATTGAAAGTGAGATATTTGAACAATTTAGGGTTTTAACAGTAGATTGTTATATCCCTAAAAAAAAATATAAAAAAATTGTTAGAAAAAATTCACAAGGAGTTCTAGAAAAAGATAATTGTTTAAAAAAGTCATATAGTTTAATGAACAAATCAATTTGTTCAAATTTAATAAATACTAATGAATTTGATATGAGAATAACTCATTTGGAACTTAAATGGGCCATATCAGAGTTAGATGAGCTTGAAAAAGAAGTAATATTTTATCTTTATATTGAAAAAAAGAATTATAAAGAAATAGAGCAGAAACTAAAAATAAATTTAAATAAAATAAGTTATGTAAGAAAGAAAGCATTGGCCAAGTTAAAAGAGAAGTTAAAACAAAAGGAGGTGGTTTAATGCACAATATAATCCTTTTTCTAACAACTGGACTTAGCAATATTCCTGATGTATCTACAGAGGAAATGACAAATAAAATAAATGGTGCTGTGGGGGAAGTTGATGCACTTGTATCAGGCAGTTTTTACAATATAGCTGTAATTGCTTTTCTTATAGTTCTTGTTATATTTATTTTATGTGCAACAGTGCTTAAATCAAAGTTTGCTGTTAAGGCGGCAGCAAGTATGGGATGTATATTTTTAGCGATAGTTTTATTTTCTATGAGATTCCAAATAATAGGATGGTTCTCTCATATTGGGAAAGGTGGATTATAACTGAAAAAACTAGAAAAAGAGGTATATTTACATAGATGTTAATGGTCAAAGAAGCTAAAAAACTAGTTAAAGATGAAAATGGTGATGTTAAAATAAAAACTATTTTCATTATTGCTAAAAATATAAAATTCTTAGGTTATACTGTAGCACAATTAGTTAATGCAAAACCAAATGAGGTTGTTTTTCTTGATACTAAGCCAAATGAAATGTTTACTAAAGAAAAAGTTATATCAATTTATAAATGTTCTGTAGATGATTTGATTGAAAACATGTAGGGTGGTGATTTAATTGTTAGAAGTAAGAGCTGATGCTTTAAAATTCACAAATTTATTTTTATCAGTTGCTAAAAGCCCAGTTACTGTTATTGCTTTAGTCTTAGCTGTAACTGGTTTATGTTATGCAGGAATTAAATTAATGACTTTGAATAGATCAGATGAAAGAGTAGAAGTATTACAAAATATTAAGTTCACAATAATAGGTGTTATTTTAACAGGTGTATATTTTCCAATGATTGGATACTTGGCGACGCTAATTTTGAAGGGTTAGAAAGGAAGTAATAAAATGACAATAAATAGAATAAAAGAATTATTTTTAAAACAAGATGTCTTACTAGATTCAACAGAGTTAACTGAAAATAAAAATATATTATTTAAACATAAATTTATTCAGTTTGGTGGAGTTATCACAATGTTAACTGGGTTATATTTAGTTAGTAGCAATAGAATTGTAAATCTATTCTTAGTTCCAGGTCTATCTGGGATTCCATCATCTTCAGCAGAATCAATAGGAGATCAAATTATTCCTACAATTCAAAAAATAGCACAAGTAGGTGGTGCTGTTACTGCACTTGTAAGTTTATGCATAGCAGGAATTTCATTAATGGTATCTAAGCGTCAAGAACAAAGACAAGAATCTATGTCTAAGATAATGAATATAGCTGGTGGTATAGCTGTAATAGGATTTGCAGCATCAGCTGTAGGATTCTTAACTGGTTCATTTATGAAGTAAATTAATAAAAGGTTTAAAGCTCATGCTTTAAGCCTTTTATTTTTTGTAAAGGAGGTTTATATGACTAATTTTCAAATACCTTTCGATTTAAGCTTTGAAGATAAAATAATTGGTGGAAAGTTATCTTTACGTCAAGCCATCTGGTTCGCTGTTCCAGTTGGTTTTTTTATGATAATAATACAAAGACCACAACTATTCGTTAATTACTTAGAAAATGGAGTAACAACAATAAATTTTCTAAATATTTTAATGGTATTTTTATTTGAAGCTTTTATGTTGGCGATATCTGGTACATTCAGCTTTGTAAGAATAAATGGATTGTATTTAGATTCATATGTACTACTTAGAGTTAAGTATTTATTTAGAAAAAAAGTAATAAAACATTATGAATAATCTGATGAATAGGAGGTTTCTATGGATTTTAAACAAAAGACAACAACATATGATTTGATAGATCAAAAGACTGTTAAGAAAATGAAACAAGATAAAAAGATAAAGCTCATGGATGAAATTATAGGAATTCAGGAAGTTTTGAACAATACAATAATAAAAAGTAAATATGGTTATTCTGTGATATTAAAAATTTCAACGACTGATGTAGCATTATTGTCTGAAGATGATATAAAACAATTTGAAAATGTACTAATATCATATAGCTTTGGTCTGAATTTTCCTATTAAATATGCTCGTAGTAATAAAAAGCAAGATTTCAAACATTACAAAGAATTTATAGACAAAAAAATGGATAATAATGAATCAAGTGATTTCCTTAAAAAATACAAAGAGGAATTGTACAATGAATTTTCTGCTTTGGAAAATGGAATTTATAGTGATACAAAATATAATTATATATATATTGTAACTCCAAATCATCCCATTCAAGAAAGAGCTTTAAAGGAATTACAAGGAAAAGTAAATTATGTGGTGAGAGCTTTAAATGATACTAACTTCAGAGTATCTACAGTTAAAGGTATTGATATTATAGAATTTTTTCACAACCAATTTAATAAAGGTAAAGATTTTATTGTAGAAGATCTGATAGAGAAAGGTATATTTTCAGAATATGTAGAAGGATTAGGAATTTTAAGAAAAGAACATGAAGATTATAATGATGCGGATATTAGTATTTTATCAGAAGAAGATTTAATAAAAGTAGAGTCAACTGAAAATCTAGCACCAGAAGAAGAAAAAAAGCTCGTAAAAAATAGGAAAAAAGACAAAAAAAAGAAACAGAATAAAAAAGATGAGCAATTTCTAGAAATAGGCAGATTGACTATATATGATATTATAAAACCTAATATTTTTGAAGAAAAGGAAGACTACATAAAGCTTGATAGAAACAATTATATAAGAATGTTGTCTATTCAAGCATTTCCTAAGAATATGAATATAAGTACATTGAATAATTTGTGTTGTATAGAAAATATGGAGTTATTATCAATAGTTAAAAAGCTTGATGAAACTACTCTTAGTAAATCCTTGAAAAATCAATATTCAAAAATAATGTCAAATATAAAACTGGAGTATAAAAGTACTGGAACAGTTGATTATGATAAGAGAGAAGCTGCTAAAAACATAGATAATTTAAGAATGCTAATAGAAACCAATTCAGATAAATTATATCATACTCAAAATCTAATGAAGTTGTGGTCAAATGATCTAGCTGATTTAGAGAATAAGACAAGCATGATAATAGAGGCATGTGAAAAAACTGGAATAATTGTAAAGGTCTTATTTTATGATCAAAGAGATGCATTTTTAACAACTCTTCCATTTAATTCTTTTAACTATATGCAAGATAAAAGGAATATGACTACTGGTGGAACAGCTTGTCTAGTACCAAGTGGATGTACACATCTAAATCATACAGAAGGAAAGTACATTGGAAGAAATGAACAAACAAATTCTACTTTAATTTTAGATAATTTCTTATGTCAGAAAAAGCACATAAAAGAAAGTGAATTATACTCAAATCCTAATCTATATATTTGTGGCAAGCCAGGTTCAGGTAAATCAACATTCATGAAGGTCTTTATGGGTAGAGGAGCGTTACTAGGTGAATGGAACGCAGTGTTTGATATGGAGAATGAATATGAGAAGATAAATAAAAAGTTTGGTGGCAATTATCTTCATATAAAAGCAGGTAGAAAAATCGGAATAAATCCTTTAGAACTATCTGTTGAAGAAGATGAAAATGGAAGAAGAACAGTACCAATCTATGAGAAAATGGTTGAGATAACTAATCTTATAAATAACTTTATAAAACAATATAGAAATGGTAAAGGATTAGTTGGTACAGAAATAACAGGAGTACAAGATGCTATTAAAAAAGTATATTCTGATAGAGGAATAGGTATAGAGCCAGATTCATTGATGGAAAACAATAAAAAGAAAAGGTTACCTATACTTAGTGATTTAAAAGCTACTATGGAAAAAAATAAAAATCTTGATGAAGTATCTGATATTATGCAACTAATAACTGGTGATGGTGTAATGGCTATGTTCGACTGTGAGACAAGTGAAGAAATATCTAGATTCAAACGAAAGAAACTTATTGTTTTTTGTTTGAAACAGCTTGATGAGTTCAGTAAATTTTTCGCTATGACTACAATTTTAAGTTGGTTATGGGGCTTATTTTCAGACTGGAAATATAAAGGAATACAAAAGAATGTATGGATAGATGAAGGTTGGAAATTCGCTCAACATGAAGCTAGTTTGGCTTTACTTGAAGATTTCTCAAGAAGAGGAAGAAAATACTGGATAAGCCTAATTATAAGTACACAGGCAATTGGAGAGTTCTTAACTAAAGAGGCTGGTAAGGCAATAATAAATCTTTGTTCTACAAAAATAATATTCAAACAAGATGCGTCATTAGCAAAAGAAATAACCAAGTTTTTTGGACTTCCAGAACAAGCTCGGAAAAGAATACCTTCATTTTCAAAAGGGCAATGTATACTTGTTACAGAAGTTGGAAACATCTTAGCTCAGATTGATTTATTCAACTTTGAAAAAGAGTTTGCAGAGACTTAAAATATGAAAATGGAGGGTTATTAAAATGAGTGAACAAATTCAAGCTTTAGTTGATATACTGCAATATGCAGGAGTGATACTGATTACAATTAGTTTAGCTATACTCATATATAAGCTAATAATATATAAAAATGACTATGATAAAAGGACTATCTTAATGCAAGGAACAACAAAACTGGTATTAGGGGCTTTAATGCTAGGTCTTATGCTAAGTTTAGCAGGTTTCTTACAAGATATAATTGTAAATATGGGTACAACAGGAGGCTCTGAATTCAAATCATCAGAGCTTAATTTTATTAAAGATCTAGAAGATGAAGATAGTTTCCTTGCAAATGGAATAGCTTTCTTATTAGATTCTATAACTAAATTTATTTTTTCTGGTGATGGATTTATACAAGAAAAATTACTAGGGACAAAGACATTAGAAGAATTAATATTTGCAAAAGATTTAAATATATTTACAAAAGAACAATGGTCACATCTAGTTTTTGGATACGGAATAGTTCAAAAAGTAGCTTATGTCTTACTTATATTAATGGTATTCTTTACAGCTGTAAGAGTTATAAAAGGTTCAGTTGATGAAAGACAAGAGATAGACACAAAGGAAAGTTTACAAAGATGGGTTTTTGTTTGCCTAATAATAGCAGGAGGTCCAGTTTTAGTTAATGGGATAATAGTCTTTTCAAATTTTTTAACATCAATTTTAAATGAGTCTTTTAGCCATGTAACAATGTCTAATTCTATATTAGATGAACTTAAAACTGGAAATGTTTTAACTACAGCGATAATAAAAGTTTATTTCGCTTATTTAACATTGAGAGTAAATATTGTTTTTATGGTTAGAACATGGGTTTTAGGTATTATGTTTGTTTTTACACCTGTTGCTTCTGCCTTATGGGGAATTAACAAGAACATAAATGCATTTGAAATTTGGTTTGGAGAGATATTAAGTAATGCAATAACAGGACTATGTTACTCTATAGTATTTGTAGTATTTTCATTGTTTTTCTCAGCAACTTCATCACTACTATTTATTTTAATAGGTCTTACTTTAACTATAAAATTATCTGATGTCTTAAGAAATTCTGTACAGGGATATTTTGCTAAGTTATCTGGAATAGATGAATATGGAGAAGCTAGGCGATTTACAAAAGGGACTCTAGGAGCAATATCAGGTATGGTAACAGCATTCAAAGCTTCTACAGCAGGAACAGCAGGAACATTGGAAGCTTTAGAAGGTCTTATGGGACATGGTGATAAAGAAGGTAATTTTAATAAAATGGCAAAAATGGCTGATAGAGCAGTAGATGGTGGAATAGGAAATAAATTTAATAGAGGAAATGATCCTGCGGAAGAGCAAAATAGATATGATGCAGATATGGAATCAAGCTATGGTGATATAGGCTTAGATGATAATATAAACTCTCTTGATGATAATAATATAAAACCTTTAGATAATATGGAAAATGAAATACCGAAAGATGATGATTCATTAGAAAAAAATAGTGGTACTAGTGATGATGAGTATAACTTTGGAATGGATAAACTAGATAGCTCAAAAAATGGAGATGAATTGAAGAAGAATATAGAAACTATTCCAGAAAAAGAACCAGATATTGCGTTCAAAAACCCTAGTAACGCTGAAAGAGCTATTCAAGGTATGTTCTTCAATAACTTATCTAAGAAAGACAGTTATGGTAATAAAGATGATGGATTTATATTCTCTGCAATAAATGATAAAAGAAATATGGGGCAAGTAGAGTCAGCTAGAATTGATACAATAAATTCAATAGCTGGAAATATAATGGAGAAACCAGGTAATAATTTAGATATAATACAAGCAACTGGAAAAGCTGAACAAATTTTTGATACAGCTATGTTTAACAGCAGTGTAACTGAACCTGACAAAGAACATTTTTATGAAAATATTTCAAAAGGTGATATAGACAGTGCATCTAAATTTTTAGCAAGTAGCAAGAAGGACAATAGCCTAGATTCTTTACTTAAGGATAGTTTATAGAGTTAATATAGTTAACTTTTTTATTTAAGGGGAGGATGAAAGCTTTGTTTGAAAAGGGATTAGAGTTAGTAAAAGGTATTGCTAAAAATAAATTTAAAAAGCTAATGTTTAAAATAATGGTTCCTTATGGTGCTTTTGTTGTATTAATACTAATATTATTATCTGCAACATTTGAATTATTTACAGGTGATAAAATAACTCCTAATTTATCCTCTGAAGAAACTAAAGAAGTTCAAACTTATATAGATGAAAAAGTAGCACAATACACATCTAAAGACTATTATTTTTTAGATAGCCAACATTTATTAAGAGCTGAACACGTAGAGAAATATTTGCGATTTTTAGTAAGTAATAGTCAGGTATCTTCAAAAAGTAGTGTTGAACAATTAAAGAAAAAAGTTGATGAAATAGTAGACAAAACATTAAAACCTGATTTAAAATATTCAGAAGCTCAAATAATAACAAGACGTTTTTATAAGGAAAAAGTTGGTGAAGGTAATGATGAAAGATATGTAGAAAGGGTTGAGGAAACTGTTGATACAGTATATTTATTAGACTATGCAAATTCAATTTACAATACTAATAAATATACATATGAAATAAAAACAGAAACTACAACAATAGATTCTGATGAAAGAATAGAAATAACAAAGCCAGTTTTAGCTTCACAGGAAGCTGAAGGAGAACCATATGACCATTTTAGAGAAATATTAATTAAAGAAAATCATGTTGGGAAAAATGATGTTGATATGGTTATTGGTATGATTATAAATTCTGGTTCAGATAAAAAATGGAACTGGTTATTTGGAAATACACTTGCACCATATTATGGAGGAGGTCAATGGGGACAGCTTGTAGGGGTTCCAGAAGAATTAGCATCATTCTTTGATGAAGCATCTCAATTAACAGGTCTTCCAAATTGGATATTAGCTGGATTTGCAAAACAAGAGAGTAATTTTAACCCTAATTGTCAGTATGGAGGAGCATATGGAATAATGCAATTTCAAAAATATGATACTGATGGAAGTGATATATGGGCTGAACATATGAGAAAAGGCATGGGTGATTTATTTAAACAAGCAGGATATTCTTTTTCTAGTTCAGAGCAAATGTGGGGTATTTTTTTAAAAGATGCAAGAGCTCAGATAATTGCAGGTGCATTTGAGGCAAGATTCTATTTTAACTATGCTTTATTTAGATTAGAAAGTATGACAGGAATAGCTTGTCCAAATAAAAAGAATTATAATACCAACGAATATGTCAATCAAATAAAGTGGGATAGTGATGAAAATGATCCTAAATTTAAAGACCTTTTGAGAAGAGCATTTGTATTATATAATGTTGGACAAGGAAGGGGTATGTCTGTAAATTTAGATAAAGCTCCTCATGACTATCCAAATAAAGTTTATCATTATGCTATAGAATTTAGAAATACAAGTATATCAGGTGGTTCTAGTTCAGAAAAGGTTAATAGGATTATTTCAATTATGAGAAAGCAACTTGGTAAACCATATTTGTGGGCAGCAGAAGGACCTAATTCTTTTGACTGTAGTGGTCTTATGCTATATTGTTTCAATCAAGCAGGAGTTAAAGGATTGCCTAGAACTTCTAAAGCACAATGTGCAGCATCAACACCTATATCATTTGAACAACTACAACCAGGTGACTTTGTATTTGTACATGAAAAAGGCCAATCTTTAACAAATCCTTGGAATGTGCATCATGTTCAAATGTATATTGGAGGAGGAAAAGTTATAGAAGCTCCAGAATCAGGAAAAGATGTTAGAATAACAGACATGAGAAAAGGGCCTGTGAGTTATGGTAGATTTCCTGGTTTAAAATAAATTGTTGTTTAAAAGGTATTCCAATTATGGGATACCTTTTTTTATTATAAAAAACTGAGGTGATTAATTTATGTTTGTTGCTTTAACAATAGCTATAGCTTTTTTAGGAGTGCTTATTTATGCTTCTGTTTTAAGTACTGAAGTATCTTTGATTCTTGATGAATTGGAAGAAGGAGATATATAAGTAAAGTGAGTAAAATTAATTATAATTTTGGGGGGATTTTAATGAATTTAGCATATAAAATGAATAGTGAAATAAAAAATGAAAACAAAATATCTGGAAAAGATATTATTTATGAACAAATAAAATTAGGCAAAAAAATAATACTAGTAAATACAGAATCTGCGAAATTTAATGATATAAAAGATGTTAGAGTAGTACAAGTTGATAAGAATAAAGAAATAATAAATCCATTGCAAATTTATTCAACAATAAAAGATTTTGATATATTCTCATTTGGCACTCATTTAAAAAAGATACAAAGAATGTATTGTATTTTAGTAAGTGAATACACAGAAGAAGAATTAACTAGTTTAGATATATTACTAACTAAATTTTATGAATATTTTGGAATAGATATAAAAAAGTGTACAAAATATAAAGAAAATGAATACCCTATTTTATCTGATTTTCTAAATTATTTAAAATATATAGAAGGAACACATAGAATGATAAACTGTATGCAATCTCCAAATAAAGAAAAGGTATTTGAAGTATTTAAAGAGTTAAATAGTATTAAAGACATATTAAACATAAGAATAAATGTTATAGATACAATTATTTTGAAACTTAATAAAATAATAGATAATTATGGGCATTTACTAAATATACATTCTAATATAAATCATGTACACAATAATGAATTTATTGCTTTTAATAAATTAAATTTAGTTGATGATGAAAAAATATTAGGTGTTCTATTACTAAATATTCTTACTTTTATTAATGAAAATTATTTGTTTGGAGAAAAAAATGCTGAATACTTAATTGTCTTTGATAATTCAAATGAAATATTTTCTTTTATAAAAACAAGTATAGGAGATATAATAACATCTTATGTTGGAGAAATCTTAAATACAGCTGATCCAAATTTCATAAGTTTTTTATTTATAAAGACTAGGATGTCGGCTTTTTTTAACTTTAAAGATAAATTTTCCCTTATTAGGACACAAAATATAGAAGATTTTTTAGAGCAAAGCTAAACAAGTATTATAAGTAAGCACTTGAAAGGGGATGTTATTTTGCTTGAACCAGAATATGGGAAATATACTTTGCTCAGTTTTATTATGGGCTGTGCTCTAATTTTTGTTACAAAATTTACATTTACTCCAGAAAAATTTAAAATAGTATATTCAATAATAGGAGCTTTACTGTTTTTTTATTCTTTAGCTTCAATTTTATTAGGATTATTACTGGTCAAAATAGATGAAAAAAAGATAAAAGCTATAGAACAAATAAAATGGAAAGTAAATATTGTATTGCACAAAAAAGGCTTAAAAATGACAGATGATATCTATATGTATAATATAAAATATGTGGGCTCAAACTATATATTTTTAAAATTAAATTACTTGCAGAAAGTTAAATTATTTTCAAATATAGATATAGAAAAAGAAGTAAATTATATATTAGAAAAAGTTGAATATCATTTTAAACACAATGTTGTAGAATTAGACTATAGAAGATTATGTGAATACTCACTTGAAGAAATTTACGAAAATAGTATTGAATTTTTTTGTGATGAAGAGGGAGCTTATGAGGCATTAATAAATATATATAATGAGACAATTTTATCATTGAAGGATTCTAAAAGCTTTGGAAACAGCACTATCTTAAATGAAAATGACTTACTTGATAAAGAGGATTTGATTACTTTCTTGATAGATAATAAAAATATAAAAATTATTATTTCTAAATTGTATTGTGCAGAAACTATGAATGCATTGTATTTTAAGATAATAGAAAAAATATTATCAGAAGAGTTTTCTAAAGTACGAAATATTTATTTATAAGGAGTCTAATATGAAAGATTGTATTATAGTAGTTGCTTCAATTATATTTGGTATTACCTTATATTTGATAGATTCAAAAACATTTCATGAAGCAGGAGATTTATTAGTTGTGGCTATATCTGAAATAGATATAAAAAGAATAGTAATGCCTTTTATGATCATTATTCTTTTACATATTCAAATAAAAAATTTAAATTAAAAATAAAGTAATAAAAACATAGATAAGGTATTTTTCAATACTGAAACCCAATAATAGAGATAGTGTTTAGCAAAGGCAACATCAATTACACTTGATTTGTTTTAGATTTATGTTTTTTCAATCTAAAATAAGTTTAATTATCAAGCATCCATTTGGGGTGTTTTTTAATTTTGATACATTTGCATTTATATTGAAGGGAGAATAATTATGAACCTTAAAAAAAGAATTCTATAAATTTTGTATCTAAAGAAATGGATAGTATTATATATAAATCAAAGGGATATATTTCAGAGAATATTAAAGACATAAAGAAAGGTAGCTCCTATAAGTGGTTTAAGAAAGTTTTTATTTTTATATCAAACAGATAGCTGACTTATAGTTATATTATCATTTTATTAAAAAATAAAATTATAAATTATTGGAGGAATATAAATCATGAATGATGATGAAAAAACAGTTAAAGAAAATACATCTAAAAAGCATAGTATAATTGATTATATAAAAGTTGCTATTCTATTAATCTTTCTTATGATTTTACCAGTACTAACAGATCCTAAATCATTTGCTAACATTGTTGGGGTGCAAATTTTTGTGATATTAGTTTTAATAATAAATATAGTGATGAAGAATGATAGATAAAATATAAGTTATAAAAACACATATGCAAATATACATGAATATGAAAGTGAGACTATATATGACATCTAGTAATAGATGTCATATACAGGTTCATTTTTTGGTTTTTCATAACAAATTGAGGTGGCTTAAAGCCATCTCACCCCTATATTTTACACATTGAAAAAGTATCTATATTAAGAGCTTTTTTATTTGAATAAAAAAACTTAGCTAAATATTAATGAAGGAAGATAGAATACCTATCTTCCTTTTTACTTTATAGATAAGAATTTGTATATACAAGATATTAGTATGTAGGGGGGATTATGGTGGAAATAAAAAAAGATGAGTCTGATTATAAAACTATTAAAGAAAAAGTTGTTTGTGAACAAAAGAGTATATTTCAAATACTGAGCAGTATAGGTACAAAGATCAAGGAACGTATAGAATATTTTTGGATAGATTTTTTGGATTTTATTAAACCTGTTTTTTTTTCAGCATTGGCTGTGTTTCTATGTTTAGTACTTCTTTGCATAAATAAAATTATGGATAAACGAGCAACTTTTCTTAGGGATGATAGAGACATCATAAACAATATGGTAGTAAACTTAGCACATACTGCTTGTTCGTTTTTTGAGGGAATATTAGGGTTTTTATTATGTTTGGCAGCTGTACTTACATTTATAACATTAATTTTGTGTATAGTTAAGAAAATTTTAGATTGAAAAAGGTGAGATTTATATGAAAGATAAAAAGAAAAATATTGATTTAAGTAAGGACAAAAAGAAGAGGTGTTTGTCAGAACGTCAGAGAGCAATTATTGGATGTATAATAATTTTATTTTTAATTTTACTAGGACCTTTACTGGGAAGAAAAGCAATAGAATACACATCTCCCATTATACAAGAAAAAATAATAGAAATGTTTGAAAAATCTTAAGAGTACTTAGCTAATTCATGATTTGTATGAAGTAAATTTCTTTACAACAAGTATATGTGTTAATAAAAGCATTTTCTAGAGATGCTTTTTTATATATATTTTAAAACTTAAGGAGGATAGACATGGAGAATTTATTATTTCAAAAAGAAAAAAGAAAACAAAGAAATACTTTTTTAGAATCCTATATAGGACAAAAAATAATGTGTATAGAAAGACATCTAAAAGAAGTATTAAATAATGAATCTGGTATGGATGAAAATGTATCTAAGGCTATTTGGGTAGTTATTGCAGTGTTTTTAGGTGGACTGATGTTAGCTTGGGCAACTGGAGCGTTACAAGATGTTATTTTACCAAAAGCACAATCTACAATTGTAAATATGTTTGGATAGGATTTTATATTATGTCTTTCAATAATATTAGTTCTAATAGCATATTCAGTTATTTCTATGATTTAAAATTTCTGCCAACAGGTGAAAAAATTGTGTTAAGCAAAGAGCAAAAAATGATATTACTTTTAATAGAATATTTATTAATCATAAGCCTATTTAAACATATTAATAATATAGCATTAATAATAAAAGGTTTTTTATATGCTCAAATATTAATCTATGCTAGTTATGTAGATTATAGAACAAAATTAATACCTAATAAAATACAGGTATTGATATTATTTGTATCCTTTATAAAAATGAATTTATATTTATCTATAATAAATTTATTTTTATTTGCGTTACCTCTTTATTTATCAGCAATATTGAAAAATGGAAGTATTGGAGGAGGGGATATAAAGCTTATGGGAAGTAGTGGATTTTTAATTGGGTTTAAAGGTATAGAAGTTTTAATTTTTATTCTAATTAGCTTAATCTTGGCATTTGCAATCAATCGTGATACATATAAAAATGGTATTGCTTTAGCACCTTACATTTCTGTAGGGTGTTTTTTATCATATTTATTATAGGAGGAAAAATATGAAATTAGCGACAAAAAGAATAATAATTGGTTGTTCTGCATTACTAATAGGTGTATACATTTGTTTTGTTTCTCCATATTTACAGAAAATGAAATCACAAACAACCTTTGTTAGAGCAACACAAGAAATAAAAAAAGGAGAAAAAATAAGCTCCACAAAAGTTAGGGAAATTAAAACAACAGATTCTGAGAGTTTACCTCAGACAAGTATTAAAACAAAAGATAGTGTTGTTGGGAAGTATGCAATAACAGATATTAACAAAGATGATAATGTGTTGACTACAAAGATTTCAAAAAATCGTGTGGCTGAAAATGAATATTTATATGGATTAGATGGTAAGAATCAAGCCATATCTTTTACAATAAAAAATTTTGCGGCTGGACTATCAGGAAAGCTAGAAACAGGAGATATTATATCAATTTTAGCTGCTGATTATGGAGAAGATAAAGAAACTCTAAAACCTGCTGAGTTGCAATATGTAAGAGTATTAGCTGTTACTAATGCAAAAGGTTCTGATAAGAATGATGAAAAAGTACAAAAAGGAAATGAAGAAGAAAATGAGCTTCCGACAACTATTACAGTGCAAGTAAATGATATCCAAGCTAAGTTACTAGCTACGCTAGAAGAAAATAGCAAAATGCATGTAACACTAGTGTATCGTGGTACAACTAATAATGCTGAAAAATTTATAAAAAAACAAGAAGAAACAATAAATTTATTGGCATCAAGAAACATGACTACACCAATAAAAGAATAGGGGAATAGAAATGAAAGGTAAAACAATTGCTATTTGGGGAAGCCCAAGTTCAGGTAAAACTACTTTTAGTATAAAGTTAGCAAAAAAACTAGCAGAGGAAAAGAGAGATGTAATTTTAGTTTTTTCTGATTTAATCTGTCCTTCAATAAATACTATTTTACCGAATGAAAAAATTAAAGACAAGTCATTAGGAAATGTGTTGTCAGCTCCAATTTTATCAGAAGAAGTAATTTTAACAAATTTAATAAATGGGAAAAACAAATATATAAATATATTGGGATACAAACAGAGAGAAAATGTATCAACCTATGCACAATATAATATAGAAAGGGTATTAGAACTGTTTAGAACATTGGAAAACATGGCTTATTATATTATTGTGGATTGTACAAGTTATTTTTTTACAGACTTATTGACATCTACAGTTCTAGAATACTCTGATACTATTTTTAGGCTTGTAGAACCTAGTTTAAAAGCTATATCTTATTTTGATTCTAATTTACAATTATTGATGTTACAGAAATTTAAAATAAATAAACATATAAATGTGCTATCAAATTTCAAGGAAGATGAATCAGTAAGGGAAGTAAAAGAAATATATAGAATAAAATACGAATTACCTTATCTTGAAGAAATAAGAGAGCAAACTCTATCTGGAGATTTATTTCAGGAACTTAGTAAGAAAAAGAGTCAATACAACAAAACTGTTGATGAATTAGCCAGTACCTTAAAAAATGAGGATGATATAAAAAAATGTAAATCATGGAGAAATAAATAATGGCTTTTGGTGATAGACAAATTCTTAAAAATTTCTTGAATGAAGATAAGGAAGAAAAAGAATTTTCAGATGTATTAAAGGAAACTCAAAGTTATATTTTAGATAAGTGCTTTTCAATTATGGCAGGAAAAAATATATTGGAGCAAAGAGAATCAGTAAGACCATTTGTTGAAAAATTTGTTACTGATTATTCTTATAAGGTAAAAGGATTATCTGAGAAAGAATTAATTGATAAACTACTATCTGGAATGTTAGGATTCGATTTTTTAGATAACTATCTTTATAGAAATGATGTTGAAGAAATAAATATAAATGAATGGGATTCAACTAGAATTACGTTCAAAGATGGGCATAAGGAATTTACAAAAGAATCATTTAATAATCCAAAACATGCAATAGATGTTATTAAAAGAATGTTACAAATGTCTCATATGGTATTTGACAATGCTCAACCTGGTGTAAGAGGACATTTATCAGAGAGAATAAGGATAACAGCTCTAGGGTACGGTTTAATTGATGAGAGTAAGGGTCTTGCTGTATCTATTCGTATTATAAACCCTCAGAAGCTAAAAATAGATGATTTTATAAAGTTTGGTACAGGAACAGCAGAAATATTTTATATCATGCAGAGACTCTTTAAATATGGAGCAAGTATGTGTATAGTAGGACCAACTAATTCTGGAAAAACAACTCTTCTAGATTCATTAGTCAAAGAATCTGTAGATAATGATGATAGAGTAATAACAATAGAAGAAGATGTTAGAGAGTTTGATATGGTCAAGAGAGATGAAAATGGTAAGGTAATAAATGAAGTAATACACCTAAGGACAAGACATAGTGATGACCCTAAGCAGGATATAGACCAAGAAAAATTATTAGAGTTTTCTCTTACAATGAACCCAGATTACTTGGTGATTTCTGAGATGAAAGGTAGAGAAGCATTTGAAGTACAAAAAGCCGCTAATACAGGTAATCCTTTTATTACATCTATACATGCAAACTCTTGTATTGATGTTTATTCAAGAATGTTAGATTTGTGTAAGACGAAGTCAAATATGGATGATGATACTCTAATGAAAAATGTAACTAAAGCTTTTCCTATTGCATGTTTTGTAAAACAATTGAAAGATAAATCAAGAAAAATAATGGAAATAACAGAGTGCATTGTTCATGAAGATGGAAAACGTGAGTTTAAAACATTATTTCATTTTGTTAGAACTGGTATAAAACTTGAAGGAAATAAGAAAGTAATCACAGGATATTTTGAAAAGGTAAATAATATTTCTGAGAATATTCAAAAACGTTTACTTGAAAATGGGATTACAGAAAAAGAATTAAATAAAATGTTAAATTATTATGAAGTATCTGATTTATGTAATTGAAAGGAGGTTTTTTAATGGGATTCTCAAATATATTTTTATTTTTAGTGATTATGGGAGGAATATTTACATTATTGAATATATCTCCTATTGAATTTTTAAGAGAAATAGTATCCATATTTGAAAGAAAGCAAAAATCACCTTCTATTAGTGATAAAGTAGAAATTCTAACAGGCAAAAAGAAAGAGAAGGGAATAAAGCGCTTAATAAAAGATACTAGTAATATCTTAGAACGGACTCAAAGTAAGGGAAAATTCTCAAATATATGTATCATTGCTATTGTATTAATGATAGTAGGGATATTTCTAGCACTTAGCATAGGCAATATATTTTTAATACCAATATTAGCATTTGGATTTGGGATGTTGCCATTTTTATATATAAAGATAACCGCTAATTCATATGAGAGGCAATTAAATGATGAGTTAGAAAGTGGTTTATCTATGATTACAAATTCTTATTTAAGAAATGAGGATATAATACTAGCTATAGAGGAGAATATTGACTGTTTTAATCCTCTTTTAGAAAATATATTTAGAAAATGTTTATATAAAATTAAACTATCTCCTGATATAAAAGAAGCATTAGAAGAATTAAGAGATAGTATTGATAATGACATATTTGTAGAATGGGTAAATAGAGTTATACAATGTCAAACTAATAGAACACTAAAGTCTCCACTTAGAGCAACTGTAAGTAAGTTTTCAAATGTAAAGATACTAAATGAAAAAGTAAATAGTAAATTAATGGGGCCAGCAAAAAGTTTTTTAACTATGACATTTATATTATATGGCTCAATTTTTATGTTGAAATTTTTAAATATAAATTGGTTTAAAAATTTAATGTACACATTACCAGGACAAATTTCTATTTGTATTACTGTTTCATTAACGTTTTTCTCCATTATACAAATTAGTAAACTGATAAAACCAATTGATTATAAATCAATAAATGAATAAGGGGGGTGATTAATTGATACTATTAATTTGTTTCTCTTTATTTGTATTTAGTATTTATATGATTTTAGCTGGAATACTAAATATGCCAGGAGCAAGATATTCAAAAACTGTATCATCAGTTATAAATTCAAACAAAAAAAAGAAAACATTAGATGATTTAACTACGAAAGTAGCAATGAGAGTATCAAAATTTGTAAAGATTAATGAGTATAAAAGAAAAAAACTATTATTGACCTTGAAATCAGCTAATATAAACTTAACTCCAGAAACTTATATTGCAAATGCTTTTGTAAGTTCTTGTGTTGTTCTTTCTCTTACAATTCCAACTTATATAATTTATCCAAAAGGATGTATTATTTGGATAGCTCTTTCTATTTATTCTATTTTTCAAGAGCTGAAAAGAGCAGATAGAATTGTTGCAGATAAAATAAAAAGAATTGATTATGAACTTGCAGAATTCGCATCAACATTAGCAATAGAATTAAGTGGAACTAGAGATCTTTTATATATAATTTCTGAGTATATAAAAACAGCAAATGAAACATTAGCTGAAGAACTTAAATTTACGTTAGCTGATATGAAATCTAGCTCTCAGAAAGAAGCTTTAATTAGATTTGAAAGTAGAGTTAATAGTTCAAATTTATCAGAAATAATAGTAGGGCTAGTGGGTGTGTTAAATGGTAATGATGAGATTATGTATTTTCAAAAATTGGCTGCTAAGTTAAATGATTTAAAATTACAAAGAGTGGAAGCTATTGCGAGTAAAAGACCAGGTAAAATTGGAAAGTACACAATGCTTATGCTTGGTTGTCTAATAATGAATATGTTTGTTGCTTTAGGCATTGAAGTTTATAAATCCTTAAACAATTTCTTTTAAGGAGGATTGGGATGAAAAAAATATTAAAAAGCAAAAAAGATTTATATCAGCCTATAAGAAATGAAAAAGGAGCTATAGACGAATCTATTTGGATTATAATAATAATATTTATTGTAGCACTTTTAGTTGGACTTGTAATTAATGTGTTACCAGTTATCATTGCAAAGAGTCAATTAAACCACTATGCAAATGAGATTGTTAGAATTGCAGAAATAAGTGGGGAGGTTGGTCAGGATGTTGATAATGAAATAGAAAAATTAAATAAGAGTATAGTTGAGCCAGATAGAATTGAATGGTCAACAAAGTATATAAATGGAACAAACAAAGTCCAGCTCAATGAAGAAATAAAGGTGACTGTAAAAAAAACAATGGATTTAAGTTTCTTTGATTTCGCTTCTTTCCCAGTACCCTTGGTTTCAAATGCGACTGGAAGGAGTGAGGCATATTGGAAATAAAGAACATCTTAAAAAAAGAAGATGGTAATGCGACTTCTATAGTAATATGTATAATTGTTGTGATTATTATGATATTCTTTTGTATTTGTGCTGAATATTTAAGATTAGCACTAATAACTAAAGGTGTTAGAGATGCTTTTGAAAAGTCTCTTATTGCTGTAGCTACAGAAAATTATGATGAAACATATCCATGTCTAAGAGAAGGATATGGTGCTGCATATCAATTAAATAAAACTGATGAATGGAAAGAGAATGTTGATAGAGGAGAGGTTGAGAATAAACTGAAAGAAGCATTAAAATTAACTGAAGAAGAAGGACATTACATAAAATATAATGATTCAAATGTTGAGTATACACTTTTAGACTTAAAAGTAGAAGTAACAAATAGACAACTAGCTCCAAATAATAGCAGTAAAGTTAAAAAGTATGAAGTAAGAGGTTCAGTTATTTTAAAAATACCTCCTTCATTTGGATTTACAAGAGCAGAGACTACAAAGATAAATTTAGATTCTGTGTCAGGATATACTCCTTTATTTTAAGGTTAAATTATTTAAAAATATAAAATAATTTAGTAATTAGATATTTATGGTAAAGAGTGGTATAATATTTTTAGCAAGAAGAAAAATATATAATCTATTAGAGTGGAGTTCATACAAACAAAAGAAATAACCTCCGAAAGAAAGGAGGTGTAGGTATGAACGAATTTTTACTTAATATTTTCGCTGGTGTTATTGCCAGTTTAATATTTTGCTTGATTGGCAAAATATTTACAAAAGTAAAAGGCCACTCTGTGCGAAAGAGTGACCTGAGAGTTGAGTTTAAATTTATGTTTAAACTCAAAAAATAATCATTTTTAAAGAACTCCACTCTAAAGCAAAATAGATTGTAATTCTTCTTGCTTTTATTATATCACAAAAAGTTAAATTTGATACGATTTTATATCATATCTTTTTTATTTAATTCTAAAAACGAAAAAGTAGATAGTAATTATATTTCTAGTTAAATATATTTTTTTTATTAGATTTTATATAACTTTCAATAGTGTCATTGAAGCCATTATTTAATAAAAGACATACGAAAAAATGCACCTTTCTATTTAAGAAAGATGCTAAAACCATTATAATATGTATATTTGAATATAGTTTCTTAATTATTATTATAACATTAATCGACATCTTTTACATGTTCAATTATGTCTTCTATATTGCAATCAAATACATCACAAAGTTTATCTAACATATCAATATCAATTCTTTTAATCGTTTCATTGTAGAGAGCAGTAATTGTGCTAGGTCTAATACCAGTTTTTTCACTTAGTTCTATTCTAGACATTTTACATTTACCAAGCAATTCTGATATTTTTATTCTGATCATTTAAAATCCCCCCCAATAATTAATAATAAATTAATTATACTTATTATAAAAGAAAATATCAATAGGAGTGAAATATTAACGCTAGGAGTTAAAAAATAACGCTAGGAGTGAAATATTAACGTTAGGAGTGAATTTTTATATTAGGAATTATTGACTTATGGTAAAAAATGGATTATCATCTAGATATAATAAGTAATCACTCCTATGAACTAAATCAAAGGGAGTGAAATATATGAAATTTTTAAAGATAATAAAAACAAACAAACTATCTATTTTAGTTGTAGCTTGTATCATAATTGGATGTGCTGGAATTTTTAGTATAAGTACACTAGGTAAGAAGGTATCTAAGGTTTCACAATTAAGTTTTAACAAGATAGAAAATAATGAGAGTTCTAATAATGATAACTTAGAAAATAGAAGTGTAAATGTTCCAACTATTGATCTAAGGGATAATGTAAGTACTATACAAGAAGAAAAAGATAGAAAGGATTCTGAGAAAAAGAATAAAGTTCAGAATATAGATAATATAACTAACAATAATACAATTAAAAACAATAGACCTACCAAAGAAGAAGTTCAGAAAAAAAGTGAACCAAAACCAAAAGTTTCAAATAATAATAAGTTAGTTAATCCAGAAGTTGTTAAAGATTCTGAGGATAATAAACCTAATAAACCTGAAGATAATTCAAATAACCATGATAAACCATCTGATAATAATAAATCGGATTTAGTTGATGTACCAGGTTTTGGGCCTAGCAAACCAACTAAAACTGATGGTAAGGATGTAGATTCTGGTGGAGATTTTGATAAGGTTGTGGGGGATATGTAATTCATATTAAGGGGGATAATTTTATGAAGATTAATAAAAAACTATTGGCATTAGGAATGTCAGTAATGATATTCACAGTTAGTTCATCTAATGCATTTGCTTTATCATCTATAGATAAAATTCAGGGACAAGATGAATATGAAACAGCTGCTCTTATAGCAGATAAACAAAATTACAGTACAGCAATAATTATAAACACAGATAGAACATTAGCTGATGGATTAAGTGCAAGTGGTTTAGCAGGTGTAGAAAATGCACCAATATTACTAGTTAAAAAAGATAATATACCTTCATATACATTAAAAAGGTTAGATAAAGTTAAAAAAGTATATATAGTTGGAGGGAAGAATTCAGTTAATGAGTCAGTTGAAAAAATATTAGTTGATAAAAACATAGAGATACATAGAATAAGTGGTAATGATAGAATAGATACTAGTTATAATGTAGCTAGAGTAGTAAACAGTAAGACTAAAATAGAAAAAGTCATGCTAACAAATGCTTTTAAAGGTGAAGCAGATGCTATGAGTATTTCACAAGTAGCTGTTAGGGAGAAATCTCCTATAATACTTACAGATGGAAAAACTATTCCTTTTGATATTAAAGGTATAAAAAGCTTTGTTATTGGTGGGTACACAAGTATGAGTAATAAATTAGTAGAGAAAACTAACTCAACTAGATTAGGTGGAATAGATAGATATGAAACTAATACAAAGGTAATAAAATATTTTTATAAAGATCCTAAAGAATTTTATATAGCAAGTGGAGCTCATTTAATATATTCACTTGTTGGATCAACAATAGCTAAGAGTAATCCAATTGTTTTAGTTGGTAAAGGTAGTGATAAAGCAATATTAAAGGGAGCGGCTAAGGTAACTGCATTAGGGAAAGTATATGATAAGGATATAGAAGAAGCTATAAATGCTGTGAATGGTAAAGCAAATAAACCTGATTCAAATAAAGAAGTGGTTGATGTCCCAGGTTTTGGACCACAAAATCCTACTGATAGCAAGGGCGAAGAAGGTAATTCTAATGGAGATGCAGATAAGGTTATTGGAGATATGTAAAGCACAAAATTCAATATAACTATGAAAAATTATGAGATATTATATCTCATAATTTTTTTATTTAAAAATAAAATCTAAGGAGAACTATGATGAAAAAAAAAATAATTTCAATGATTATTTGTATTCTTATGATATTTATTTCAGTAATAAGTTCATTTGGTGATGGTGATGGAAATATAGATGGAGGAAGTGGCGGAGGAAGTGGAAGTGGTGGAAATAAAAATAATAAGTGGACAGCAGGTGATGAAGGTGTAAGAGTTAGTATAGTTGATGCAAAGACTCAAGATAGAGTTGGAAAATCTATTGATTTAACCAATAGAAAGCCAAATATAAAGTTTCATTTTGGGAAAAAAAATAAAATAGAATATCGTAATGGAACTCAATTAAGTCTTTCATCACAAAGTTATGAATACACAAATCCTGCTCGAAAATTACCTGTTATTATTTCAAGTAATACATATGGAAAAAGTGATATAAATAAAATAAAAAAATATTTTTGTAATGATTGGACTCAACAACTAATAGCGAAACAGATTGGAATTGACTATGAGGAAATGACTGGTGGGGAATATAAAGTTCTTTTAGAGCCTATAGCCTATTTCACATTTGCTGGAAATAAGATGGCTATGACAGCAACTGAGGCTGCATTGTATAATAAAAAACTCGGTGGTAATAAACTAAGAAATAAATTAGCAAGTATATCACATAAAAACTTACCTCTCTCTATGTTTTTAGAAAAAGATGATTTAGGTTTCAAAGCTTGGAAAGGTATTTCGGATACAGATAGAGCAAAAGCAAAAGATGATGATACAATAATTAAAATGCTAGGTTTAGGTATAGTATACTTTAATAATGAACCAAAAGAAGATGATGAAGTTGTAATTCCTCCAGTAAAACCACCTAATCCAGAAGAACCATCTAAACCAGATGAAGGTGGTCAAAGTGATTATGAGTATAGGACAGATACAGATGTTATAACTTCAATAAAGATAAAAGGATCTAATCGAACACCTAAAAATCCAGTTAAAGTGGTTTTTAATATTAAGGGGAAAGATTATTCTATGAATAACATATATCTCCCAAAAGGAGGCGGTGAACAATATGCTTGGGTTAAATGGCATACTCCAAAAACTCCTGAGAAAATAACTATTAAAGTAAGTTCAAATGCTACTACAGATAAAGCAACCATAATTGCAAATGTAGTTGATTTAAAAGAAAAAGTTCCACCAGATCCTAAAGCAAAAGACAGGAATGATAATTTTAAAACTCCAAATTTGCCTAACCCATATGTGAAAACTAATGCTACCTATGGGGAATGGGATTGTTATTGGGTTCCACATTGGGTATATTATTCAGATGGTGATGGTGGAGGAGAATGGGTTGATGAGGGTTGGTATGAATGGAAATGGTTAAGTTACAATGTTTCTTTGACAGCTAATATGCAAGTTAAAGCTGATTTAAAAGTACCTACATCTAAATCTGATAGAAAAGAAATGAAATCAGGATATGGGTTTAATGTAAATGTAGATTCAAAAATGAATTATGATGCTCCTGAAACAAGTTTTACTGGTGCTCAGAACGTAAATACTTTATATCCTGAATTTAAATATGAAACATATAACAGAGTTTTACAAAGGATTCAAACTGGCTTAAGCTCTAAATTTGAGCTAAAAAATAATAAGTACTCTACATATAATCAAAAAGCTCATTTTACACCTATTTGGTATAAAGATGGAGCATACAATGTTTATGGTCAAGTGATGGATGTGTGGACACCTGTTGGTGAGTTAAGAGCAAATGTTAATAATGCCATGACAATAAAAGGAAATCTATTTCAAGATTGGCATATAGGACCACTTAAAGATTAATTTTTAAAAAATAGAATTAAATATATTTAAAAAACAAAAAAGAGAACTTTATGTATTAGAGTTCTCTACTTTTGTTTATATATTATTTATATAATTAAAGCTATCTTTTTAAAATATTTATGTTTTATGCTAGTCCACAGTTACATAACAAAAGCATTACTCTGTGCAAGCAAAACTCTACCACTTGTTCACCATATTTTTTTATGAAACTTTCCATCTGAGTATCAATAAATAGATAGTATTCTTTTATACTTGCTATATATGCAGTCATTATATGAATACATTCATCTGCTTTATTTCCAAACACAGTATATCCCCCCAATAAATAAAAGTAATAATAATACCAGCCATTAAATTTAATTATTTAAATATGCTTATATGTTCCTATATAATATGAATTCACAATATTATGATACTTTGGATTAATAATTTTTACAAGTGGATATGTAAAACTGGATATTACAAATGTAAAACTGGTTATATAGTAAGCCGGAGGAAATTTCAATCAAATAAAAACAGATGCACAAAAATCTCATGGAAAAGTATTTGAGGTTGTAGATGGAGAAGTTGTTGTATGGGACTATATAAAAGAAATCCTTATGGAGTATAAGAGTTATTTTATCCAATCCAATTTATGATAATATAATATTAAGCAGATATTATATTTTAGTAAGAGAGGGATGAATTAATTGAAACTTCAGTTTGAAAGATGGTGTGAAGCAAATAATGTTAAAGGGGAGACTTTGAAGTTATTTAATGAAGGAGTTATATGTTATAAGATTGGAGCATATAGAGCTTCATTTATAATGACCTATCTAGGTTTTCAACATGAGTTAAGAAATAGAATTGTTACATCTCATAATAAGCCAGATAATATAAAAGATAGTTATTGGAAGCAAATAATAGAAAAAGTTCAAGATGATAATAGTTGGGATACAGAAGTATTTAATATAGTTAATAGAACAAAACCTGATAACATATTTTTAATAGATGATGATATTAGAAAAAAATATGATTACTGGAGAAGTATAAGAAATGATTGTGCTCATGCAAAGGGAGAAATTATAAGCAATCCTCATATAGAGTCATTTTGGCTATTTATAGAATCAAATTATAATAAGTTTGTTATTAATGGAGGAAAAGCAGGACTATTAGATAAAATAAGAAATCATTATGATATAAGGTATACTGAACTAGATAAGGATTTAAATTATATAGTTGATAATATACTATCTTCGGTTAAAGTGGAAGAACTTCAGATACTATTAGAAGACATATATAACATGTTTAAAGAAAATGATAAAAGTAGGGTGTTTAGTCGTGAAAACCCTAAGCATGGTTTTTGGCATTGCATCATTCATTCAGAAAGTAAAATCCTGAGAGATGCTATGATGAATTTTGTAAAAAAAGACAAAGATTTATTTATTGAATTTATAAGCTATCACCCTGAACAAATATCAACTTATTTATCAGATAAAGCTCTTGCTAGAAAGATTTGGACAGAATGGATAACGGACATGTTTAGATTTTTTATGTGGGTAGATATGGACGGATTTTTAGAAGAAGGAGATAAAAGTAGTGTCTGGATATGTGTTAAGAAGTTGCTTGAAGAAAATATAATACCTCAAAACGAAATTAATAATTTTTTAAGTTTAATATGGTCAAGAAAAGGATATCCTGGTTCTGTGCCTTATAATATGGTTGAGCTTATGTATAATTATCAATATTTTAATGTAATGAGAATGGTAATATTTGATCCTATACATAATACAACTCCCCTGAATGATTTAGATAAATATTGGTATGCTTTAAAAGGTATTATAGTAAAATTAGGTATAAAGGACAATGAAATAATATTATTAGAAAAATTGTATAGAGAAGTTCCACATGGAGAAGTTTATCGTGGTCTAGATAATTTACTAGATACTAATAAAGAATTTAGAACACAATATATAGAGGTATTAAAAAAACATAATATAGAAGTACATAGTAAAATTAAGCAAAAAAATAAGTAGGTTTATTCTACTTATTTTTTTGCTTAATTTTATTTATATAGTACTAAAGTAAAAAATTAAATTGTACGAATTAAGATTTATATTTTATGGAGGGTAATATGGAAACCAAAAATACAGGAATGATGATTTCAGTTGAAGGTAATATTTGTTGTGGAAACAAGAAGCTTATTTTATCTATAATAAAGAATCTTCCAACTGATAAGCAAGTTTTATTTTTAACTAAAGATAATATGGAAGTATCAGGAGACAATATAGCTATTAATTATAAGTTTGATGGCGAATATAATGAGTTTCAACTTAAGATTAATGATGATACATTATCTTTTTATTCATTAGAGAATTTATTGAAAGCAATAATTAATGATAAAGAAGATGAAATTATATGTATAGATGCTACAGAATTTCAAGATAGTATTGATTATAAAAAATTAAAAATTTTAGCAGAAGAATATTCCATTTTAATGTTTGTAATTACTAGAAGAAGTAAACAAGAGTTATTAAAGTTAATACAACAAAAAGAAAAGGCAAGAGACATATACCTAAGTTTAATTTTATATATTGATGAGTATAGTTATTCCTCAAAGAAATTTCTATATACAAGGACTAGAAACACCTTTAAATGTGAACAAATTGAATTTGATAGTGATGAATGGATGTATGAAATAACAACTATTATAAAAGAAATAATAGGTTGGTAGAATACAAAGAAGTAAAAAGATATGTATGTTAAATGTAAATATCTTATATCAAAAGAGGATTAGACAACATCTAAGGAGGGAAAGTTTATGATAGGTTCTAAAGGAAAATTAGTTGCATTAGGTATAAGTGCGACAATTGCCACTAGTGCTTTATTAGTGACATGGAATGGTAGTGGAATAATAGAACAAGCTAAAACAAAGCTAACAGAAATGAAAGAAGGAGTATCTTTATTAAAAGAAGGAGAGAAAAATTTAGTAGCAAAAGCAAAAGAAATAAAAGGTCAGATAAGTACTTTAGAATCAGAAATAGCTAAATTAGAGAATAATGGTAGGACAAGTTCTATGGCATATAGAAAGGCTACAAGTGAATTAGCGAAGGCAAAGGAAGAACTAAATAAAGCTAATAGTGATGCAAATAGGATACAAGAAGCTTTATCTAAATATACTCCAATTAAAGGGCATATTGCAGGTTATGCTGAAGCTATGAATGATGATTATGTTTTACCAGAGTTTGGAAGCGAAAATTATGCAAGAAAATTAAAAGGAATAGATGATATAAATGCAGTAAAAGGAAGCTGTTTACTGAAAGATAATAACATGTTATTAGTATTAAATAAATTTAATAATAGTACAAAGGCTGGAAAGACTATATTTCAAAAGGTGAATCTTAATGGAACAGAGGTTTGGCATAAGGAATTAAATAATACTAGTGTAAGTAATATAAATCTATGCAAAGCAACAAAAGATGGTGGAGCTTTAATACTTGTTACTTCTCAAGATAAAAGCTTAACAAGTTCGCTAGGAAAATTAACAACAAATACAATACACATAATAAAATTAGATTCCCAAGGTGAAATAGAGTTAACAACACAATTTGATAGTGGAGATACAATGGCTGAGACAATTGAAAATGTTATAGAACTTAAAAATGGGAACTATCTATGTGTTGGTAGTATGTCAGCTGGTGCTTATTCAAGGGTTCTATGTATTGATAATACAGGGAATAAACAATGGGAATCTAAAATAAATGGTAATGGTGGGAATGTTAATATTGGAAATGCAATAGAAATGTCAAACGGAGATATAATTGTGGTAGGTTATGCAAATAAAACCTACGATAGTATAACTTCTAGTACAGCTTTCCCTTTTGCTACAAAGTATACAAAAGATGGGACAAAGTCATGGACAATTAAAATAAGTGATGATTACACTTATTATAATGGAAATAGTTCAAGACCAACATGTGTAGTTGAAGAAAAAGATGGGAAATGTGTAATTTATGCAGTAAAAACAATCAGTACAATAACGACAGATGGAACAATAGAAAGTACAATCCCAACTGAAGATTTAATAGGAAATAAGTATGACATTGCATTAAACAATGGTGATATATTAGTATCTAATTATTTTAGTAGCATAATGGTAATATCTTCAGATGGTACTTTAAAGAAAACCATAAAACCTCAAGATGATTTAAAAATAACAAATATGTCTTTATTAGCTGGGAATAAAGTGGCTTTTACTGGAATGACAGGCACTAATGATGATAGTTATACTGGATATATGGGAATATTTGATTTGGATGATGATAATTTCCCTGCATTAACAGATTAGGAGGAAAAGTATTATGAAAAATCTTAAAAAGCTAGCTGCATTAGGCATAGCAACAGCATCTGTTTCTGTAATCGCAATGACTTACACAGGTGGCGATACAGCCAATAATATTATAAATACATTACTAGGATTGGATAATGATGCAAAGCTATTATCAGAAGGAGAAACAAAACTAATAGCAGAAGTAAATAGATTAAAAGAAGAAAGAGCTAAGTTAACTGAACAATATAATGAGCTAAAAGGAAATTCTGGTGGTGAAGATGATTCCACAGACATTACGGTTATAAATAATGAAATAAGTAAAGCTAATGATGACTTGGCATCGGTACAAGACATACTAGATGGAATAACAACAGGAGTTACACATGTTGATGGATATTCTGATGTGATAAATGATACAAAATAAAATAATGAGGATATTATGTATGATGGATAAATCTAATGTAAAAGAAATAGTAATAAAAATAGTGTTTCAAGATGAAAAAATGAAACATGAAAAATTGATACAAGAGTTACAAAACACTTGTGAACTAAAAAAATTACAAAAAATAAAAGTAATTGATAAAAATAAAGACGACTTTGTAAGTCGTTTTTTTAATGGGGAAAAAAGTAAAGCAAAAGATTATAAGATTGATTGTTTTGTATAGTGATAGAAATCTATAGTATTAAATTTGGAAAATTCAATATTACTAAGTATTGATTAAAAATCCTATCAAGAATAAAGCAATTAAAATTAATTAACAAATATAAAGAAAGGGTGTTGTGTATGTACAACAAAAAAGTAATTTCAGTTTTATTATCTACTATAATTGCAAGTTCAACTAGTTTAGGCATTACACCTAGTATTAATGTTTTTGCTGATAATAAGAATTATGAAAATAATTTAGAAAATGAAAAATTTTTACTTGATATGGGTGAATATGAAAATGATGATGGAATTCTAAGTTTTCCTGATGCAAAGGGAGTTATAAAAGAACAAGCTAATCTATTTTTTAATTTTGATGGTGAAAGTAATGTGAAAATTAGTTATATAAAAAATGGAAATAAAATGGAAGGAATAACATATGAACCTTCTCTTAAAAGTCGAGTTATAAATATAAGAATAGAAAATCAACAAGAGTTAGAAGAAGTATTAAAATCATTAGAAATAAAATGTGATGCGAATGTAAATTTCTCAATAAAATTGACTAGTGTACCAAAAGGAATTATAAGTTCAAATGGTATTGGACAAGAAGAGGCTGTAGATGGAGACTTAGGAAGTCATTTTCGTGCTGATGGCAAAGGATGGTGGCAATTAATATTTGATAAAGAGACGGAGTTAGATACAATAAACCTAACTTTTGGAAGAAAAAATGGTGCAATAATAGAAGGACTTAAGGATGGAACTTGGACAAAGATAGGTGAAGCCAATGACTACGCTATAGACCTCTATTCTAGAGAGACTCAAACTATTAAAGTAGATAAAGGTATCTATAAAGGAGTAAAAGTAATCCCTAATTTATCTGACGATAATATGAGTAGACTTTGCGAGATTTCATTTGATGAAACTGAAGCACAGCATTTTAACTATACTGATTCTCCAAGTTTAAACTTAGGCGAGCCATCTATTAATGACTCTTTTGTTACTTTTCCAAGTGCAGTTGTAAATGGATTTGATAAATTGAATCTAAAGCTTGAATATTCGACACCTATAGGAACTGAATATAAAGTTAATGGAAATAAGATAAATAGTGATGAAAAAGTGGTAATTACAGAGGCATATGATAGAAAAACAATAAATGAAATACTAAAAACATTGAAGTTAAATACAAAAAACCAAAAAGTTAAAATTGATGTAAGCCTTGTAGATATGGAACTAAAGAAAACTTTTCCTGATGGAACGGTTACAACAGGAACTTATTATGGTGCAGGTTATCCAGCGAATGTGATTGATTGTAATGTAAACACGTATTGGAATGCTCCTAGTGAATCTGGAAATATCAATTTCAAATTTCCAAGTCAAACTAAAGTTGATACTATAAAATTAAAAGTATCTCCATCAACAACCATAAAAAATCAATACACTATAACTGGTAAGAAAGGAGGGTCATCAGAGGTAATTGGTCAAACAGTTGAAATAGTGAAAGGGAATGAGATGAATACAGTTGATATCCCTATTATAAAAAAAGGTGATTATGATGAAATTAATGTAAATTCGTCTTGGATAGCTACTGGAGGATTAGGAAGTGCTTGGGCTACTATACATGAAGTTATATTAAACTCTAATTTAGAAGAAGAACTTGCTTCAGATTCTGTAACAGTAGATAAAATTGAAAGTATGTTAAATTTAGAGCTTGGAGAAAAGAAAGTAATAAATAATAAAATCACATTTCCTGATGCTAAGGGAAATACAGTCGGATTTGGTTCTAGTATAGTCTTTGAGCTCAATGATGTAGAAAATCAGGATACGTCTATAAAGTATCAATTAAATGGAGAGGAAATAATAAAAAAAGATAAGACTGTTAAAATAGAAATAAATTCTCAAAAGGAACTAGATGAGATATTAAAAAGCTTAGAAATTACTTTTGATGAACTTGAAGGATGTTCTTTAAAGATATTTTCAGTTTCTTCAGATGCAGATATGGAAAATTTATCTTGGCAGATTCCTAAAAATTTTGTAGCTTCAGGAATAGGTTATGGAAATAATCAACCTAGCAATGTTTTTAAAGGTAGTGTAGGATGGAACGCAGGAACTTATAATACATCAATGTATTTAAAAAATATAAATAATGTATATCTATCTGCAATAAGATATAATTCTAAAAACGCTTTAATTGTTAGGGGGAAAAATAATGGAACTTGGAAAGATATTGGCTCATTTGGGGCAAATCAATCAAATGCAAAATTCGATGTCGTTCCTAATAATTATGAAGAGCTAGAATTCTATTCATATGGAAGAGATTGGGCTCATATCTATGATTTAGAGTTTTTTATGTCTGATAAAAAAAAGGAATGTTTAAACATATCTATAGATAAAGCTAATTTTGAAATAGGTGATTTTAATAGCGATGGAAAAGGGAATATAACATTTCCAAGTGCAGCTGGCAAAATAAATACAAATACTAGTTTAAGTATATCATTTAAAAATGGATATAATAGAAATTTAGTAACAACTTATAGTGTAGATGGCGAAGAAAAAAAAGAAAACAATGAAAATATAGTTATTAATATAGAAAATAATGAGCAACTAAAAGAAGTATTAAGTAGTCTTAAAATATCACATGATAACACATCTAATTTAGATATGTCTTTTTCTCTAAATTTCAACTCTGGGAAAAAGATTACAAAAGATATTAAAATTGAAATGGATGATAGCTTGGATATGGGTGAGATACAACATTCTGATGGAGTAATAACATTCAAAAATGCTACTGGAAAAATAAGAGATAAGGCAGATTTAAATTTTGTTTCAAAAACTGAGTTAGAAATAAGATATAGTATAAATGGCGAAGAGATAACTAAAAAGGGAAAAGATATAGTTATCGAAGGATTAACACAAGATACTTTAAATGAGCTTCTAAGAAGTTTTTCTATAAGTTATGATGAATATGAAGGTTGTGAATTTTCTATTAGCCTATTAGGTAAGCCAGTTACAATAACAAAAAATTATAGCATACCACAAGTTCAAGGTAATTTAGAACTAGATTTAGGTGACTATGAGAATGATGGAAACGGAAATGTATTATTTCCAAATGCTAAAGGCTTACTATATAGAAAAGGTAACTTAAATATAAACTTTGAGAAGGGTTTTAGTAACGATATAGAAATAAAATATAAATTAAATGACATTGAATATACTAAAAAACAAAATAGCTTATCTATAGCACTTTCTAATCAAGAACAGTTGGATGAAGTATTAAAGACACTAAAAATTAAATGTGATAGCAGCTTAGAATATAATTTAAATATTACTTTAGCAGAAGAAAGATATATTCCTTTGGGAACTACATCAGATAAACCAGAAGCTTTAACAGGAGGCTGGTATTCTGGAAAAGGTGGAAATACTGCAATAATAACATTTAATTCACCATTAAAAATTAGTACTGTAAGTATATCAAAAACTTCTGGAGTAGATAATCGCTTTTATATTAAGGGGTTAAAAAATAACACATGGAAAGACATAGGTAATTTTACAATATTCTATCCAAATTACGATTATACTAAATTAAGAGAAATTGATGTTCAAAGAGATAGTTATGATGCAATTTCTATATATTATGTTGTAAACAATGGATGGGGGACTGCAAATGTTAGCAAACTTGGATTTTTAGATAAAGTCTCTACTAATATTAAAATTAAACCTGATGTATATTTAAAAGTTACTTTAGCAGACAACTTAGAAAAGGCAAACTTGAAGTGGAATAGTGATTTAGAAGCATATGCATACAACATTTATGTTAAGAAAAAAGAAGATAAAAATTGGACTCTATCTAAGAGTGTTACAGCAGATACAAATGAAATTGAAGATTATGAAATAACTGATTCAAAAGCTCCAAATCTTCCTAATTTTGAAGTTTTGAAAGATGGTTTAAAAAAAGGAATACAATTAGAAACTGAAGATGTTGGAACTGAATATTCTTATTACATTAATGCAATAAATAAAAATGGAGATAGAATAGGGACATCTAATATAGAAAAGATATTTGTTCAAAGCGATTTTAAAGAATTTTCTTATGAAGTAAGTAATAGCCCTGTTCCAACTTCTTTAAATAAAAATAGCACAAATGGATTTATATCATTTAGAGAATTAGTTGATAAAAATTATTTGCACGTAACTGCTTCAGATAACTTTGGAAATATAAGTGAAGTTAAAACTATTCCAATCCTAAAATTATTTACAGATGAAGCTCCAATTTTGACTGTATCTAGCGATATCTCATTGAAACAAAATAGTAATATCAATATTTTAGAAGGTGTAAGTGCCTATGACGAAATCGATGGTGATTTAACTAGTAAGATTACTACAAAGATAACAGGTCCTGCTGGAGCTATAGTGGAGAATATTAATACAAAAATTTTAGGTAAGTGGACTATAAAATATAGTGTTGAAGATTCTAAAAAACAAGTTACAGAGTATGTAAGAACAATTAATATTATAAAAGATATACCATTTAAACTTGATATTGGAGAAATTCTAGTAACAAGCACTTTTGTTAAGCTTCCTAACGCTAAAATTACTACTAGTGATTCTTCAAAAGAAATAGATGGTATAAAGATATATTTTAGTGATGAATTTAATAGCTCTATGAAAATACACTATGAGCTAAATGGAGTAGAAAATACTACGATAGATAGAAGTTTAGATATACAAGATAAGTTTACAATAAAAGAAGCTGAAGAGTTAATCAAATCTATAAAAATTGATACTGACAATCGTACAAAATTTAAATTTAATATAGTTTTAGATAGCAACAATGCTGAAAAAATAATATATAACTATAAAAACAATCATTACTATAAAGTGGTAGCGAATCCTGGTCTAACATTAGAAGAAGCTAAACTCGCAGCTAAAAAACAAGAAATGCTAGGCCATAATGGTAATTTAGCTACAATAAATGATGAACATAAAAACATATTAACTAAAGATTTTGTATGGACAAATGGTTCAACTGAAAATAATAATTCTAAAGGATTTATAGTCGAGTTTGGTAAAGCAGGCGAGAAATTGCCTTCTCCTGACACAACTAATTTATTTGATTATGAAAGTATTATAAATGTAGAACCTTTTGAGACTAAACAAGATATTGTTTTAGATACTGAGATTATACAAAATCAAGTTTTTCTTGATTGGAATGATATTAAAGATAAATATTTAGATTACTATGTTGCATATCAAAAGAAAAAAGGAGAAAAGGAATTTAAACCAATTTCTTCAAATAAAGAGGAAAAAGTAAAACTAACTGAAAGCCAATTAGAAGTTCCTGATGCAAAAGATGTTGATGCACCAACAGTTCCACTATATAAAGTATATAATTCTGGTATAAAACAGGGAATATCATTTGATTCAACTGATATTAGTAGCGAATATGAATATTATATTGATGCTATATCTGAATTTGGAGATATAACAAATACTTCAAATAAAAAAACTCTACAAATAAAATCAGGATTTGCTGGGTATAGTTATGAGGTAAGTAATAACAATACTCCTTCAAATTCTTTAGGCAATAGTATTAATAGTAAAGATGGCTTTATAAGTGCTAAAGAATTGGCAAGTAACTCATATGTGCATATTATAGCAATAGACAAAGCTGGAAATAAAAGTAAGGTATTAACATTACCAGTTCTAGGAATATTTACAGATTATGCTCCTGTTCTGAACATAGGTGGAAATACATCTATATCAAAAGGAAGTCAATTTAATGTAATGAGAAATGTTAGTGCAATTGATGATTATGATGGTGATTTAACTAAAGATATTAAGATAATAATAAAAAATCCTGATGGAACTACAGTAGATAGTATTGATACAAATATTTTGGGTAAATGGACTTTAGAGTACTTTGTAGCAGACACTAAAGGTCAAGAGAGTAAAGCTACAAAATATATAACAGTAAAAGAAAGTTTTGATTATTTAAGTATTGATTTGGGTGAGCCTAATAGAAAAAGGTTTTTAGTTACTTTTCCTAATGTACAAATTACAAATAATAGTAATGAATTAATAGATGGTCTTAAATTATATATAAGTGAAGGATTTAATAATAGTATAACAATTAAGTATAGTGAAAAAGGAGTAGAAAAGTCTGTAAAAGGTCAACAATTAATACTGACAGGTAAATATACTACTAAAGAAGTAGAAAATTTAATTAAGTCTGTAAAAATCGAACATGACAATAGCACAAGTTTTAAATTTAATGTAAGATTACAAAATGATAATGTTGATGATATAGTATACAACCCTCAAAATGGGAGCTATTATCAATTTGTAGAAGCTAAAAGAATATCGTGGAAAAATGCAAAAAAAGAAGCAGAAAACATGGAGTATAAGGGCTTGAAAGGACATTTAGCTACTATTTCATCACCAACTGATTTAGATATATTTAATAGTTTAACTTCAAAAACAGTTTGGTTAGATGGTACAGATGAGGTAGTAGAAGGAGAATGGAGGAATGTAAAAGGAGAGATATTTAAGTGGACAAACTGGGCTCAAGGTGAACCAAATAATTTTGATGCAGATGGTGAAGATTATTTAGTATCAATTAAAAATAGTAACGGATTGTGGAATGATGTCAGTAATTCACCTAACCCGATTTGGACTGACATTGAAGGTTTTGTCGTTGAATTTGAAAATGAAAAAAATGAAAATATTGGTGGAACATATAAATACGAAGATAGTGTTTATATAGAAAAAATTGTCTCTAATAAAGATATTACAATAAGTGCAAATGCAAATGATAAAGAAAATTTTGTTGATTTATCATGGGATAAATATAAGGAAGCTTCTTATTATGTAATAGAGAGAAAAAAAATAGGTGATAGTAAATCTAAATATATAAAAGTTTCAAGTAACACTTTAAAAGATGTAAATGGACAAGACTTAGATGCTCCAAATATGTTTTTCTCTTTTACATTAAGCAAAGAGATGTCTGCTAAATTAAAGTTCGACTGCGATGACTTAGAAAGCGAATATGAATACTCTGTCAAGGCATATGACTCAGATGATTATGAAATAGCGTATTCTAATACAGTAAAAACTTCAATAAAAACAGGATTAAAAGGTTATAGCTATATTCTTGATAAAAATACAGATACAGAAGTTTTAAGTGACATAAATAATACTGATGGTAACTTTGAGTTTAAAGGTGTAAGTGAGGATGATTATCTACATATAGTTGCTATTGATAATGCCGGTAATCGCACAAAAACAAAACACATCAAGCTTTCAGATGCTTCTCATAATAATGCACCTATTTTAAAAGTTCCTGGATTAAATCAGGTCCTAGAAATAGGAGAAATATTTGATAAATTAAAAAATGTAACAGCTTATGACATGGAAGATGGCGATTTGACATCAAAGATAACAGTACAAGGGGATATTAATAACCAGGTGCAGGGAGTTTATGAATTAAAGTATAGTGTACAAGATTCGAAAGGATTAAAGGCTGAAGAAATAGTAAGAGTACATGTTCCAGGTAATATAAAACTTGACATAGAAGAATCTCAAGATAAATTAAGTCTAAATTGGGATGAAGTAAAAGAGGCTGATAAATATATAGTATATAAAACAGATGCAAACGGATTTGATTTTAAAGAAAAAGGTATTTTTAGCACCACACAATTTACTGATACTGAAGCAAAAGATGTTAGCTCTCCAGTTGTAACATACTTAAACGAAGTCTTTGAAGCAGAAGAAGCTAAAAACTCTAGACTTGCTTCTATTCCTGAAAAAACAACTAATACTGCTACAAAGTTAAAGTTAGTTGCAAGAGATTTATCTTCTACTTATAGATATTTTATAGAAGCTATTGACAAAAATGGAAATGTTATTAACTCATCTAAAATTAGAAATGGTTCTGTAGAATCTGGATTAGCTGGATTTAATTATATTATTAACAGTAAAGAAGATACTGAAGCAGCTAATTTTGTAAATGCTAAAAATGTAGAAAATATAGATATTTCTAATAGTAAATTTAAGTTCTTACATGTTAAAGCTATCGACAAAAATGGAAATGTAAGCAAAACATATCACCATCTAATTGGAGGAAAATATGATACTAACCACATACCTATTATACGAAATGTTTATACAGCTAGAGTAAAGGAAGGAAGTACCTTTGATGAAATGCAGGGGATTTCGGCTTACGATACTGAAGATGGTGATTTGACAAGTAAAGTTGAGGTTCAAGGTAGTGTAGATACAAATACAAATGGAGAATATGAGTTAAATTATCATGTTGAAGATTCTCAAGGTAATGTAAGAGATGTAAAAAGAAAAGTAGTTGTTTATGGTGATATGGAAATAAAAGTAGAAGCAAATTTAGATGAAAATAACTTAGTTGTAAGTTGGGATGAAAATAAACTTGGAGATAAAGTATTCTATGAAGTAAGAAAACTTGATAAAAAATTAAACGTTTATAAAACAATTGCTTACACTGAAGATTTAAGCTTTACTGATGAAAATGCAAAAGATGTGTATGGTCCAAAAGTAAAAACTGTTCATGGAAGTGACATGGATACAGAAGAGCTAGAAGATGAAATAACATTAGATATTAATCCAGCAGAAGTAGGCGACTCTGAAAAATATCAAGTTAGGACTAGACTCAAAGATAACAACTTAATAATAAGAGACATGACAACAGAAGAAGGGCATGAGTGGGGTACTGTAGGGCATATAATTGGTGATGTAAAGGCATATAAATATAAACTAAGCAATAAAAGAGAAGATACACTAACTACAGGCATGTTAACTACCTCATTATCTCCTAATCAAATTATTTTCGAACACAAAGGAAATAAATATATACATTTTATGCCAGTCGACTCATTTGGAAATGAAGGTGATATAATTCATTATCAGATAGGTAGAATAGATTTTGAAGAAGAAAACTTAACACCTCCTGTTATAAGTTTAAATGGTATGCCTGTCATAAATGATATTGGGACAAGAATAATAAATGTTGGAGATAATTTCAATGTATTAAATGGTATTACAGCAAAAGATTTTAGAGGAGAAGATTTAACAAAATATATAAAAGTCGAAGGATATGTTAACCGATTTGAAACAGGGGAATATGATTTAAAATATAGTGTTACAGATTTCAAGGGTCAAACATCTGAAAAGAATTGTAAGGTTATAGTTCAAGATTATAAGAGCTCACTTCCTAATAAACCTGATAAGAATAATGGAAAGCCAGAAGCTACGTTGTGGGATGAAGAATATATAACGGTTGGAGATATTTATGGTGATGATAGAATAAGAAAAGGTGTAAAAGTAATAGACCCTGAAGATGGAGATTTGACTGATAAAATAACTTATGAAACAGATTTAGATAACAATACAGTAGGTTCTTATCTTATAACATATTCAGTAAGCGATTCTGATGATAATAGAATTAGATTCTCTAGAATTGTACATGTTTTAGAAAAAGGAGAAGATATACCTGAAAACAGTGAAGATATTGGAGATTGGGAAAATGCTCGTTGGCCACAATTAGAGGTAAGAGATGTATATCTTTCTGTTGGAGATGATTTTAACATAAAAAGTGGATTATTATATGCTTATGATGAAGTTGATGGTTATCTAACTAATAAAGTAAAATCTAGTGGAACAGTAAACACAATAAAAGAAGGTGTTTACTCAGTAAGCTATAAGGTCACTAACAGTGATAACCGTACATCAATACGCTCTGCTGCTGTTCTTGTTAGAGAAGGAGGCTGGAATAATGGGGATGGACAATTACCTGACCCTGGTCCTGATTGGGGAGACAATGACAATGACAATGAACATAATAATAACATCCCTGACAAACCTGAGCAACCTGAACAGCCTGATGACAATAATAATGATGATAAATTACCAGGTATTGATGATAATACAAATCAAGGTGGTCAGAATGATTATTATATAGATAAAGATGGCAATAAGGTTTTTCCCGATGGTAGCATTGTAACACCTGATGATATTGAGATTAAACCAAATGAGGATGGAGAAAAACCAGAGATTGATGATAATGGAAATATAATTGTACCACCAGGAGGAATAATTATATTTCCAGATGGGACAATTCAAATACCAGAAGATGGAGCAATACTTAAACCAGATGGAGTAATAATATATCCTAAAAAAGATGAAGAAATAAAAGACAAAGATAATAATTATGAGGATAATAATTCTAAAGAAGAATCCTCAAATAGTATAAGTTCTCTTATAAATGATGAGAAGATAGAAAAGGAAATTGATAATAATAATATAGAGAAAAATAATCCTCCTACAGGTGATACGGGGATAGGTATATTTTGGGGTATAGGAATATTATCTACAATAGGTTTAATTTTTAATAGAAGAAAAAAATAATTAAACTATTTTATATCATAATAGTATTTAGAAGAGTTATCTTTTCAAGTAATTATCATTTTAAAACATAAGATGGTTGTGAAGTTATAGTGTTTATTCTGTATCAAGCATAATTTTTAGAAAAAAGCATAAGATATTTAATAGTAATTAAACCTAGAAGAACGTAATGCGTTCTTCTAGGGTGTTACAAAATAAAATTCAAAAATATATACTATGAATAAAATTATGTAAAGAGAGAGAGCATCATGGAATTTTTAGGTACTAGAATAAGAGAACGAAGAAAAGAATTAGGACTCACAATAGAACAACTATCTGAAAAAATTGATATAGGGTATAACCACCTCAGTAATATTGAAAGAGGTAGAAAAATACCAAGTTTAAGTACATTTTTAGAACTTATAAATGCTTTAGACATATCAGCAGATATAATTCTTAAAGATTCAGTTGAGCATGTTAAACCAAATGTTTTAAATGAAATAACAAATAAATTGGAAGATTTGAATCCTGATCAATTGAGAACTGTAGAGGAAGTTTTAACTGTATTAATTAAAAATCTAAAATATTTAGAAAATAAGGATTAAAAAAGAGTTATTTTAATAAGATAACTCTTTTTTTATGTTCATCAGTTATATTGTAGTTGCTTTATAGAGCCTATAATATAACTTTTTTTATGAATATTTTTAAGAGGTGATAAAAATGTTTTTCGATAAAAATGAAAGAAAGAACTTTAAAAAACAATTAGAAAGTCAACTAAATTATAATGTGATTTTAGCTAATTGCAGAATAGATGGGATAGAGTATCCTTCTATTCTATTTAAATGTAATAGACAAACAAATTGGGGTGTTGTATATGTTGATGAAAAATCAAATGAATATTTAAATAAAAAATTATATTATTGGGGAAGGTTGTGTAAATATGAAGAAGAATCAAAAGAGCTATTAATTGATACAGTTATAATAAGTGAATTTCTATCTATAGAAAAGGCAAAAGAGATATTAACTAATGGCGAGCTATATCCTAAGGAATACAGAAATGATATAGATAATGAATCATCTATATTAACAACATCAAATAATGAATAATATTGTGGAGGAAATATGTTAAATAAATTTGGAAAATACAAAATAGAATTTGTAGCTAATATTGAGGAGATATTTATTCATATAACAATTTATAAAAAACTTGTGATAGAAGAAGTATCAGAGATATCACTTTTTCAGCTAGGAAATTATAGTGAAATAAAGCTTTTGTCAGATTGTATTTATATAAACAGTAATCTGTTAGGAACTACAGTTATACAGAATAGTTTTAGACATAAGTATGAGATTAAAAAATTAATAAAGAAAAATACAATAGCTGAAGATTATATAACAAGTTTAAATGAAAGCGAGTTGTATAAATCAGTTATAGGAAATGAAGAATTTGAAATTATAAATGAGGATATAAGTTTTGTTTTTAATACTCTTAAGAAAAAATATAGTGATTCAGATTGTTTTGAATTAAATAATATTACTTATAAAATTACAGAACTTTAAAGGTGAGCAGATGAAAATAAAAACATTTAGAGGAAAATCTATAAAAAATAATCACTGGATATATGGACATTATTATTCAACAGGAGTTAATGATACTAAAATACATAAGATAGTATATAACACAGGAAAACCAGATTTAATAGATCATCATATACCAATAAAAAGAAATACGCTAGGAGAAATTACATTTAAAAAGGATTCTGATGGAACTAATATATATTCTGATGATATAGTTCATTCAATAGTATATATAGCTAAAAATGATATGAAAGACTTGTATTTTGATAAAAAGTCAATAATAGGGATAATAAAATTTCATGATGGAAGTTGGAAAATTTATGATGGTGATAGTTACTATTTATTATTTAATGAGTCAAACGAGATAACAATTATAGGTAATAAAGATGATAATCAAGACTTATTAGATGAATATAATTTATTGAAGAGGTGATGTATTTGAGTGAGAAAAATTATATTATAGAGTATTCATTAAAAGATATAAGAGAAAAAATGAAGCTTAATAATAGAAATATTTTTAAGGCTTTAGAGTTATTAGAAAATACTCAGTATCATCTTATACAACAAATTATGAAAAATGAGCAAATAATAGATAGAATGAACTTAGATAATATAGAAAATTATTCAGAGAAACTAATTGAAGTAAAAGAATATGTTAAAAACAAAAAAATAAAATTTTGGACAAGTATGTTGCCACCAAATTTGTTTTCAATTGAATCATCAAGATATTATGCTGATTATAAAGAGCTAACTCAACAATTAATAATTTATAAGCTTAGTGATATTGATGAACATTTTGACAAGGTTATTATAAAGTACAAATTATATTTAGATTACTTAAGATATGATGTTGATAATTATTTCTTTAAGAATTATACTGATGCAATCAGGAAATCAGACTTAATTAAAGATGATGATTATTCTAAAGTGAAGATATTAATTGAAGGTGGATGTGATGAAAGATTAGGATTAGAAATAATCATTTATAATCAAAGTTTCTCTGATGAATATGCAAATGAGATTTTAATTCTGTAATATAAAATTCAATATTGAATTTTTTTATTTTTCAATATTGAATTTTATACGTTTTTCAATATTGAAAAATAAAAAATAGAGAGTATTGAATTTCAATATTGAAAAAAAAGAAAGAATCTAGCATTTACAATGGGTACAGAGTTCGATAGCATTAAACAAAAAACACAGGTTTATGTTAGCTGTCAAAAATAGCTAAAATTAGTGTACTGATAAGAGATTATTTAAATCTCAAAAATTTTGCAAGATAACTCTACTAAAAAAAGCTCTATTTACAATAAAAATAATAATGAAAAGAAGGGAGTTTTTAAAAGAGTGAGTAATTTAATGATTAAAGAACGAGATTTGAAATGTCTCAGATTATTAAATGAATATGGTGCTGTGAAAAGAAAATATCTACATATGATTTATCAATTAGATGATGTAAATTCAAAGAGGTGTAATCAATATAAATATGCACGAATAAATAAATTAAAACAAGAACAATACATAGAAGAAACTGACAAAATATTCATATTAGGAACAGAAGGTAAAAAATATTTAAATCTAATTGGAGATGAATTACATTATAGAAATCACCTTAAAATGAGTAAGAGAAAATTTTTATCAGAAGTACATGAGCTGTTATGTAAATTTAATAATTTTAAAATTACATTAGGCAGAACCAAAATACAATTAAATCAAGATGGAATAGAATTCATAAAGCTCTTTTATGGTAAAGTTATTTCAAATGATGATAAAGAATATCTTGTATATAAGATAAAAAAAGAGTCTACTAATGCTTATATAAAAAGAGTAATTAATGAATTTAATGATTTTATGGCAACAAATATTATAATAATATTTGAGACAGAAAGGCATTTAAATTATTATAAAGAAATTGATGGACATAAGAGGACAATAAAAAAAGAAATATTAGTTATGTATGAAGAAGAATCTTTTAAGGTCTTAAATTTAATTTCTGATAACAAACTTAATAATGAGAATGTATATAGACAATTGAAAAATAATATTGATATTAAACATATAAAAAATTATTTATATATAAACAATGTAATAACATTTAATTTTCTTGAAGATGATTTTGTAAATGAAGAATTGACAGATTATTTTATAAAAGAAAAAAGAATTGATAATTATTATATATTATGTTTTGAACATCAAAAAGATAAAATTAGAAATAAATTTAAGAATGCAAAACTAGTTAGTCTAAGTATAAATTCTATGTGTAAATAACATGAAATATAACTATGTAGAGATGTTTTATAATTATTTATGATATTTTATATGATAATAAGTTAAAAATTGAATAAGGCCTATTATAATACAATATTTAGTTTATATAACTGAATATTGTATTTTTTTTAGGAGGTGATTAAATTATCAAATATTTATCTAATTTTAAGGAATGTATTAAAAAAAATATCAAGAAGTAGTAAAAAAAAGTATTTAGCACTTATAGCTACAATAATATACATGGAGGCCCCTATTGTAATTATGATTAAAGAAGGATTCTTTAATGTAAATTTATTAGAGCTATATTTTTCTCCTATTAAAGTTTTGTTTAAGTTATTTAATTTCCAAATAATATTTACACTTATAAATCTTAATATAACTTTCTTAATATTTGGATTCATGATAAGAGCCATATTCATCGTAAATAAATTAGGTTCTTTTAATTTTGAGGAGAAAGAGAAAAAAATAGATTGTGCAAAAAATTTAGGGACATATGGAACTGCTGAATGGATGGGAAGAGGCGAAATTAACAAATTACAGGATTATATTTCAATTAATACAAATGAAGGTATAATATTTGGATATTTTAGGGGTACAAAGGATATAATCACCTTGCCTAAAAATACATTCAATAATCGAAATGTAGCTGTATTTGGAAGTTCAGGTTCAATGAAGTCTCGTAGTTTTGTTATTCCAAATATTTTAAATCTCATTCGCTCAGAAGAAAGTATGTTTATAACAGATCCAAAAGGAGAGCTTCTTAGAAAATGTTCTAGTATATTAGAAAAGTTTGGTTACATAGTAAAGGCATTAAACTTAAACAATATTGAATGCTCAAATCAATGGAACATATTATCAACTGTAGAAGATGATATGAGTGCTATAACATTTGCACAATCAATTATGCTTAATACAAAAGAAAATAAAAAAGCTGGAGGTGATTTTTGGGAAAAAGGACAAGAAAATTTATTAAAGGCATTAGTTTTATACATAATAAAAGAACTTCCAGAAAATGAAAGAAATATGACTTCACTATATAGTTTTCTAACTGCAAAAGATGCAGCTAAAAAACTAGAAATGAGATTTAAATTTCTTAGAGAAGACCATATTGCGATTCAGCCATATAATATATTTTTAGAAAGCTCTGAAAATACTAAAATAAGATCTGGAATGATCTCTGGATTAGCAACTAGATTACAATTGTTCCAGTCTAAAAAATTTAAAATGCTTACCTCAGAAAATGAGATAGACTTAGGGCTTCCAGGAAGAAAAAAATGTGCTTATTTTGCTGTTTTACCAGATTCACATGCTTCATTTGATTTTATGGCCTGTTTATTTTTTTCTATGGCTTTTATAAAATTGATATCAATAGCAGATAGAAAACCAACAGGAAAATTAGATAAACAAGTAAATTTCATATTAGATGAGTTTCCTAATATAGCTCAGATTCCTGACTTTGAAAAGAAAATGGCTACAATACGTTCAAGGGGTATAAATGCGTTTGTAATATTTCAAAATATAACACAACTTCAAAATAGATATCCAGAAGGAAAATGGGAAGATATTTTAGGGAATTGTGATAATCATATATTTTTGGGATGTAATGAAAATACAACTGCTAAATTTATCTCAGACACTTTAGGTTCTATGACTATTAAAGATTTTTCAGAAAGTAAAGATAAATATAGTTTTAATCCATTAGAAAAGAAAATATCCGAAAAATATGTAAAAAGAAATATTTTAAATATGGATGAGGTTAGAAGGATAAATCCGTTTCATTCTATATTAATGCTAAAAGGGCAAAATCCTATAAAAATGAGCAAGATGGATTACACAAACCATGAACTTAGTGATGAAATGGAAGAAATACCAATATATTATATGCTCAAAGAATGGTCCAAAGAATTCCATAAAGATTGGCTATATTCTTTTAGAGATGAAATAACAATTGATGAACATATGGAAGAAGATATGAAAGAAAGAAATATAAAAGCTCTTCAAGAGTTAGATATGTTGATAGCAGAGTGTGAAAATAAATCTTTTGAACAGAGTAATTTTAATACCAATGAATTAAGTAATCAGATATTTAATATAAAATCTATTAGTAATGAAACTAATCCTGAAAAAGATATAAAAATAAACTTAGAAAAAAGTAATCTCATACAGGATGAGTATAATTTAGAATTTTATGAGTATGAAGCACAACAAATAATATTAGAAGAAGAATATTATAATGAATTAGAAATACATGAAGATAAAGGGATTTCTAATGAAAGAGATTTAGTTGTAGAAGATGTTGGAGGAGATATACATATAAATATAGCTCTAAACAATGAAGAAGATGAAAATGATGATATAGATATAGAAAATAAAAAAGAATTGATGTCTTTATCTATGTTCAACAAATAAAAAACTTGGAGGATAAAAAAATGGAAGAAATAAGAATAAATGAGGAAACAGTAAAAATAGAGGAAAGTAATGAAGTTAGAAGTATCGAGCTTCCAGATTCAGAGTTGATACAATTTATGGAGAAAGACAAAATAAATGAAATTGAGGAAGTAAATGTTGATAGTACAAATGTAACTACTAAAGAAGAAAATACATTAATTGAACAACCTAAAAGAAGAAATAATTATACTGGAGAAAGACAAAAAATATCTGAATATAGAGATTTAATGTATCAAAGATATATTGATACTTGTGTAATACAATCTGTAGAAAGAGAAAACAAAAATGGTGATATATATGCTTGTGCTTACAAAGATGAATTAAAGATAAAAATACATGTAGAAGAAATGGATTTATATTTACCTTTATCTGTTAGAAAATTGGAAGGGAGTCAACTTATAGCTGCTAAAGTAAGAGGTTTAAGAAGAATGGTTGGTTCTACTGTATCATATTTGGTAACATCTATAGATGAAGAAAATGAGGTTGTTTATGCTTCTAGAAAAAGAGCATTAGAAATATTAAGAAAAGCTAGACCTCATAATGTAAATGATATTGTATTAGCTAAAGTTATAGATGTAAATGATTATTATGCTGTGACAGAATTTGATGGCCAAATAGGTACTATTGGAAAAAGAGATATATCTAACTCTAGAGTTTATAGAATACAAGATTACTTTGAAATAGGCGATGAAGTAAATTTAAAGATATTAAAATTAGATGAAGAAGGATGCTTTTTAAGTAGAAAAGAACTTGAAGAAGACATATTTGATAAATATATTATTGATAAAAAATATTATTCAGAAAGAGGTGTATATATAGCAAAGATAAAGGAGCTTTCAGAAAAACTAATATATCTTGAACTTAGAAGAGGATTAACTATAGCATGTAATTATCCTGTAAAAAGAAATGTTAATTTAGAAATAGGAAAAGAAATAACTGTATTATTAAGAAAAATAGATAAAGAAAAGAAACAATTATCTGGTCGTATATTTTAGATAGTTCTACTTAGAGCTATCTCTTTTTAATTAAAACAATGTATATAGAAGGTGGGAATATAATCAATGTTAAAAAGCTATTCAGTGGATGAATATATTAAAATACTTAGATTTTGTACATCAGAACAGCTTATAAGACTAGATCCAAAAGATATAGAAAATGTAACTCCCAAAAGTAAAATCAAAAAGATTAATAATATAAAAAAATTTGCATTAAAAAGAGGGCAAAGAATTATAAATCCAGGATATAGTTTTTATTATGATAATGAGAATGATATTTTTATAGATGTATTAGCAGACCAGGATAAAATTAATCAAGACGAGTTAATATTAACTAATGTATATATAGAGTTTAAAAATATGATGAATATATGTTATTTCAATAAAGATAATGGTGTTATTCCAAGGATATATTTTTACCAACTCTATAAAAACAATGATGAGGAAGACTTGAAAAGATTTGATATTATTTATTGCAATCCTTCAGAGCAAAATCTAGTAGAAATATTAATTCAGACAGAAGAAGATATAAAAAATATATTAATAGTTTTAAATGAAAATAGTCTTACCAGCTATCGAGAATTTAAATTATTTAAAAATAAAATGATTGCATTTGTCTTAGTAAAGGATAGAAGATTACTATTAAGTGATAAGCTATCTGATATAGTACAAAAATATAATAATTATAATAAATGCAAATGATATAAATTATTGGTCAATAAATTTTATTGGCCAATAATTATGAATAGGAGCTTTTATGAGAAAGTATAGAGACATTTTTTTGATAACAATCATACATACAATATTAATTTTGACATCTACGTCATTAGTAACTATAATAACAAATAGAGTTACTAATGTGTATGTGTATTCGGTTTTAAATATAGTACTATTAGTAATAATATATTACAATATGTATGTTTTAATATATAAGTTCCCAGTAGATATGATTAAGATTAAATATAAAAATAATAAAAAGAAAATTACACACTACATAACAATACTACTTTTTATAATGGTTACAAATTCAATACTACTAAGTAAACTTGAAAATACTTTTTTAAATTTAAGTCTATATTCTGTACTCCCGAAATTAAACTTAATACTTGATACTTCATCTAAACTTATCATTTATTTATTATCTTTATTTATTCAGACTTGTTTAATTGCTCCTATCGCAGAAGAATTAATTTATAGGAAATTTATATTAAATAATCTACTTGATAATTGTAATGCTTTCAAGTCTATAATATTATCTTCTTTTTTATTTAGTATATATCATTTAAATCTATTACAAGGCATCAATGCAATGATAATAGGTGTCTTTCTAGGCTATTTATACCATAGGACTTGTTCAATTAATATATGTATCTTATTACATTTTATTAATAATTTTATTAACTTCATTATTTTGACAATCTATATTACATAAAAAATCTTTAGTTTTTCTAAAACATTTTAAAATATGACATTTATGCTATAGAACAAGTTAATAATATGCATGAAGTTATTGATTTAGTTGACATTAAGAATAAAGACTCAGAAGATATAGCCATTCAATGCACAGTAAATATATGGTAATAATTGGATTTGATTATATAAAATTATTGCTGTAACATTTAATTAAATAAACAAATGATTGGGGCGATAATTATGTATTTGAGAAGATTATCAAAATCAGAATTAATTATAATGAAATTTATTTGGAGTTTAGATACAGGGGTAAAATCATATGATGTTGTTAATTATATGAAAGAAAAATATAGCTGGTCAGAAAAAACAACACTAAAGACTTTGTCTAAGTTATCAAATAAAAGATTCTTATATATTCAAGAAACAAGTCAATGTACATACTATACAATTTCAATTAAAGAAGATAAGTATTCTGAATTTATATCGCAAAAAATACATAAGCTCTTAGGGTGCAACTCTATAAAAAGCCTTTTAGTGTCATTATTTCAAGAAGAATTAACAGATGAAAAGTTAACCTCATTAGAAGAGTGGGTAAAAAACTGGGAAGAAGATGACTAAAAATTTCACCTATACTATTCTCTAAACACCAATTTAAATATATATAGTAAAAAAGCCCTCATAATCTAAATAAATGGATTGTAAGGACTTTATAAATAATAATCAATATATCTAGCCATTTGATGAATTTTTATTAGTTCTATACTTATGTTTTAAATTAATAGCAATTGCTATTGCAGTTGCTATTGAAAATTCACTTAATATTATACTTGAATTCCATATTTCAAAGTAGAAGTGGCCAATAATATAGATAGCGAATGCAATTAAATATATTGAGAGACAACTTAATACAATAAATGTAACCCTATCATTTTTTCTTTCCCTTTCGACTAATTGCTGTTGTTGCTTCTCTAAAATTTCTGTTCTAATTGATATTTCATCTATTTCAGATGGTTTCAAAAGATAATCTATTGTAACATTAAATATTTCACCTAAAGCTATTAATTTTTCTGTTTCTGGTACTGATTGTCCTGTTTCCCATTTTGATACACTTTGTCTTGACACACTAAGTTGCTCTGCTAAATGTTCCTGAGATAAGTTATGTGCTTTTCTTAATTTTAAGATTTTTTCAGATATATCCATTTTTGTTCCTCCTCAATCTTTATACTAAAATCTTAACAAATATGCAGGTTGCATACTATCAATTTGACTATGTTTTTTGTCAACCCTGAGTTGCATCCCTATAAAATAAGTATTTTTCTTAACTTACAGTATTGATATTGATAAAGCAAATCAAGTACTATTTTAAAACTTTACCTAATTCTGTATATCTCTATCATAAAAGTCTTTAAAGTCCATTGCTTAGAGTGCAATATGCAAAGGGGATGTCAAATATTCGTATAAATGCGGTTGATCCAGGTTCAACTAATATGGGAGAACAATTACACAAACATTACAAGAAGGAACGGATGCAATTGTCAAAATGGCTACAATAGGAAAAGATGGTCCTTTTACTAATAGAGATGGTATAATTCCTTGGTAGTCACTGCCAAATACCCTAAAAGGTAGTAGATTGTATAAAATAAATATTTAAAGTTTAAACTATGAAATATATTCAATTTTTAGGGATAGATAGTGAATATAATTCTTTATACTTTCTTATTCAATAAAAGCTTAGGATATTTTAGAGAAGTATATAGAATATTATGGAAATAGTCTATTCAAATTAAATATGCTTTTTTGTGTAGCACTTTAGTATCTCTAAATATATATCAAATATTTCATTGATTAAAATCATAATATCATTAGAGCTTTCATAGTGAAACTTTTTATTCTGCTCTATCTTAAATAGGTGTCCAGCCAACTCCAAGTTCTTATTAGCTTTTAAATGAACGCCATTGTTATGTACTGTATTTCTTAATGCTGCCAAAAATAGTAAAATTTCTTTATCTTTTTTTTCACTTCTTGTATAATCTTCTGATATTTCATCTAAAAGATAGTTTGTTCTGTCAGGAAAAGAAATAAATATTGGAAATTCTTTATCAAATTTATCTTTTAAGTCTTCTAAATTATCGCAACAATTATTCATTTTGTCACTTATGTTATTTTTACAAAATTTTTTGATTTTTTTAAAACGACTGTTACTCAGTTTTTCAATAATTTTTTTTTCGTGTGTTACTGTCATTGATGTAATTGCTGTTTCAAAACAAGACCACATACTTACATAAAAATCATATGTTTGACATGTCAACATCTCATTAAATCTTTCCTTAGTAAGATTAATCATATAGTTTTGATTTTCTAAAAACACGTTCTCATTAATTGTTTTATCCTCTTTATCTGTGCTGATATATTTGCATAAAAAATCTAATGCAAAATTATTAGTACATTCGCTTAATTGATCTTTCATTAGAAAGTAGAAAAATTGACTTGCCACAGCCATTGAAGTTCCTAAAAAACTATATTCAGGTTTTGATATCAACTCATCACCATATGGAGATATTCTGTATTTGGAAGCTTCATATCCTACTTTCTTCATAAAAATAATTAGACTTTGCATCCGCTTATTGTATATATTATCGAAAGTTAATGGTATTTTAATATTTTTATATATATCATCAAAAATTAATGGTATTTTAATATTACTTAAAGGCACATTTATTGTTGTTCTATTTTCCATAATGTGAATTCCTCCATTTTATTGGTTTGTGAAACTTTTTCAATAATTATACCACAGTCGTAAATATATTCAAAGATAGATATTATCATAGCATAAGTTTAATGTCGATGATTCATCTATTATATGAATTTAATATATTATTTTCAAAAAAAAATTGTATTTGACCCATATTATATATGAGGGTAAATAATGCATTTTTTTATGCAAATAAAAATAAGCTGCTTGTCAGCAAAATTAAAAGGAGAGATAAAATAATGGAGTATTTCGATGAATTATTAGAAATGAGTGATTGGAAAAGGTATTTACCACCTTATGTGTATTTAGATGATTATAGAGATGCATTTAAAGAATACTTTATATCTAATTATCCAGGAGATGTATCAGAAAAAGTTTTTGTAGCAGAAATATTAGAGTGTGAGATACGTCATAAAGAACCATTTGAGTTTAATAGATATTAGCCAATTGGAGGAAGAGGTATGAATATACAAAATGTAGATAAAGATGAGTTTGATCGTATTGTAAAAAATAATATTATAGGTTTATATCTGTATAAGGATGATAAATCCTATATCTGTATAGACAACTCATTAGGCAAACTTTGGATGGAAAAAAAGAAAACTGAGAAAGAAGCTTTAGACTGGCTTAATGATGAAGATAATAGTAAATATCAAATTTTAGGTGAAGAACCTATTACAATCCGAGATCCTCGTTTACCCAAACTTACAGCTAAACAATCAAAGATTATATTAAGTATATTTGAGGAATATTTTAAACAATAGAATAATTAGGAGGAATATATAATGATACTAGGAGTATATTATTCAAAACCTAGACATTGTTTATATGTTAATATAGACAATAATAAAACCAATTGCTTTTATGACATAAAATTGAATCACTGGAGCTCAAAAAGAATAGAAAAAGATAAGGTCCTTTTAAGAAAAATATTTGATTTTTGTGGGGTAGAAAGTTTAAAAGAATTTAAGTGTATAAGAAAAAATATCTATAGTAAGCAATATAAAAATCAAGTGTTTATAGATAAATTTCATGAGATTAAACAATATGATATGGATAAATCTACATACAATTATGCTCTAACATTTGCTATAGAACTTGTAATGAAGGGTATAATTAGAGATGATGAGATTAAAGACCTAGAAAAACTTAGGGTAGATTATTTAATAAACTCTTGTAATAGACTGTTTGATATGATTAATTATAATAATCTAGAATCATACCAGAAATTAATATCTATATATATTAGTAATCTTGAGGAATTAGGATTTAATACTAATGAGTTTAAAAAAAAGTTAAAAAATATAATTAAAGATTGTAGAATAAAATATCTTTTAAATTCAATTACTAAATATTGGGCTAAAATAAGCAATTTAGATTTTATTAATCTAAAAGATGCTAAGGAATATGATATCATAATAGAAGAACTCTCTTTCTTAGGCTATGATACTAAAGAACTTGAAAAAAGATGTGAAAGAATTTTAGAACATAAAAAAAATGAAAAATATGAATTTATGAAAGACAAGGTTGTATATTCAATAAATATAAATTCTTTTATACTTGAAAGTAAAGTAAATACACTAAATAAAATAGAAAATTTTATAATCAACTCAGGTATAGATAAACACATAAGAGAAATTAGTGACAGTGAATATGATATAAAAGTATACTTAAAGGGATTAGATTTATATAACAGAAATTATGAACTTCTTGAAACTGGGATTACAAAAAATCTAATCAAACTGGATAACATGCCTATAATTTTAGATTTACTAAATAATACTGTTCTAACACTACAAAAAAAACCTTCCGAGTTTTATATAGCAAAATGTAATGAATATGGACAAATAGAATCATTTCTTTTAAAAACAATTCCAATAAATGATAAAAATTACACATATGATTTTGGGACATATGACTTTATACCTGGGTATTATATCATAAAATATGGAGATAAAGAATCTATATATAAATATGATAGTACAGAATGGTTTAAAGTAAAATATATACAAACATATGTTTTGGATTTCAACTATATACCTTAAATAAACATGCATTATAGTGTAGCTAGATTAATAGCAATTAAAAATAAGCTGCTTGTCAACAAAGTTAATAGGAGATAATAATATGAATGAAAATAAGATAAATACAATAGCTGAATTAGTAAAAAAAGCAATGTTAGAAGATGATTATATAAATGTGAATGAATATCTTTACTTGCAAAAAACATGGAATGGAAAAACAAGTAATAGCGTTTGCATTACTTTATATGATGATACAAATATATATCTAAGAATGACAGAAAAAATCAAATATATTAGTATTGATAGTTGCAAGTATGGAGATTGGGAAGATTACAATATAGAAACTATTTATGAATATGAAGATATCATAATTAAATGTTTAATAGGTTATTTGAGTCAAAATAATTTAGAAGTGTAAAAAGTTAATTTATTTAACTTTTTATACCTATTACAATAACAATTTTACTAATAAGAGTTATAATTAAAATATAAAAAATAGGAGTTGTTTTAAATGGATAATACAAGAACTTTAAATGACTTAAAAAAAAGAATCTTAAATGAAATGTTAGACAGGCACTATTATATGGTAAAGTCTATGTTAAAATTCATTTCAATGGATAATTCGATTGATAAAGGATATGCAAATAGTCTTTTTAAATATGCAAGCATAAAAAGAATGAAGTTTCTATTAGATTCATGTATTGAAAAATTAAAAAATATTAATGAGAAAGACGAAGAAGCTAAGCATATTATTCTTATTGCAATCGAAACTAGTCTAGATGAACTAGGTGACCTTATATTGATCAATTATGATATTGAGAAAATAAAAAATGATTTAAAAGATGATATTGATTCTAATAATATTATTTCAATATCAGATATTGAGAAATATGAAAAAATCTTTGAAAAAGAATTTAATAATGTGTGTAGCGAATATGTAGGAAAAATAGAAAATGTTATCAAAAGAAATAGAGATTTTTTAGATAATAATATTGTATATGTTAATTATTTTAATAAAAATTCATTTTGTTTAGATAGAGACAAGCATAAATCTATAAATGAAGATGACTACCATACTTTATTTGGTATATTAATGGATACTAAAATATGTAAACTATCAGAATCATCAACGAATGAAAATAAATTTGAATATAAAATAAATTTGAACAAATTGAAGAAGTACAATATAAAATATGAGATATTAAATAAGGAGTTTGTTAAGGCTATTGAACTAAAAGAGTTCAATGATATTCCATATGAATTAAAAAAATTAAATGGACAGACTTTTAAATCAATGCCTGGCTATTATGTTGCTAAATGTGATGAAAATGGTGAAATAATTTCTTTTCTAACAACAATAATAGATAGATCAAGAAGTGGTGCAACAGTAACATATGAATTTGAAAAATATGAATTTGAAGATGGCTATTATGCAGTGAAATATAGTGATGGAAGGTATGCTAATAAAAAAATTTATAAATATTGTGATGGAAAATGGTATAGTGTAATTTACAATCAAAATATAGTTTATGAAAACTAATTTGTTAAATTAAAAAATATTGTAACAAAAAAGAGTTGTAAATATAATATATTTATAACTCTTTACATAAAACTAATTTAGTATAATTTAAACAACTTGCAATATAACTATAATTTAAGCATAGAATTTTATAACTAACATAGTATAATTTAAACAAATATTATGCAATTTAAGCATAAGGTTTTATAACTAACATAGTATAATTTAAACAAAATATTATGCAATTTAAGCATAGTCTTTTATAACTAACATAGTACAATTTAAACAAAATTCCATATAATTTAAGCATGGCATTTTATAACTAACATAGTACAATTTAAACAAAATTCCATATAATTTAAGCATGGTATTTTATAACTAACATAGTACAATTTAAACATGTATATTGCAAGTATAAACATTGAATGTTTATGCCTTAATTATATAAAAAATAATCTGGTATGTCAAAATAAATTTGAATTATAGCAGAAATAATTCATCAATAGCTGCTATAATTAAATGTAGGTAAATTCTATAAATATAGAGTTCAGTCTTATATTAGATTTGACAGTCAACAATTGCATGAGTAATAATTATTTATTATAATTATAGTAAACCACAACATATGATGTTTCATAAATAATATAAGTGAGATTACAAAGGATGTGAATAAATATGAAAACTCCATCAAAATTTAGATATCGTCTTGAAAAGGGTATTGTAACAGAAGAAATGTTGGGCATGGTCATATTCTCATTAAATAAAAAAGCCAAAGTTTATAAAGAAAAAGAAGCAGAGCAAAGAATGTTTATTGATGGTGATTATTTATTAGAAGAAAAGTACAGATGTCAAAAAGAAGAGTATTATTCTAAGAAAAAGTACTTATTATCCTTAATTAATCCAACTTGCATACATAAAGAAAATATACCTACAAGTTTCACAGTTTCATTAGATGACCATGATTTTGATAAAAATTATTGTGAATTTATTGAAGATGTCACATATTTTGATAAAGATATAAAAGATTATAGAGAAAAATATAAAGTACATGTAAAATACAATATAAATAATTATTATCTATTTTATAGACTTGATAGATTTTGTTTTCATGAATATATAGCAAAAAATGAATTTAGTGATGGTTATGTTTATGATGTAAATGAAGATAACTTGATAAATAAATACAAATTAGATATACAAACTGTTAATAAAATATTTTCTCCTGTAGTAGATAAGGAAGAATTATTATCTGATAAGTTTTGTGATAAAGTTATTTATATGTTAGAAAATAAACTTGCGAATATCATACTGGAGGATATTACGAATGATAAGTAAAGTACAATTAAATATTACTTGTAAAGATACTTCATTTTATAGCTTTATTAGAAAAGAAACACTTGAACAAAATAAAGCATTAAATACTGGGTTAGCTTTGATACATTCATATTTAATTCTTGAAATTGTAGAATATGATAGAATGAAAATATAGAATATAGAGATTACAAGAAATCGTAATTAATCTTTAAAAATAATAATAAAGATATAGATTGAGGTGGTAATATGGGCAATCAATTTTTAGATAAATTACTTGAAACTAGAGAAATTAAAAATTCGCTATATGGTGTATTAAAACATAACTTTCTGTACCATTCAAATAAGATAGAAGGTAGTACTTTTACTACTGAAGCATTAGCTTTACTACTTGATAAGAATGTTGTTACAGGAAGGCATACTTTAGATGATGTGCAGGAAACAGTTAATTCCAGTTATGTTTTTGATATGATAATTGATTCATTAGGAGAAAAAACAACACATAGTTTCTTAAAAAAATTACATTCAAGTTTAATGTTCAATACAACTTTACATTCTAGAGGTATGGCTGGTATATATAAAACTATACCAAACATGATACTAGGAACTAATGCAGATATAGCACAGCCCTTTGAGGTAGAACCGAAACTTGATGAATTGATTGAATGGTATTATAATCAGAAAGAGATAACAATGAGTTCTATAGCTGAATTTCATTATAGATTTGAACTAATACATCCATTTCAGGATGGAAATGGTCGCATTGGTAGATTTCTTATGTTAAAACAAATGTTAGAAAACAATCTTCCTGTAAAAATTGTATCTTGGGATAATGAAGATTTATATAGAAATTCCTTAGGTTTATGTAGTATTGGAGATTATACTAATTTAATTTTTTACTTAGAAAGTTTAGAAGACTTTAGAGAAGTATATAAAATGTTATGGAAATAATTATCTAAAGCAATAATAAATAATAATTATTATTTATTATTGCTTTAATATTTTAGAATGTACATTTTATAAGTGACTCTAAATATAAATTAAGCTGTCTAATCTAATGTTCTTTCTACTTTATATCCAATTGGTTCTATATAATTTATACATATTTCAGGGCATGTCTCCCAGAAATATACGTCATCTTTTATAATTTTAATACCTTTTACTTCATGAGTCTTTCCATCATTAGTTATCCATATACCATTAGATATCTCCCTTAAGCCCATCTTCTTTGATAGCTTAGCTTTTACTCTATTTAATTCATGTTTAACTACATTTTGCAATGTCCTTTTTCTAAGAAATCTATGTTTTTCCTCATCATAATCATATGTATCTATACTTTTAATCTCTTTACTTCTACATTCTATTTCATAAGCTTTATAAGCTTCTTTTTGAGTTCTAGAATATAAACATCTTGTATAAAAATTACTATGTCTATTAACTTTTGGCTCGATACTAGAGTTTAGACAAGGTTGATTTTCATTAAAAATAATAACTGTTATATCTGCTTTATTCCATATATCACCATTGTCATTTCTTATATTTATTTCATTTTCACCAATCATACAAAATAGAGTCTCATTTTTATCAGTTTTTAACCTACATATGAATTCTTCTCTATTACTTCTATATACTCCCTCTATTTTATGCTGTTTATATTTAAATTTAATTGGTACTGTATCTTCAATTGATATTGTATAACTATCTGGTATTGATATTTTAAATCCTCTTTGTATCTCATTTTTAAGCATAAAAATAATGTTTCTTTTAATAAATTCTTTGCTACTATAAAAGTCATTTACATTCTTACTAAAACCATTAATGACTTTTTGCTTAAATATACATTTTTCATTAATTTTATTGTTGGATTTATGCTTTACAAAAAACCTAACAACAGTACCATTTTGCTTTTCATATGTGCGATTTATTGTAAGTTGTTGTAAACAATATGGACAAATTAAACTATCAAGTGTAGTGACTAAATCAGAATTTGCATCTACAAAATAAAATTTACCATTTCGATCTGTTAGTACATAGTTTAAATGATGAGAACTGTTGTTTAACATTTTATGTTCTATTAATAAATCTATTTTATTAGTTATATCTGACTTAACCTCTATTAATACTGGTGATTTAGATTTTATTGATTCCATAAAAATTTAATCTCCTTATATTATTTACTTTTGAATAGACTCATCATAAGGTTAAATATAACAAATCCAATGGTCAAACCTAGTTCATTTATTGGTATATATTTTATGTTGTTAAAGCTATTCAGAGCAGATAAACTTGAAACTATAGTCATATAAAAGATAACTATTAAAATTGGTATGGAGATACTTACATCCAGCTCTAATTCATGCTCTTTCATAATATTACTCCTTTCAACATTAATTTATTTAGCTTTATTATAGCATTTAATCTAAGTTTGTTTTAGTATTTTGTCTTAGAATAGGTTCACACTCTTATTTTGTATGTTGAAATAAAATATTTTTATAGCAATATATTATTATTAAGGCAACTTATAATCTTCTTAAAATACACAATAACAGGACCATTATATGTTATAATATAGTAAAATATATTATTTTATTAATGAGAGGTGAACTTTATGACAAAATATTATATAACTGATTATATAACAGATGATGGGATACATATTGAAATTCTTCAAGCTTGGGAGTATGAAAATGATTGCTATATTAAACTACTTAATAAAAAGATTTTAAATAATGCTATATGTAATGAAGAAATATTATGCTATCAAGATCCATATTCTGAAGGTTATTCTGGATGTGAGATAGATTATGAGGAATATATAAAATTAGCATAACACTTATTTTTACCTTATAATCGAACGTACGTTTTACAACAGTAAAGGGATGTGTATATATGAGTAAAGATTTATCAGACAATCAGCTTCTAATTTTAGATGTGATAAAAAAAGAAATATCAATAAAAGGATATCCTCCTTCTATCAGAGATATTTGCCATGCTGTTGGTCTTAGTTCAACTTCATCTGTATATGAGAACTTAAATAAGCTAGAAGCTAAAGGATATATTAAAAGAGAATCAAACAAACCAAGAGCAATTCAAATTTTAAAAAATAGATAATGATGAATTGAAAAAATATCTAAAAATTAAGTAGACTATTTGAAAGGCAGTAAATTTATATTACCCTTCAAATAGCCTACTATTAATAATGTTCTAATTTTACTTTTTCAAGATTTTCTAGATGGATTTCATCTAATATTTTTAATTTGCCAAATGCCATTAATTCATATTTTCTATATTTTGACTTTATTATCTTTAATCTTAAATACGATATATATACAAGTGATTATACTTATGATGAATAAAATCCTTATTAATGAATTAAAAGTATTATATGCTAAAAAGCTTGAAATACTAATAAAGAGAATCGCTATAACAGCAATTTTAATATAGGAACCAAACTCAATATTCTTATTATATTCAAGTAACATACCTATGTTTAGTTTATCTTCTTCTATTTTTTCTATAGATTCATGTAGTTCTAAATTACAATAATCAGCTTTATAATCCGCTCTATAATTTTTATAGAAATCATTCATCATTTGCTCTTCAGCATTACCAAATTTATAAATATATGACATATATATAGCCTTCCTTTATTATGTATTATTGAGTACATGTTATTTATTTAAAGATCTTCAAAGAACTCTTTTTTTATTTCTGTACACCTGGTATTTTTTATATCCTCTAATACATTTAATGCACTAAAATCAATTAAATCATAATGTTTATATTTTATATTTATTTCCCTTATCTTTAAGTATAGTAAACAAGTAAATAACACTATACCAAAAACAAATAAATATTGTAATGGTGAATTAGAAGCATGATAGACATTAATACTTAAAAATAAATACATCAGAATACTTATAATTGTTATAATTATAAAAACTATTTTTCGCTTTAAGTTTCTTTCCCTCATACAAATTCGTATAAATACATCTTCACTTGTTATATCTCTATATAATTGAGAAACATCAAAATTTCTGTATTTATCCTCATATTTTCTCTTATTTAATTTATCATATTCTTTTAGTATTTTCTTTTCATAATCATCTCTTGGTTCATATATGTAAGACATTCTTTGTCCTCCAGTTCACTTTAAATTAATTTTATCTATTACATACTTTTTGTAATTCTGTATTTATACATGAAGCAGTATAAACATAAATAATAGATATAAGGATAAAGCTTATAAGTACTTTATATTCTTCATGTTATAAAGGCTCTTCTATAAGTAACAATATCAGTTTTTCAGCATTGGATCTTCAGATTACCAACTCATCTAAACGCATGTAACTTTCCTCTTAATTTATATTTTATATTAATAACATAAATTTTTCTATATAGGTCAAAATATATTTGAATTAAATTCTTCATTATAGATAAATCAACAAATTCTTAAATAAAACATATCTTAAAAAATTATTTATATATATATATAATTGTAATTCTACAATTACAATTATAATCTGTTTTTCTGTTAAACTCAAAAAGAGTAACTCTACAATTACAAAATTTAAAAGGAGGATAGACTATGCATCAATGGTTTTATCAAGACGACAATTATAATATAGGAAGTGCATTAAAAAGATTGCGTAAAAGAATGGGTTTATCACAAGAACAGGTGTCCTCAAAATTACAAACAATGGGGTACAATGTTTCTAGAGCAGCATATGCTCAGATGGAAAAAGGTACATATGGTATTCGGATAAGTGTGTTAGTTGCACTTAAACAGATATTTGATGCAGAATATGGGGATTTTTTTTCAGACTTGCCTTAAGTTAAGTAAGCCTAAGTAATATTTATTCTATGTCTATTTTATTCTCATCATTAAGAAGGCAATTTAGTCTACACGAAATCATGTAACTTAACTCTTGAAAACCAGCTTTTTCAAGTAGTAACATAATTTTGTAATTATTTTGAGGTCCTGTTTCTCTAGTGCCACATACAATTTCCCATTCATGTGGATATTCTATTGACCATTGTGATAACTCTATATTTTTTTTATTCAAGTATATACACCTCCTATTGTAATTCTACAATTACAATTATAGCTAATATTTATGCTAATATCAAGTAAAATATGTAATTCTACGGTTACAAATACTTAAGGAGGATAGACCATGTCACAGTGGCTTTATCAAGAAAATAATTATACTATAGGAAATGCATTAAAAAGGTTACGTAAAAAAACAGGCTTGTCACAAGAGCAAGTATCTTCAAAGTTACAAATAATGGGGTGCAATATTTCTAGAGCAGCATATGCTCAAATGGAGACAGGTACATATGGCATTCGGCTAAGTGTGTTAATTGCACTTAAATATATATTCAATGCAGAGTATAAAGATTTCTTTTCAGACTTGCCTTAAAATTAAATTTAATATGTATTATATCCCTTAATAATAAAAAGGTATGTATAGCACATACCTTTACTCAGTCAGTGTGAAATTTTTATAAATATATCTGATTATATCATAGTAATAATTAAAAATAAAACATTAATAAAAACGTTTATATAGAATATTATTCTATTGTATTGTCTGTATTATATATCTCTATTTTATCAGTATCTCTAGGAACTTCACCTATTTTTTTACATTTTTCTTCATAAAGTTTTCTTACATGTTCTGGAGCTGTCGCATATGTATAATCTGTAGTTTCAAAACTAAATCCAGTACTTGGTACAACAGTTTTATTTTCAGATAAACTTTTCTTTTTTAGTGGTGCTTGTGCATTCACATCAATAAAAGAAAAACATGAACCTATAAATATTAGAATAGCAAGGATTATTCCACGTTTACCTCTTCTTTTTCCAATACTTTTTATTCTTATCTCTAAATTTGTTTTTGTAAACTCTGTTGCCAACATACCCATTTTATTGAGATTATTTAGCTCAATTGCACGTAAAATAGTTAGTGCATATTCTTTTTTCTGTTTAGATGAACATTCATTAATAACACTTTCATCACAACATAGTTCACAATCAGAATCAATTTTCTTGCTCATAATATAAACAAAAGGATTGAACTAATAAATAGCTTTTACAAAGACTACTATAAATTTTATCAAGATATCTCTATGTTTAAAATGTGTTAACTCATGTTTTAAAATCCAATAAATATTTTCTCCATCATATGGAAGGTCCAATAAAAATATATATGGTTTAAATAATCCTACACCTGCTGGACTGGCTAATTCATCTGTATACCTTAGAGGAATATTGTTTTTTATATTTAATTCAGATAATAACTCTCTGTAAGTACTATTTATATTTTCATCTTCAACCTCGAAAGAAGTATCAACAATAAGATTCTTAAATTTTACATATTTAATTAATAGACGAGCTAAATAAAATATAACTCCAATTATCCATATACATATAAATAAAAGTGTAAGGTTTTTGTTTGGATGATTATTATTAAAATTAGTTATATTATCAATTAGAGTATAACTTTCTTTTGTTTTTGTTTTAAATTCAATTGAACAAGAAACAGGAAAAAGTAACATTCTAAAAAGAATAATTAGCCAAATATAATAATTAAACTTTTTACTAAATATTTTAAATATACATGTTTTGAGAATTATCAATATACAAATACCTAAACTACTTATTAATGTTGTCTTTAATAAATTTTCAAATAAAACATTCATTTATTTCTCCAAATCATTCGCTATTTCTATAAGATGCTCAAATTCTTCTTTTTTTAAGATATTATCTTCATATAATGAAAGAAATAGACTTCCTACTGAATTATTATGCAAGTTACTTACAAAATCTTTTGTTACATAGTTTAAGTATTCTCTATATTCAATTATAATTTTATAATGTGTATATCTATCAATTTTTTCAGCTGATAAAAATTTTCTTTTAACAAGCTTTGATAGAAGTGTTAGCGTAGTTGTCTGCTTCCAATCATATTCATTTTGCATTGCTTCAATAACCTCTTTAGAAATCACATTATCATTTTTCTCCCAAATAAATTTCATTACTTTTAATTCTGCATCTGGTATTTTCTGCATAATAAATCCCCCTAAAGTATATTGCATTTTAATACTGTAAAATAAAAATAATTATATTAATAAAAATCTTATCTATTAAGATAATAGTACACGAATAATTAAGAATATTCTATACAAAATTTAATATTAGTCACTATAAAAAATAATGACCTTCTAATAGCCATTTAGAAACGAATATTTTTTATCGCTTTATAATTTATCCTATGGCAAATTATAATGCCTTAAAATCGAAATTTATATTTAATTATTAAAATAATAACTAATATCATAGAATTATTAATTCTATGATATTTTTTTATAACTATTTATATTACAAGGATATATAATTAATATTCTTATAATTTTCAGTTATAATTCAGCAAAATCACACTTTTATTTATTTTTTAATGGTATAATTAACATATAAAGCTTTTTAAGAAAGGTGGTTTTCTATGACTGGGTTCATAAGAATTGTAAATAAAAAGTACATAGTCTACTTAGAATATAAAGATGAACTTACTGGTAAGAAAAAACAAAAGAACATGGGTTCTTTTACTAAAAAAAGAGAAGCTAATAAAAGATTGGCCGAAGTAAAAGATAGTATGTATAAAAATAACATACTAATCCCAAATAATATTTTATTTGAGAATTTTTTAAAAACATTTATAGAAGAATATAAATCTAAATGGTCCATAACTACCTATAGTAAATATATCAATATATGTAATAAATATATAATAAAATATCTTGGTAAAATGAGAGTTCAAGATATTGATACAATACATATACAAAATTATATAAACACCTTGTCAGATACTCTAAGTTCTAAAACCTTAAAAATACACATTAATATAATGAAACTTGCATTTGAAAATGCTTTTGACTTAAGAATAATTGATAAAAATCCAACTAAAGGAATAGATATAGTTAAATCAAAGAAATTTAAAAATGAAATTTATGATGAAGAACAAATAATAAGATTATTAGAAGCCTGTAAAAATACCGCTTTAGAGCTTCATATAAATTTAGGTGTTGGTCTTGGTATGAGGATATCTGAAATATTAGGTCTTTCATGGGAAAATATAGACTTTGAGAGAAAAATAATTTCAATAGAGAAAATCACTGCAAAAGTTAATGGAGAAGTCATACTGAAGGATACCAAAACTGAGAGTTCAATCAGAAAGATATCGGCTCCAGATGAAATAATGAATCTCATATTAAAACATAAATTGGAGCAAGAAAGAGAGCTACTGAATATTGATATAGAAAATAAATATAATCTATTATTTATTAATAAGAAGGGCTCTCCTATAGATGAAAGTGTTATAAGTCATAGATTTAGAAGATTCCTGGAATATGAGCAACTTCCTCATATTAGGTTTCATGATTTAAGACATTCACATGTTACGTTACTTATGAACTCACATATACCTATAAAAGTTATTTCAGAAAGAGTTGGCCATTCAAATGTTAATACCACTCTGAATATATATTCTCATGTACTTGATGAAATGGATAGAGAAGCTTCAGATAAAATTGCAAGCAAATTATATAAGGATGAATCATAAGGGGAAGATTTACAAAGAGCTATAAATGGAAGATAGAGAGTCATTTTCATAAAATTAATTTTAAAATTTACTAATATTTAAAATTAATAAAAAAATACCATAAGAAAATCGTTGAAAAATATAATTTTCTTATGGTATAAATTATATATTGTATTTTAGGGAGTTTGAAGTGGCTTTATTTTATACTAGTTAATACTAAGTACTAGTATCTCTCTATTATCTAAAGTAACTTCATATATTTTAAATTTTTTATATCTTATAACCTTATTTAAATTAGTTTAATAGGTTGAGAATTATATTTATTTATGATATTCATAAACGAGTACTTCTCTATTATCAGGTGTAACAGCATATATTTTCATTGGCTTATATGTTAATACATTTGCTAAATCTGTATCATAAGTTTTAAAGTTTATATAATTAGTTTTAGGTTGATTTTCATCTCCTCCATAATTACGCATTTCTTTTTCTCTAGTACCTATGTCTTTGTACACTCCATTTCCTGTAGAATCTTCAAGAGTCGCATATACATGGTATTTATTAATATAATTAAGTACATCTTTATTAGTATCAGTAGGCTTAAAGTAATATCCTTTAAAATAAGATTGACCAGTACTCATATTCCATTCAAAGTCTGCATAGTATGTTTTATGTGCATCTATTATTTCTTGATCAGTTGGGACTTTAATCTCTGGCTCTTTAAGTACTTCAGGTGTACTATTTAATTCTGTAATAGATAAATTATCTAAAAATATTGCTCCACTACCATTTAAAGTTATTTCTATATCAGAAGAATCTTTTCCAGTTGTTTCAAATTCATAACTAAACTTTGTATAATTCTTTTCTGGTACTAAATAATCTGTTTTATCTTCCTTTGCTTTTATATTTACAGATATTGAATTAGATACTGAAGGATCTTTTGAATATCCACTAAAAACATAACGCTTATAAGGTTTTAATTTAGACATTGGTATTGTAATCTTAGTCTGTCCATTGAGTTTATTTGCTGCCCCTCGTAAGCCTTCTTTATTTATAGTATTAATATTGCTCCATTCACTAGGATAATTGTTATAATCATCAAAATTAGTAAAGTATGTTGGTGTTTTTATAAGTATATTCATACCTCTCTCAAGTTTAACATTATATATTTTTTTATCATCTAAAGATTTTAATCTCTCTTTAATTGTATCAGCTGTATAATTATCAAATACAAGTTCAACACAACTTTCATCTATTGGTGTCCCATTAAAATATAATAAACCATCTTTTTGAGTAGCACCAAATGCTTTTTCAATTGCTTGACCAATTGTAAGTTCTGGAGTTTTATCTTCTGGCTCATATGAATCTTTAGCAGCAACACGTCTCTCATAAGTTTCATTTCCTATATCTAGTATAAAAGATGCAGATATGCTATCAACTTGACTTATATAGTCTGACCAACTATTTCCTTCTGTTACTATTTGTCCTTGACTGTTTTTTGTACCAAAGTTTCCACTTACTTGCGTTGTTTCTAGTTTAATTTGTTTCCCAGAATCTAATTTTTTCATTTGTTCATAATTTAATGGTATTAATCTAGAACTGAACTGGTCCATTGTATTAAGTGCTAAAGGAGATACCCCTTTTTTAGGATATGTGTCATTAGGAGATAAATTGTTACCAATTTGATTTTCTTGTGCTTTAATAGTTGATAGTGTATCTCCATCTAACACTAAGTTTGTTGTTGGTGTTACTTTATACATAGGTGCAGTACCTGTGTTATAGTATCTAACATTAGCATTTATATATGCTGATTCACTTTTGCTTATTTGTAAACCTGTATTCCAAGATTCCCCATTACTATCTTGTACAGCTGTTGAATTATCTGTTGTATGAGAATAGTTTGCTGTTACACTTCCTGTGAAACCATTTTGATATCCAGCAGTAACAGATACGCCTACTGTATTTGCATCAGTTTTACTGTTTGTAGTAGCTCTAGAAACTGTTTTACCAACATCAGAAGATGCATGCTCATTTGTAGACAATATTAATTTTTCCATACCAACTCCAACTACTGGATAAGCTGCAACTAGTGGATCTCTTGCTTCTTTACTTATCGCTTTATCAAATGTGCCAGATGCCTTTTCATAATCTGTATATGGGTCTCCAGCAGTATTTGGCTCTAAGTAGTTTGATACATATTTTTTATATCCTTGTTCTGCAAAACTATCTTCCCATTTTACTGCAATTAAGTCTTTTATAGTATATCCATTTCTTTCATATGCATCTGGTATATTATCATTATCTGTATCTAAGTCTTCATCTTCCCAATCAGACATCAAATTTGGATCAAAGAAATTATTATTTGGAATAAATGGATCATTTTTCTCTATTTTTGAGTAATCTCTTAAAAATAAATTTTCTTCTGGTATAATGGTTTTGTTACCATTTGATTCCCAATAAAGTTTAGGTGACGATAGATTATCTATAGTTCCTAGATTGTTGTCTTGCAATTCTATTCTAATTTTATATTCCTTACCCTTTTCCATTTTAGCTTTAATTGTGTTTGCAACATCACCTTTAGCATCTATCTGCATCAAGATATCTTCTCTATCAGTAGACAGTGTATATTCTCCATCCATTGATGGAATTATTCTTCCTGTCCAGCGTATAGATTTTACATCTGATACATCTTTATCTAAAAGCTTATCTACCTTCTTTTCTTCAAATTTCAAATTACCATCTTTTATTGGAGCCATTAATTCTAGATCTTTAAAATGTTCATCTGTGAAATAATATCCCATTAATCCATTACTTGGGAGTGTATCTTCACTTACAACTTCTCTTTTCTTAGTAGAGTGATAATTATTATTAGTTTGTGCATATACAGGATATGCTAGAGCTTGACTAACGATAGCTGTAAGTGTTAAAAAACTCAGTAATTTTTTATTTTTCATTTGTACCTTCATTTTTTCTCCCCCTTATATTAGAAATATTATTAAATTAATTGTTAATTTAATAATGTTGCATCAACAATTAATTTTGTTGTAGTTTTATCTTTATAAGTATCAACTTTATTAATCTTAAACTTACTACCATGGTTTAATAAAACCTCATATTCTCCACCATAGCCAGGTATAGCTGATAAGTAAGCACCAGGAGAACCTTTAGGTATACTTATACGTAGTACTATTTTTCTAGGAGCAAATGCACTCATGTTTGCACTGCCTATACTAGTACTTACAAAATTTTGATATGTTAATGTTTGTCCTTCCCATTTTTCCTTAAATGCATTTACATTTGCTTCTATATTAAAATTGTATCCTGGTGATGAAATTTCTAAACCGAATTCAGGAGCTCCAGCTCTTCTATATACAGTTAAATTTGATGGAATAGGCTTACTTTTTAATGCATTTTCTATATTATTTATTTGAGAATCTAATTTTGGGTCAGGATTATTTGTTGGCCCATTTTCTAACAGATATTTATTGATAGCGACATAGTCTCCACGCATATAACCATTTATATCAGCAAGTTGTTCAGGAGTCAATTTATTACTCCAGTCATTATAATTTTCTTTTCCCCAAGAATCTCCTTTGGCTACATCTTCTTTAAAATCAAGGCTACTTACTAAAGATGCCTCAACTTTTATATATTGTTTTCCGCCTATAACTATACGAACTGTTTTATCAACTTTAACACTATATCCTTGTTCTATTAGTGTACTTACAGATTCATTACTTTGTTGATATGGTAACATCCCAGTTCCTTTAGGTAATTTTAAATGTACAAGTAATGGTGTAGGTTTACTGTCTTGATTGCCTGGTTCATATAAAGATATATCTTTAAATCCGTCTTGTTTAAATAATCTGTCTTGAACAGTATCTTTAAATTCATTAAATTTCTCTAAACTGATTTCATTTTCTGTATTTCCTCTAATTTCGCCCTTAAAAGCAAATCTATCAGCAGATTCAAAATAGTAAACATACATAGGTTTATCTAGCTTGTTTTTTGATATCGCACTTTTAAGATCCTTATAATCTTTTTCAAAAGGATTCTCTTTTATTTCATAGTCATAAAAATAATTTCTTTCTCTAGAATACTTACTTATTTCTGATGCATTTTTCTTATATTCTGCTAAAGCTTCTTTCTCTACTTTTTCAAGACCCTTTTCAACCCTTTCAGCTTCTTTTCTTTCCCATTCTTTAGCTTTTTCCTTATCTTTAAAAAAATCTTCTGGTCTTTCTATTCCTGCCTTATAAGCAGTGGTAGTTATTTTTTGAGGTGAATATTCTACTAAATTTTCAGCATAAGTTCCTCCACTGAATAAGAGACTTGTTAAAATAAGACTTAGTACTAATATTTTAGAAATATAACTTCTAATCTTTTTCATTTAAAATACCTCCTCACATTATTTTAAATATTTATTAATTTAATTATATAATCTAAATATAAAAATATTAGTTAGATTTCAAAATCAATATTTTAGTGGTCATTAAATAGTTTATTCGACACAAAGAAATTGTTTAAAATATAAAAAAATAATTTTTCTGCTTTGAAAACGGGTTTTTAGGAAATAATATAATAATTTATGTAAAATAGCATATTAAAAAAGGTATAAAATAACGTATTATTTTACACCTTTTTATATCTTAAACTGATACTTCTTTCATTCTAAGTTGTTTTTTTACAGATTGTAGAGATCTATCAGATATAGGACATTTATCTCCATTACTCATTTTTACAAATTTTCCTTTTACATTTAGAGAAATTATATGCTCTCTATTAACTATAAATGATTTATGTATACGAAATAGACATTCATCTAAATCTACTATAGATTTTAAACTTCTGTATAATTCGATTTCTTGTTCTTCAGTTACTAATTTTATTTTATGAGGGGCAGTACATGTTTCAAAATAAATTATATCGCTAAATGGGATTCTCCAAAGCTCAAATTTTCTATAAATAACAAAAAAATTTTCTGGATAATTTATTTCCTTTAAATATCTTTCATGAGAGGTTTTAATACAAGCTCTTATTCTGCCTTCAGCAATATCCATATCGTATTTAGATATAAAATCCATAGCTTCAAGCCTATAATAAAAAATACTCATACTTATTTCAACATAATTTGAAATAAATATAATAGGACTTAAATAGTCATTTCTTCTAATTTCTTGGGCCAACCATAGTCCATCACACATATATTTATTTAAGTTATATTCAAAATCAACTCCAATAAAAAATATCCTTACTTTATTTTTTGCATCAATATCCTTTAACAATAAATCTACATTATGATATAGTTTTACAATATCATTATCAAATCCCTCTTTAATTAGTATGTTATTTATACAGTCTTTTAACTTTCTTCCAAAATTTACATCGTTATCAAACAATAATATATCCATTCATATTCCTCCTATTACAATAAAATTTTCGAATATTCAAAAAAAAGAAAAATATATAAATATATATATATAATATAACGTTTTGCAAACTACATCAATAAAATATTTTATTTTTGTAGTTTACAAATAAAATATTTTTTTTCTTTATTCACTTAATTTATTAAAATACATTTCTAAATTTGTTAATTAAGTCAATTTTTAAATTATATATATTCTAGAAACTATTGCAACTATATAATTTATTTATGCATAAATGTTGTCAAATCCCAAAAAAAAATATCATTATACATATAAAAGGGGATGATTTTATGCAAAAGTCTTTTTATGAATTAATTATTTTATCAAGAAGTAATTCAGCAGAAAATTTACAAGAACTTCTAATTACATTTAAACCATTAATAAAAAAACTTAGTAAATTTTTATATTATGAAGAGGGAGAAACAGACTTAATAATATTTTTTATTGAGTTAATAAAAAGTATTAATTTAAATAACTTCACAAAACAAAATGATGCTATTATAGTTAAATATATTCATAAATCTTTATTAAATAAGATGTTTCAGTTGTCTAAAAAACAATCTAGATCAAAACTTCAGTTCTTAGAACTTAATGAAAATATGCTGAATTTAAGAAATAATTATCCAAATGAGTATATATTTGAAGAAGATATTTGTTTTCAGGAATATATTTTTAACGAACTATCTGGTATTCAGAGAAAAGTTATTTTTTATAAATATTTAGAAGGATATTCTGACATAGAAATATCAATAAAATTAAAAATATCAAGGCAAGCTGTCAATAAAGCTAAAAATAGAGCCTTTAAAAAAATAAAAAAGGACTATGAAGATTATTTTAATTTATAACTAATGTATTTAAAATAATGCTTGCTCATTGAAATAAGATTTTAAAATTAAAATTAATTTAAAACTGATAATTTAATTCAAGAATATCTTAATTTTTTATATTATACTTACAAAAATGTTTACACATTTGTCTAAAATAATATCCTTATTCAATAGAAGATCAAATTAATCAATTTAATATCTTCAATTTAAAATGTTAGGAAGTGAATATATATGAAAACTTAAATTAAGATTAATCTATTCTTCAATTAGAAAGGAGGATATATAATAAAATTTTATAGTTTATAGGTAGAATAATCCAATAAAAATAAATAGTAAAGGAGAAGTTTTTATGAGCTTAGTTAACAGAAAGCAATTAGAAAAAATGGCAAATGTGAGATTTCGTGTTCAGGAAGATGAATATGTAGCAATATTAGATGCATTAGAAGAATATCATAATATGTCAGAAAATACTATAGTTGAAAAGTATCTAAAATTAAAAGATATAAACAGTTTAACAGATACCTATATAGATACATATAAAAAATCTGGTCGAAATAAAGCCTTAAAAAAATTTAAAGAGTACTTAGTTACAGAGATATTAGAATTAAAAAATAGCAATTTAACTCCAGTCGAGAAAAATTTACATTTTATATGGATTGGAGGGCAAATAAATGATACTGCTATTAATTATATAAACCAGTGGAAAGATGTAAATAGTGACTATAATGTTAATGTATTTTATGATAGTAATGCATTTTTGATAAATACATTGAAAAAAACTATAATAGAATCCGCATCAAATGACACTCTTGAATCATTTAGAGAAAATTTAAATGATCCTGAATTTAACCACACTGCATTTTTCAGAAAGCGTATGCAAATAATCTATGATAAACAGCAAAATTTCATAAATTACTATAAGGCTCAGAAAGAAGAAAATCCTGACCTTATAATTGATGATATTGTGAAATCATATCTTTCAGATGAGTATTCAAAAGATATAGATGAACTTAATGCTTATATTGAAGAGTCATTAAACAAAGTCACAGAAAATAGTGGAAATGATGTTAGAGACTTTGAAGAATTTAAAACTGGAGAAGTATTCAATTTATATGAACAAGAGCTAGTAGAAAGATGGAATCTTGCTGGTGCATCTGATATATTAAGAGTCGCTATATTGAAAAATATTGGTGGAGTCTATCTAGATGTTGATATGTTACCAGGAATACACCCCGATTTATTTAAAGATATAAACAAGCCTGATTCAGTAAAGACAGCTGTAGATTGGGAAGAAATACAATTAGAAGCCATAATGAAATATAAAGAATATATACCAGAATATACTTCAAAACATTTTGATACATTGAATGAAGAAGTTCAAAGTAGCTTTGAATCTGTTCTAGCTTCTAAGTCTGATAAGTCAGAAATATTTTTACCACTAGGAGATATAGAGGTATCACCTTTAGAAGTAAAAATTGCATTTGCCAAAGGTTCTATTATAAATCAAGCTCTAATTTCTGCAAAAGACTCATATTGTAGTGACTTACTAATAAAACAAATCCAAAACAGATATAAGATACTGAATGATACTTTAGGTCCAATTATTAGTCAAGGTAATGATTTTAATACTACAATGAACAATTTTGGTGAAAGTTTGGGAGCTATAGCTAATGAAGAGAATATAAGTTTTATAGCAAAAATCGGAAGTTATTTAAGGGTTGGATTTTATCCTGAAGCTAATACTACAATTACTTTAAGTGGTCCTACAATATATGCAGGAGCTTATAAAGATTTATTAACATTTAAAGAGATGAGCATAGATTCTTCTATATTGTCATCTGAGTTAAGAAATTTTGAATTTCCTAAGGTTAATATATCTCAAGCAACAGAACAAGAGAAAAGTAGTTTATGGCAATTTAATGAAGAAAGAGCTAAAATTCAATTTGAAGAATACAAGAAAAATTATTTTGAAGGTGCGCTTGGAGAAGATGATAATCTTGATTTTTCTCAAAATACAGTAACTGACAAAGAATATCTTTTAGAAAAGATCTCTTCATCAACGAAGAGTTCAGAAAGAGGATATGTTCATTATATTGTTCAATTACAAGGAGATAAAATTAGCTATGAAGCAGCATGTAACTTATTTGCAAAAAATCCTTATGACAGTATACTATTTCAAAAAAATATAGAAGATTCAGAAGTAGCATATTACTATAATCCTACAGATAGTGAAATACAAGAAATTGATAAGTATAGAATTCCTGATAGAATTTCTGATAGACCTAAGATTAAATTGACACTTATTGGTCATGGCAAAGCTGAGTTTAATACTGATATATTTGCAGGTCTTGATGTGGATTCATTATCTTCAGAAATAGAAACAATAATAGATTTAGCTAAAGCAGATATTTCTCCTAAATCTATAGAAATAAACTTACTGGGATGTAACATGTTTAGCTATTCTGTAAATGTAGAAGAGACTTATCCTGGAAAATTATTACTTAGAGTTAAAGATAAAGTATCAGAATTAATGCCATCTATAAGTCAAGACTCTATTATAGTAAGTGCAAATCAATATGAAGTTAGAATAAATAGTGAAGGAAGAAGAGAATTATTGGATCATTCTGGTGAATGGATAAATAAAGAAGAAAGTATTATAAAGGATATTTCATCAAAAGAATATATATCATTTAATCCTAAAGAAAATAAAATTATAGTAAAATCTAAAAATTTACCTGAATTATCTACATTATTACAAGAAATTAGAAACAAGTCTAATTCAAGTGATATTGAACTAGAAGAAAAAGTAATGTTAGCAGAATGTGAGATAAATGTTATTTCAAATATAGAGACACAAGTGGTAGAAGAAAGGATTGAAGAAGCTAAAAGCTTAACTTCTGACTCTATTAATTATATAAAGAATGAATTTAAACTAATAGAATCTATTTCTGATGCACTATACGACTTAAAACAACAGAATGAATTAGAAGATTCTCATTTTATATCTTTTGAGGATATATCGGAGACTGATGAAGGCTTTAGTATAAGATTTATTGATAAAGAAACTGGAGAATCTATATTTGTAGAAACTGAAAAGGCAATATTCTCTGAATATGCTAATCATATAACTGAAGAGATTTCTAAGATAAAAGGTACTATATTTGATACTGTAAATGGTAAGTTAGTAAAAAAAGTAAATTTAGATGCTACACATGAAGTGAATACTTTAAATGCTGCATTTTTTATACAATCATTAATAGAATATAATAGTTCTAAAGAATCTCTTAGTAATTTAAGTGTAGCAATGAAAGTTCAAGTTTATGCTCAATTATTTAGTACTGGTTTGAATACCATTACAGATGCAGCCAAAGTTGTTGAATTAGTATCAACTGCATTAGATGAAACTATAGATTTACTTCCTACATTATCTGAAGGATTACCTGTAATTGCAACTATCATAGATGGTGTAAGTTTAGGTGCAGCAATCAAAGAGCTAAGTGAAACAAGTGACCCATTATTAAGACAAGAAATAGAAGCTAAGATAGGTATAATGGCAGTAAATTTAACAGCAGCTACAACTGCAATAATTACTTCATCTTTAGGAATAGCTAGTGGATTTAGTATACTTTTAGTTCCTTTAGCAGGAATTTCAGTAGGTATACCAAGTTTAGTAAACAATGAGCTTATCCTAAGAGATAAAGCAACAAAAGTTGTAGATTATTTTAGTCATATATCATTAGCTGAGTCTGAAGGAGCATTTACTTCATTAGATGATAAAATAATGATGCCACAAGATGATTTAGTAATATCTGAGATAGACTTTAATAACAATTCAATAACTTTAGGTAAATGTGAAATATGGAGAATGGAAGGTGGTTCAGGTCATACTGTAACTAATGATATAGATCACTTCTTTTCATCACCATCAATAACATATAGAGAACCACATTTATCTATATATGATGTATTAGAAGTTAAAAAAGAAGAACTTGATTTGTCAAAAGATTTAATGGTATTACCTAATGCTCCAAATAGAGTGTTTGGCTGGGAAACAGGATGGACACCAGGTTTAAGAGGCTTAGAAAATGATGGTACAAAACTGTTAGACCGTATAAGAGACCAGTATGAAGGCCAGTTTTATTGGAGATTTTTCGCTTTTATAGCTGATGCTTTAATAACAACATTAAAACCAAGATATGAAGATACTAATGTAAGAATAAGTTTAGACAGTAATACTAGAAGCTTTATAGTCCCAGTGATAACTACAGAATATATAAGAGAGAAATTATCATATTCTTTTTATGGTTCGGGAGGAACTTATGCATTATCTCTTTCTCAATATAATATGAATATAAACATAGAATTAAATGAAAATGATACTTGGGTTATAGATGTCGACAATGTTGTAAGAGATGTCACTATAGAATCTGATAAAATTAAAAAAGGAGATTTAATAGAAAATATTTTATCTAAATTAAGTATTGAAGACAATAAAATTATTTTAGATAATCATGAAATTAATTTCTCTGGAACATTAAATGGAGGTAATGGATTTGTATCTTTAACATTCTCAATCTTAGAAGGAATAAATGCAGTTATAGAAGTTGATTTATTATCTAAATCATATAAAGTTCTTATTTCTGGTGAACTAAAAACATTGATGGCAAATTCAAATTCTGTTCAACAGAAAATAGATTATATAGGATTGAACAGCGAATTACAAAAAAATATACCTTATAGTTTTATGGATGATAAAGGAAAAGAAAATGGATTTATTAATTGTTCTACAAAAGAAGGTTTATTTGTATCTGAATTATCTGATGTAGTTCTCATAATTAAAGTTTATATGGACAATAGTAAACCTCCATTTGGATATTATAGTAATGATTTGAAAGATGTTAAAGCTATAACTAAAGATGATGTTATTATATTAACAGGGTATTATTTAAAAGATGATATAAAAATCTCTCTTTCTTTTACTATACAAGATAAAAATACTATAAAATTAAATGGAGTATATTTAGATGAAAATGGAGTAGCTGAAATATTGAAATTTATGAATAAAAAAGGTAGTACAAATACTTCAGATTCTTTAATGAGCTTTTTAGAAAGTATGAATATAAAAAGTATTTTCATAAAATCCTTAAAATCTAATGCTAAGCTTATATTAGATACTAATTTTATAATAAGTGCTACTACTTCTATTGGTCAATTTGAGTTTATTTGTGATAAAGATAATAATATACAACCATATTTCATTAAGTTTAATACGTTAGAAACTAAATATACTCTATATGTAGGTAATAGACAAAATATGATAGTAGAACCAAATTACGATTTAGATGATTCTGGAGATATCTCTTCAACTGTCATTAATTTTTCTCAGAAATACCTTTATGGAATAGACAGTTGTGTTAATAAAGTTATAATTTCGCCAAATATATATACAGATGAAATAAACATAACACCTATATATGAAGCAAATAATACTTATCCAGAAGTGATTGTATTAGATACAAATTATATAAGTGAAAAAATCAATATTAATATCAATGATTTATCTATACGATATGTATGGAGTAATGATGGAAGTGATTTTATTCTTATGTCAACTGATGAAGAGAACAAGGTATCACAAGTTAAAATAAGATTCACTAATGTTTTTAAAGGTAATACTATATCAGATAAGATATCTTTTAATTTTAGTGATAAGCAAGATGTATCTATAAATAAAATTATTTCAACATTTACCCCTTCATATTATGTGGAAGGATTACTTAATTATGATTTAGGTCTGATTTCTTTATACAATGAGAAATTTTATATTAATAACTTTGGAATGATGGTGTCTGGATTAGTATATATTAATGATTCATTATATTATTTCAAGCCACCAATAAAGAACTTGATAACTGGATTTACAACTATAGGTGATGATAAATACTACTTTAATCCAGATAATGGAGGAGCTGCTTCAGTTGGAGAAACAATAATTGATGGCAAAAACTACTATTTCAGCCAAAATGGAGTGTTACAAACAGGTGTATTTAGTACAGAAGATGGATTTAAATATTTTGCTCCAGCAGATACACTTGATGAAAATCTAGAAGGTGAAGCAATTAATTTTACTGGCAAACTAATTATTGATGAAAATATTTATTATTTTGGAGATAATTATAGAGCAGCTGAAGAATGGCAAACATTAGATGATGAAGTGTACTATTTTAGCACAGATACAGGTAGAGCTTTTAAAGGGCTAAATCAAATAGGTGATGATAAATTCTATTTCAACTCTGATGGTATTATGCAAAAAGGATTTGTTAATATAAATGATAAGACATTCTATTTTGATGATTCTGGTGTGATGAAGTCAGGATATACTGAAATAGATGGAAAATATTTTTACTTTGCTGAGAATGGAGAAATGCAAATAGGAGTATTTAATACAGCAGATGGATTTAAGTATTTTGCTCATCATGATGAAGATTTAGGAAATGAAGAAGGTGAAGCACTTTCATATTCTGGTATGCTTAATTTCAACAATAAGATTTATTATTTTGATGATTCATTTACAGCAATAGTTGGATGGAAAGATTTAGAAGATGGTTCAAAATATTACTTTGATGAGAATACAGCAGAGGCATCTATAGGTATATCAATAATCAATGATGGTAAATATTATTTTAATGATTCTGGAATTATGCAAATTGGATTTGTCACTATCAATGATAAAGTATTTTATTTCTCTGATTCTGGAATAGTAGAATCTGGAATGCAAAATATAGATGATAATTATTTCTATATAAGTGAAAATGGTCTAGTTCAAATAGGAGTGTTTGACACTTCAGATGGATATAAATACTTTGCTCCAGCTAATACTGTAAATGATAATATTTATGGACAAGCAGTTGAATATAGTGGCTTAGTTAGAGTTGGTGAAGATGTATATTATTTTGGAGAAACATATACAATTGAGACTGGATGGATATATGATATGGAAAATGAAAGTGATAAATATTATTTCGATCCAGAAACTAAAAAAGCATATAAAGGTATTAATGTAATTGATGATATAAAATACTATTTTGATGAGAATGCCATAATGAGAACAGGTCTTATAACATTTGAAGATAATCATTACTATTTTAATGAAGATGGTGTTATGCAATATGGTTATCTAAATATAGAAGATAAGATGTTCTACTTTAGTGAAGATGGTATTATGCAGATTGGAGTATTTAATACGCCAGATGGATTTAAATATTTTGCACATCAAAATACTTTAGATGAGAATTTTGAAGGAGAATCAATAAACTATACTGGTTGGTTAGATCTGGATGGTAAAAAATACTATTTCACAGAGGAATATATTGCAACAACTGGTTCAGTTACAATTGATGATGAGGAGTATTATTTTGATCCTGACACAGCTGAATTAGTAGTTAGTGAATAAATCAACTATATGATTTTATACTTGAATATAGAAAAAATGATTAATCAAATAAAGTTTTCTATCTAAAATAGAGATTTGAGAATAAAAAGGTGAACTATAGTTAATATATAGTAGTTCACCTTTTATATCCATAATAGTAGGAAAAATTTATCTTACTATAAAACCAGGAGGAATCATTAACATGACAGTATTTTCTTTGGTAGATAATATATTTATAAAATTAGTTATTTTAACCATTTCATTTGATACGTTATTGGGATGCTTAAATGCAATAAAAAATCATAAGTTTAATTCAAGTCTTGGAATAGATGGAGGAATTAGAAAAGTAGCAATGATAGCATGTGTATTTTTTTTGTCAGTGCTTGATGTTCTTACAAATTTCAACTTCTTATTTATGCTACCACAGGACTGGATCAACTTTCTAAAATTAAATCGCCTTGGAATATCTGAATTTTTCTCTATTTTATTCATTTTATATGAAAGTGTAAGTATATTAAAAAATATGTATTTATGTGGATTACCAGTACCTAAGAGATTAAAGGAAAAAATAGTAGTTTTACTAGATACAATAACAGATGAATTGAATGTTAAGGATGGAAAGTAAGCAATGGTAGATATAATAAAGATGTTAACAAATAAAAAGTGTTATCCAAACAAAAATAGCCCCAAATTTATAGTTATACATGAGACTGACAATGAGGACAAGGGAGCAGATGCTAAGAGACATGCACAAGCACTTAATAATGGTAACTTAGAAGCAAGTGTTCATTATTATGTTGATGATAAAGTAATATATCAAACACTAGACCACAAAAATGGAGCTTGGGCAGTTGGTAAAAGCTATGGTACTGCACTAATTCAAGGAGTAACAAACTACAATAGCATAAACATAGAAATATGTGTAAATAAAGATGGAAATTATACAAAAGCAAGACAAAATGCAATAGATTTAACTAAAAAGTTAATGAAAGATTTAAATATAAGTTCAGACAAAGTGATTAGGCATTATGATGCTAAGAAAAAATATTGTCCTCGTAATATACTTGATAATCCTTCTCTATGGATAGATTTTAAAAATCAAATAAAAAATAGTAAAAAGGATGATAAAATAATAAGATACACAATTGTTTATGATGGAGAAGTGGATAAAATATCAGCTGAAGTCATTAGTTGGAATTATAAAGAAGAAGAATATTTAGTATGTGATATAAGAGATTACAAACCAGGCATGACACAAAATTTATATGTTGTAGGTGGAAGAGCATGTGAGAAGATAAATTCTATAACTAAAGAAAAATATACTATGATAAAAGGCGAAGATAAATTTGATACACTTTACAAGGCATTAAAGTTCATTAATAGATAGAGTTGGCAGCTTTAACATATATTCAGTAAATTTGTCTAAAGTAATGAAAAATGACATTAAGTAAGCTATACTTATAATGTAGAATATAAATAATTGGAGGGATAGACCAATATGTTTCAAATAGAAGTTGGTAAAAAATTAGAAGCAGAAGTACCAGATGGTTTAAGTATTACTTTTAGTGAAACTGGATTTAGAGCTATATTTAAATTAGACAATTTATCAGAAAAAGAAATAATGGAATTTCGAAAAGGTAATTTAAGAATAGATGTATCTTTTTTAGACAAAATTATTTTCTTCGTATTTACAAATACAATGGGTATAGGAGATGCAGATATACCATTTACAATTCATTTATCTAAATGTAAAGAATTTCAAGAACTTGAAGAAAATGAAGGATATGCAATGGATCTAATGTTAGTAGAAGCTAATAATAATATTGTAAAAGGTTTCAGACGTGTTGGTCTTAATGTAAATACATCTAAATATTTAAAAAAATGTGCAATGGAACAATTATCACATGATTTTAATAAGGATGAACATGTGAGAAAGATCAAGGAAATACAAAGAAAATACAACTCAAGAGAAATAAAAAAATTAGCAGGAGCATATTCTAAGTTTGAAAGAAAACAGTAATTATAATATAAGTATTAATAAATCATTGCAAAAAAAATTAATTATGTTTTATTCAAAGAAGATGTGAAAATAAATGACAATGTAGCTTTAAAAAATACATTGACACTGATAATATTATAGAGTTAGATATATGATTTGTACATATAAAGAGAAATAAAATATCTTAATTTAGTATTGTATAGAGAGTTACTTGATTAAAATTAAAATAAAAGCTACAGGATAAGAAAATCTGTAGCTTTTTAAGTTATTATTTATTTGATTAGTTTTAGCTTTGTTATATTTATCTAATTTATAAATTTAATTATAATATATGCTAATATTTTTGCTACAAACCATTTAAATTCAGGCTCGATTCCTAAATCCATTAATATATGGGAGATAAGAATTTCAATCACTTTACCTAAGAAAATATTTATAAACCTCGGAAATTTATAAGGTATTTTATGATTCATTATTAATATTTTGTTTACTTTTAAATTAAAGTTAATACAATTTTGTTTTCCATCGCAATATTTTAAAACTAATTTTAATTTACGTTTACCCATCCCATTAGTTTTAATCTTTCTTTTTTTCATATTTTTTTCCTCCGTTATTTGTAGTCAACATAAATTCGTAATAATTAATCGAAATAATCACAGAAATTTACATTGCTATATATATCAAGAAAATATGAAAAAAAAATTGCTGATTTTTTTGCTTTTTTATTTTTAAAGTTTTTTAATAAATCTGATTCGAATTAGGTTTTTTAATGTATAATTTAATAAGAAATTGATAAAGGAGAATTTTATGCTATTATTAAATATAATTTTTATCTGCATAGTATTTTTTATTTTATGTTTTTTTTTAAAAAACAAATTTACTTTTATGTGTACACTAATCACATTAACTTTTTACACATTTTTAATTTCATTTATAAGTTTATTCATTTTAATAAATTATAAATTTATGAAATCATCAATATTAGTATACTTTATACCTACATTTTCATTAATTGCATACTTATATTTTGGTGTCTTTATTAATAAAATAATGCTTATCTTTTTTAGTAGAAAATTTTATGCATTAAAAAATATTGAATATAATTTCAATATTTTAAGATACCATTTAATTTTAATTTTTGTAATACTCTTTATCTATTTAAATATTAATGGCTTTTTTTATAAAAAAGATTTAAATGACACAGTTTTTTTAGTGAGAAATGTTTTTTTTACAATCATTCCATTAGCTATGATAAATATAACTCCTATATTTGATATAGATTCTTTGTCAAATAGATGGATTAAGAGATTTGAGCCTACAAAATAATATACTTAAAACAAATGATAGTTTATCAATATAAGGAAATGAGTCCTGCTTTAAGAATTCATTTCTTTATTCAGCTTTTCTTACCTTTACTCCTTCTTTTTCGTTACTTAACCTTTTAAACTCCAATATATTAATAAATATATTCCCAATTACTCGTCTTTTAATCTATTAGTAATATAGAGCTTATTGTTTAAAGTGTTTAGTCATATATGCTGACTAATTGCTTTCCTGCATTTTTCAATTTTAAATAATTCAATTACTTTTATACCTCAAAAACATTTATATTAAAGTGCAGTAGGTCCTAATATATTAAAAGATTTTTCAAAAAAAAAATAAATCTGCCCCATATTATTTATGTAAATAAAAAATAAGCTATTTTAAGCAAACAAAGAATTAAATTGCATTAGTCAATTAAATAATGAGGGGGGTAATTATATTAAAAAGAGATTAATTAAGAAAAAATTGGTATAATAAAAAAAAGAGGTGTTAAAATGAAACAGATATTAGAAGAAAAATCTAAAATTACTAAAATATCAAAGGAATATAAGCGAACTAGAATTGAAGAAAAAAACAGAGAATGGACTCAAAAACTAAATGATATACTCAGTAAGGGTGATTTTTCTAATGAGGAATTACATAAAATCAAAAATTTAATTCCAGAAGAGATATTGACTAGTGAAAATGTTGGCGAAGTTGTGACAGAAGATGGTTACGCTAAGCCTGAATATGACGAAGTATTTAAATCATTATTTACTTTAAATAATGATTACGATTTACTCATTAACTTTATCAATGATATTCTCAAAGATGCTCCACATGCTAATAGAAATATTAAACCTTTTACTCAAATAAAAAAAATAATCCGAGTTGAAACTGATCCAACGATTAATTATGTTGGTGAGAAAAGACCTAGACTTGATATTTTGGCTGAAGATGAAGAAAATAATCACATTAATATTGAGATGCAAAGAGCTTTTGAGGACGATTACTTAGAAAGAGCTGAATATTATCTTAGTCGTGTGCATGGTAGAAAATTAGAAGAAGGTAAAGAATACAAAGAAATTGGAAAAACTATTGGAATACACATATTAAATCATGTAAAATATAATCAAATAGATGATTATATAAATTGTATGAGACTAACTATGGATGGTCATCCAAATATTTATTCAGAAAAAACGGCATTGTACTTTGTAGAGCTTCCTAAAATTAACAGACATAACAATATAGTAAATAGAATCATGTTGTGGGGAAAATTAATTAGTAATCCTTCTAATTTAGATGTTAGGTTTATAGCTAAGAATGATTCTGTTGTTAAGAAAGCTTTAGATAGGCTAAAAGAGCTAGGAAGCAATGAAGACTATTTATTAAATTTAAAGCGAGGTGCATATATTATGAATAAAAGTAGAAACTTCAAAGAAGAAATTTTTAAAGAAGGCATTGAAAAAGGGAAAAGAGAAGAGAAATTTAATTTTATCATAAAGTTAAAAAATAAAGGTTATAATTTAAATGAAATATGTGACATTATAGATGATTTAAATAAATCAGAGGTCGAAAAAGTATATAATCAAAACTAATAAAAATAAAACATTAACTAAATAGTTAATGTTTTATTTCTTTAAATCTAAATGTAATAGTTTCGCAGTTATATTTTACTCCATAAAATAATAGTTCACCAAGAAATGTTAAACTTGAATAAAGGTGGTATATTTATATGAGTAAAATAGAAAATGTAATTAAAATTATATTACTTCTAAGAAAAAATGAAAATTTAAACTCTAGTGAAATATACAAAACTAGGTATACTGGAGAGAAAAGTAAAGGAATATATATGTCAACTAAGAAAGGCTGGAGTTGACATCAAAAGTAAACCAGGTATTAAGGGAGGATATTGTATAGAAGAGTGTTCATTTTGTATTAGATAAATGAAGATATTAAAATATAAGAAGAAATTTTAAAGAAGGTACGAAAGATAGATGACTATTAGAGTTGCAAAAGAAAAAAATTATAAACTACTTTAAAGGATAGGTGTTTAACATGAAAAAGGAACTATTAGCTGGACCATGTAATTTAAATGTCAATAAAAAAGAGCAAACATTAGTTGAACATATTAAAGATTTATTTGAAGTATTAGAATCTATATTAGACCCAGATTTGTATTCATATAAAGATATAGAAATACTAAAGATATGCTGTGCTTTGCATGATCTAGGAAAAATTAATTTAATTGTTCAACAAAAAATAGAGATTAATAATAAAATATCATCTAGTTTTTCAAAAGAAGAAATAGAAAAATTAGAATATAAAAAAAAATCTTTAGAAAAGATAGCAAGACACAATGTATTTTCTGGAGCATTTTTGCAATCAATATTGGAAAAAATGAATTTATCAGAAGAAGATAAGTTATACATATATAAAACTATAATGTTACATCATGGAAACTATATAGATTATATGAAATTAACTACTACTAAAGTGCAAGAAGAAATTTATAAGTATATTGAGAGTGGAATTTTAGAAAATAAAGATTCTTTCAATCTAGAAGATATAGAAAATTATATAAAATACATTTTAGATATAGAATTTAAATTCAATGAAGATATGTTAGATTATGATTATCTAGACAAAGTAAGCGAGAATATGGTTATAGAAAGTGATTATAACAATGGTCAAATAGATGACTCGGTTTTAAATGATAGAAGGTCTAAACATATTTTTTATAAAGGAATGTTAAATTTAATAGACCATAGAGCTCAAAGTATAAATAAAGATATAAAATTCTATAATGATTTTACAGATAAAGAAATTGATGAGATGATTTTAATTGATATCTGTAAGAATCATTCTGATTTAGAAAAAAGTAATGTAGAATTTAATATTATACAAAAAAGACTGAGAGAGCTATCTGGAAAAAATGTATTGACTGTTGACTTTACAAACTCAGTAAAAATGTATGCTGATGATAGAAAACGATTTAAAAGAAAATTATTTTTGGTTTCAAATCAATTATCATTAGAAAGTCTTTACATAAAAAATATATTTAAGAATAAAAATAATTTAGATAGAAGAAATGATGATTGTATTGGGTTAATTGATGGTGATATAAACTTATATTCATATACTGAAAACAATAAAGAACTAGATTTTGTAGTAACATCAAAGGATATAGATTTAAGTGTAAACTTTTGTAAACCATATATAATTGCAACAATTGACCAGTTATTACTTAGTATGTTTAAATTTCCAGGATATGAAATGACATTTGCAGCTATTAAAAATTCATCTATAACTGTTGATGAGGTACATTTGTTGCATCCAAAGATATTTTTGATTTTAATATATTTTATGCAATTTGCATGTAAATATTTAAACGTTGACTTTCACTTAATGACAACTATACTTCCAAAACCGTATAAAGATCAAATGATAAGTAAGGGCATTATTTTTCAAGAAGAATGTAATGAAAACATTACTGCTAAAGGAGAAATAGTTTTTATTGAGAGCAACAAGGAAGAAGAACTTTGTGAAGGTAAAAATGTAAAGGTCTCTTTTATAAAGGAAGAAGAAATTAAGTTAATAGTTGAAGAAGCTTTAGAAAAGAAACAAAGGATTCTAATAATAAAAAATACTATTGATTCAGCTAATAGTTCATATGAGTTTTTAAAAGAAAACTTATCAGATAAATATAATGGTATAGATATAAATGTTTTGCATAATAGATTTAAATTCAAAGATAAAAAAGATAAATATAGTAAAATATTAAATGGAAAAGGGGATATTTTGATATCTACTCAAGAAATATCATTAGACTTAGATTTCAATATAGTAATAAGTGATTTAGCACATATGGATTGTTTAATACAAAGGATGGGTAAATGTAATATAAATAATAAATATGAATATGGAAATTTTTATATTCTACCTAGTGAAGATAACTTTTATGATAATAAACTTAAGAATACAACTAAAGATATCTTAAATAATACCTTAAAGACTAATTCTATTTTTACAATGAGTCTTAGAAAAAATATTTTGGATTATTATTATGATAATGGTATAGTTAAAAAATATTTTGAAGACAGTTTTAGCAATTGTGATAAAGAAATTAAGAATATTTTTGGTATATATAAAACTCATTTTGATGGTTTAGACCTAATATTTAATTTTGAACCTTATAAAAATATTATTGATAATGAGAAAGAAGCATCTAAGCTTTTCAAATCTACTGAAATAAGCTGTAAAATAATTCTAGAAGAAGATTTTTATAAGGAAGATAGAGACTTGCGAAATGATTCAATTCAAGTATCAGGATTTATATTTAATAGATTTTATTATCTAGGATTAATAACTCCATTAGAAGGATATATGATACTAAAATCTAGCAATAAGTTTGAATATAATAGTACTGTAGGTCTAATCTTACAATAAATGTATATCAAATATATAAATAAAGACAATATACTATAATTTAGTGTATTGTCTTTATTATTAAGAAAGCTTTAGATAGGTTAAAAGATCTAGGAAGAAATGAAGAATATTTATTAAATCTGAAAAGAGGTGCATATATTATGAATAAAAGTAGAAACTTCAAGGAAGAAATTTTTAATGAGGGTATCGAAAAAGGTATTGAAAAAGGTAAAAGAGAAGAAGCTAGAAGAAAAGATCATAAGTTAATTGTAATGCTAAAGAAAAATGGTTTTAAATTAGATGATATATTAAGCAAATTTGACGATTTTGATTTAAGTGAAGATGAAATTAAAGAGATCTATAATAACAATTAATCTAAAAACATTAGCTAGATAGCTAATGTTTTTTCATAAAATTAATGTCTAATACGCTTTCCTTTGTTTTTGTAAAATGATATAATTCCTCCTTTCATGGCATAAGAAAAACAGTCAATCATATAGACTAACTGCTTATGGTATTTAATATGAAGTTATAGACAAGCTGGGATTTACTTTAGTCAATAATCATTTTAATAGACGAACATTTCCCGCTGTTACATTTGCTTTCAGATACGCTACAAGCGGCAACTCCCAATGTAATGTCCAACAATGCTTTTATTATGATTTTATCCCCGGCTTTAGAAATAGGCGTTTCCACTGAAATACTACCATTAGTATTGATTTTCGTGTGCATAAATAAATTGACAGGTGTAATAATGGCTCGCTGTTCTTCAAGGGCGTTATTGATATTGTCGAAACAGTTTGGGTGTCCTTCGCCATTATGGTAGAAGAAATCATACATTTCTAGTCGGCAACATGGGTGGAATAAATCATGTTCTCCAACATCATCAGAAAGGACTTTCATCATAGGTTGGTATAGATTGGTGTAAATAATATCTCCAATTTTTAATTTCAAAGACTCGTTACAATCAATCGTCACTCCAGTTGAAAGAAATTCATTTGGACTACCTGTCACTTCTGCAAAAAAATCAACCACTTGACCGCCTTCAATATCAATCACTGTAATATTTTGTCCTTGCTTAACATCAATTTTTATTCCTGAACATGCTGGTATTATATATTCTTTACTCATTCTCCTTCCCCCCCACAAATTCTAATTTATGAGGATATTATACAGCTATTCAATACTATTAGCAACTCAAAACAATAGTTACCTATTTTTTACCCTGTTTTTAAATAATTATTATATATTTTAAAAAAATATTTTACTTGGTACAGATATAGTTCACAAGCATTGTTATAATTAAGTTAAGATAACTTAGAAAAATTAATTTACTTAATTATAAAAATATTTTCTCAAAAAAAATATGAAAATGCCCCATATTATTTATAAGAAAAAATAAGCTAATTTTAGCAAATAAAAAACTAAGTTGCATTAGACAGCTAAATAAAAAAAGAGGTGTAAATATGATAAAATAAGTAAAGGAATTAAGTTTAAGAAGAACCTAAACTTAAAATTATATAAAAATAATCTAATTCGTAAAAATAAAAAATAATTGTATGAGGTGAAAAAATGAATGAAGAAATGAGATATGAATTTGAAACATCGAGAGGAATTTGCGAACTTGTAATATCAAAAAACTTAAAGGGAAAAAAATTTGAAATCGAAACATTGGTGATAGATGGGAATTTATTAAAAGATAGAGGAGAAAGGTGGGCTGAGTTTACTTATTACTGCATGGAATTTGTAATTGAACTTGGGCATGAGGTTGCTAAACAAGCAGGAAAATTATTTAATATGAAAAAAAAGAAATTTTATATTAAAGCTCCACCTGAACTTGAAAAAATGAGAGAAGCATTTTTAAAAGAAGCTTATAAAATAGAAAGAGACTATTATAACAATGTTTGGGAAAATTTAGGCGAAGATGAAACTATTGAATTAGTAATTGGAACATCTCGTTTTTACATTAACAACAAAGAAATAAATCAAAGCACTAATTTAAAAGAATTAATGGATGAAATAGATAAAGTTGCATATGAGGTAGGAGGAATATTTAAAAAAAGGAAAACTTTCGAGTTTGCAGATACTTGCCAAATTACTAAAAAAACTTTATTGGAAGCAGCAGAAAAAGCAAAACAAATTTTAGCTGAAAAGCAAGAAAAAATTGAGAAACAAAAAGAAGATAGAAAGCAAAAAGAACAGGAAGAAATAGCAAGATTAATTGAAGAGGCAAAAAGAACAGGACAAAAGCAAGTAGTAAAAAGTTGGGCTGTATCTTGCAACGACCCAAATGAAGCTTGCGACTTAGATATAATGACGGAAATGATAGACGAAAATGGCAAAATAGAGATAATTAGAAGCCACACATATTAAGCAATAAGTGTTAGAAGATATCTACATAGAGGTTGTATGTTAAAATTAAGTGTACAGCCTTTTTTAAATTAATATAAGAATATAGTTTAACAGTTATTATTATAAAAACAGAAGTGGAAAATAGAGACTTACAAAATGATTAGATTCAAGTATCAGTATTTATATTTAATAGATTTTATTACCTAGGATTAATAAGCATATTAGAAAGATATATGATACTAAAATCTAGAAATAAGAAAGATATAAATAAAGACAAGATACTATAATTTATTATCTTGTCTTTATAATTTAGTGTTCAAAAACTATAATTAAGTTTTTTAAAATTTATTATAATTAATATTATATCTACTAGGAATGTTTATATTAATATCACATAAAATATATTACTCCTGTTCTTTTACCTCTTCTATAATTTTAAAAAAGTTTTTGCGATAAATAACATCTACTTCAGTTATTGTATATAAAAATTCTTCTTCTCCTCCTTTTTCTAAAACTTTAATAGATAAATATATATTATTTAAAAATTCTTCAAATTTGTTTTGTAGATTATATTCAAGAACATCATATTCATCAATTTCATCAATTTCATTTTCATAATCACATTCAAAATTTCTCCAATAAGCCTCTTTAACTAAATCATCTATTTCTAATTTGTATAGAGTCTTACCTTGATAATTTTTTAGTTCTTTTATAAAATTATCTTTATAACCTTTAATTTTCACATATCTTTTAAGCATTTGATATATTTCAGTACAAATATCATTCTTTATTTTTTCTCTTGCTGAAAATTCACTTACTTCTTCTTGTTCTATAACATCTTCGATAATATCATCAAAAATAATAATAACATCATATAATAATTCATTTAGATTTATATAATTGTGTGGATTCATTTTATAATAATAAAAGAAAAACATTTTTTCATTTTTTATAAAAAATCCTCCTGTTATTTCTCCCAAATCTTCATAATCAACACGTTCTAACATACTATTTAATTTGTTTTCTATGTCTACTCCAAACATATCAAAATAATCATACTCTTTCATTTTTTTACTTTCCATTTTATCAACCTCTCATAATTAATTATTTTTTATTACTTAAGACACAATAGTTCTCATTTTTTATCTTTTTCATAATTATTCATATCTAAACATCTCCTTCTTATTGCTGACATATACAGCTTACTTATAATTACTAGAAAATCAGCTTATTTTTTCTTATAAGTAATATGGGGCATTTCTTGATTTTTTTTGAAAATATATTTGATTTCAGATATTTGTATAAAAATCATGTTATAATATATATGCTATAAGCATACTTTTTTATCTTTTAGATAACTTTTTGAATAGGGGGAAGTATTATTTATGTTTTTATCAATAGCCATTTGTGAAGATGAAGAATCTTGCATGGATATAATAAAAAAATATCTTGATAAAATTATCAATGGTATTGAAATAGATTATAATATAAATCTATTTTATTCAGCTGAAGAGCTTATTAAAAATTATCCTAATGAATTAGATTTACTTATTTTAGACATAAAAATGGAAGGTATTAATGGCATGGAAGCAGCAAAGACAATTAGAGCTTTTGACAAGATAGTAGATATTATTTTTATTACTTCAATGACAAATCATATTTTAGATGCTTTTGATGTGAGAGCTTATAGGTATTTATTAAAACCTATTGATTATAGAATCTTTAAAAACTATATAGATTCATTTATAAATGATTTCATATTTAGAAATAATAATATACATATTGAATCAAAACATGTAGGACACAATTCAAGTTTATTTCTTAAAACAAGTGAAATTATCTATATAGAAGTAATGAAAAAAACAGTAATTATACATACAGAAAAAAGAAATCATGTATTATCAACTAGTTTAAGCAGTTTAGAAGATAAGCTTAAAGATTATGGATTTTTTAGATGCCATAATAGTTTTTTAGTAAATCTAAGAAAAGTAGTAAAAATCGAAAAAAATACAGCATTTATGGAATATGACAATAGATTAATAGAAATACCAGTAAGTAAATATAAAGTCAAAGATTTTAAAAATAAAATAACTTTATTTTTAGGAGGATTATTATGATAAAAAACAACTTCTTCTGGACAGTTTTTATATTTATATCTTTTTGCATAGAGTGGTTTATGTGTAAAAAAACATTAGATTACAATAGTGAGAGTAAAAGTAATTCCAGGATAACATTTATGTTCATTCTGGTAATTTTTTTTGCAAATACACTATACATCTTAGATATATTTCCAAATACTAGAGTTATAATATCTATATTTACGACCATAATAATAGCTAAACTTGGATATAATATAAAACTAATAAAGGCAATTTGTATCTCAATCATATATTGGATGTTATTGATTTGTATAGATGCCTTAAGTATGAGCTTTACAATCTGGATAAATCTAATAAATGATATGAGTATTCTACTAACAAATAATATTTATAGAATTGAGTCAATTATAATTGGTAAAGTTCTTTTAATTACTGTTTTATATTTATACAAATCATACTTTTTTGAAATTGACTCAGATGTGAACAGAAAAATATTAACTTATATGTCAATTCCTATTTTCACAAATATAGTTTTATTTTTCATAATTTTTAAATATATCTTTAAGTATTCAGAAGGAACTTTAATAGACAAAAACCAGCTTTTTACAATTGCTACAGTATTATTCTTATCTAGTATTTCATTGATTTCTCTCATAAAGAAAATACAAACAGATAATAAATTACTCATGGAAAATAATATGATTGAGAAAATATCTAGCATGAAAAATGAATATTACAAAAACATTGAATCAAAACAACTTAAAATAGAGTTGTTAAGCCATGATATGAAAAATCATATTTCATGTATAGAAGGTATGTATGAAAACAACATTGATATAAGACCTTATTTAAATAATATAAAAAAAACAATTAGAAATAATAATATATATCATACAGGGAATGTTACATTGGATATTATACTAAACGATAAGAAAGATCTTTGTGATAAATATAATATAAACTTTATAGCATTAATAGATTTTAGCAAATGTAAATTTATTAAAGATATAGATATATGCGATATATTTTCTAACATATTAGATAATGCAATAGAGGCTTGCAATAAAATCACTTTAGATCCTAAAGAAATTATTTTAAAGGGGAATGTAATAAACGATTTTTATATAATTAAAGCAGAAAATACTAAAATAAATGACATCTTAATTAAAGGCAATGACATTTTAACCGACAAAACTGATACATTAAAACATGGTTTTGGAATAAAAAGTATAAAAAATTCAATTAATAAATATGATGGAACATGCTTAATTGAACATAATAAAAGTAGATTTACTATGATAATTTCTATACCTATGCCCAGTTAAGCCTTATATTGTCCAGTTGTGCTAAATTATTGAAACTACAGTTATAAAATGATATTGTTTATATATCAAAAAAGTAGGTGAAAATAATGTTCAAAAAAATGGCTATAAAGATTACAACTGCATTAGTTGAAAACAAACTAATTACTATTAAAGAATACAATATTTATAGTTATGGTTTCGAGGTAATAATTGCTTCATTCATAAATATAATATTAGCATTAACTTTAGCACTTATACTTCATAAATTTATTCATATATTGCTATTTTTAATATGTTATTGCTCAGTAAGGCAATTTTCTGGTGGATATCATGCTAATAATCACAAAAACTGTATATTTATTTTTTTATCAATTGTATTAATTACTATATATGCTTCAAATTATATAAGCACAGTAAATCACATTCCAATTATTATATTTTCACTATTAAATTACTTTGGTATATTTTTTTTAGCTCCTCTTGAACATAAAAATAATCCTTTAAACTTGGATGAAAAAAGAAGATATAGTAAAATATCAAAGTTATTAGCAACAATAATTTTATTTATTGTAGTTGCAAGCTTCATTTCAAGAACTAAAACTGACTATACTTTATTTTGTTTATCAGCTTTATTTTGGATAAATATAATGCTAATTTTAGGAAATATACAAATAAGGAGGGATAAAAATGAACAAATATTCATTAAAGATACTTAAATGTCTAAGTTTATTATCTTTAGTAACAGCTCTTATGTCAGTTAATACAACATGCACCTGGTTTAATCATCAACCAAATTTACCTGATGATTTAAGAAAATTTAAAAGTTATGGTAAGTAGATGAAAATATAATATAAGGTAGAGTATAAAAACACTAATACTCTATCTTAAGTAAAAAATACTTTATATACTCATTATTTTTATCAATAGGTACATCTAACATTATAGCTAAATTCATACAATCTATATGACCTTTTAAAAATAAATCTTTTATTATTAAGTTATTTAATTCATCATCTAATCTAATATACTCATTTAATATATCTCTATCTATATGTGATAGAAAATCATTTATATCTATCTTTGAAATAACTTCAGCAGCCTCTAAGTATTCAGAATTTTTTTCTCGAAAATTTTTAATTGCTATATTTGAGAATTTATTTAAATCTTCAAGGCTTTCAAATTTAGATAGCATATACAATTTAATAAAATTTTTATATCCTTTTTTATATTGGAAATCAAATTCTATGCCATTAATGATATTTTTTTGATCTCTATAAAAATCAAATTTTTCTCTTTCAGTTAATGATAGTTTATTATATATGGAATTAAAAAGCTCAAAATATGAATTAAAAAGTGCTTTATTTTTTCTTTTTAATTCTATTAAATTATTGTTTTGACACTCGCTTAAGAAATTATCAAATTCTTCACTGATACTAAATTTATAAACTATATCTTCCACTTTTTCATGCACCCCATCCACGCATTAATAGTATATATATTAATATTAAAAATACTGTTAGTATATTTTTTTGACACGTATAGTATATCATTAAAATAAATCATCTTCAATGAAGAATATAAAATTTTATAAACAATTATTAAAATTTAATCAGGAAGGATGTAAATGTTAGAATTGGATAAAATAGAAGTTATACTCGGTAAAAGAATAAGAAATTATAGAAAAAAACTAGGATATAGCCAAGAAGTGTTGGCACAAAAATCAGATTTAGTTACTACATACATTGGACAAATTGAAAGAGGCGAAAAAAGAGCCTCTCTTCAAACTATGTTAAAAATAGCAAGTGCATTAGAGGTGCCTTTTGAAATATTATTTGAAAATATTGTATTAAATGACAACTATGTTGATACTATATCTTCTCAATGCTATGAGTTAATTGATAGTCTGACATTAAAAGAACAAAAAGCTATTCTTAAACTTCTAAAAGATGTTATCGAATATAGAAATTTATAAAACATGAATTGTCAGTTTTTTCTAAACTACTGCCATTCATTCTATAATAGTAGTTTATTTTATACATTTATATAAGATTTATTAATTAGGAATATTTTTTAATTCAGCCTAAATAGTATATATATTTTTATAATAACACGCTACTAGCACATTGCAATGACACTTATAGTATATTATTTAGATATAATATTTTAAAATATTATAAACTACTTATATAATTAATTAGGAAGGGTGCAGATGTTAGAATTAGATAAAATAGAATCTATAATTGGAAAAAGAATAAGAAATCAAAGGAGAAGATTAGGATATAGTCAAGATGCATTAGCTAAAAAAATTGATTTATTTCCTACATACATTGGGCAAATTGAAAGAGGTGAGAGAAAGGCATCACTTCGCACAATATTAAAAATTGCAAATGCACTAGAAATGCCTCTTGAAGTTTTATTTGAAAATATCATACAAAATGAAGATCATATTGATACTATCTCCTCTCAATGTTATGAATTAGTTGACAGTTTGGAACTAAAAGAACAAAAGTCTATTCTTAAATTGTTGCAAGAAATCATTGAATATAGGAAACTATAAATATGGATACTGAAAGTAAAATTTTAATTGAAATTGGCAATAGGCTCAAAAAACAGAGAAAAAAACTAGATTTAACTCTTGAAGATATTGCTAACTTAACAGGTCTATCAAAAGGATATATTTCAAATATTGAAAAGGGAATAAAATCTCCTAGCCTTTTTACTTTTATAAAGCTTATTGATGTGTTAAATGTCTCATCTGATTACATTTTAAAAGAGAAAAATGAACTTAATAAATTCCAAATCAGCACTGATAACATAGATGAGAGTATAAATGATTTAGATGGTAAAGAATTAAACCTTCTAATTGATATTATAAGGTCAATTAAAAAAAATAGAAATTTAAAATAATAAAAATTTAGTCATAAAAAGATGTCTTAGTAAACTTAGACATCTTTTTTATTTTCAATTATTCTTAATTTTATTTACTAATATACACATGACTTTTTTACTCATTTTGTGTTAATATATACTTACAGTATATATTTTATATTTTTTGTGTCTTTACATGCTTAAAAGGAGTTCAATATGATAAAAATCGAAGGAAAAGATGGTAAAAAAATTATAAAAAAGAAAATTGAAATTGAGTATATAGATTTTAATATGAACAATGTTGGGGAATTAGTAAATGAAAATGTATGTGCTTCTAAGCTTAAAGAAGTATCACTTGATAATAATATAGAAGCTTTACATTTTATAGGTCCAGGAGGAGGCAATTTTGAAATTTTTATAGAAAAAATTATTACTTTGTCAACTAGAGATTCTACAGTGTATATTTCTGCATTTTGCCCAGATTTGTTTTTTTCTTGTAAAAAAGAATCTCTATTAAAACAAATCAATAGGACTAATATAAAGGTTTCTCCTATCTTAACTATTTTTGAAGATACAAAAAATATGGTAAGAATTAAAAGATTTATATTTCCTAGATTTTGGACAAAATACATGAAAATGATTTGGTTGAAAAATAATAATTATCCATCACATTCAAATAAATTTACTGGAACTTCTACTTTTTACAAGGTTCTATACATCAAAAACATAGTTATACTCAAATATTATATTAGAAAATGTCATAAGAACTATATTCATTTTACTAAAAAGAAAATATAAAAGTTCCTATATCAAAGTTTATAAAATTAGATAACTTCAATTTATATGTAGTTTATATGAAAGGAATATGGTTTTATATGTCTATAACAATAATAAAGATACCACAATCAGAATTAAAAATAATGAAATTTATTTGGGATACAGATTATGAAATATCTTCTAAAAATATAACAAGTGCAATGGAAAATGAATACAACTGGAATGCCTCTACAACACTTTCATTATTATCAAAGTTAGTTAATAGGGGGTTTTTAGAAGCTAAAAAGATAAAGAGACTTACATACTACAATATACTTATCAAAAAAAAGGCTTACTTGAGATTTGAAACTAAATATTTCCTTTGTACTATACATTCTAATTCAATCGAAAGTTTAATCAAGTCTTTAAAAGATTGTGATTTCATCAATGATATTTAAATAGAAATATTGAAGAAGAAAAATAAACAAGTATTCAGTTTTTCTTCTTCAATATTTTTATAAAATACATTAACTCATTTCAAATGTGACTTCAGAATATAATAACCTCCTAAAATAATTTTTTTCAAAAAATACTTCTAAATGCCCCATATTAGTTAAAAAATAAAGCTGATTTACAGTAAATAAAATATAAGCTGCATATGTCAGTTATAAGGAGGTATTTAGATATGAGAAGTTTAGTAAGCTATAAAGAAAGAGGAGATTATGGAAATGCTAGTTATCGTGGAAATACATCAGGTAAACTTATAGTTGATTTACTTAATGTTTATAATTCTGATTGTATTAGTGATTATATGTGTGGAAGTAATACAACTAAAGATGTAGCAGATACATTAGGAATTCAGTCTAATTGTTATGATTTAAACATGGGATTTGATTTAATGACAGATGAGATAAAGGAGCGAAATAAACTTATATTTTGGCATCCACCATATTGGGATATGTGCGTTTTGTTTCTGCACAACACTCTTGGAAACAAGAACTAAAAGCAGACATGAAATTCTTAGAATAGAAGTTCATGAACTCTATAATTGAGATTGCAGGTGAAAAACCTGAATGGTGTAAATGTAGGTACACTAGAACCTAATCCTCCGACATGCTGACCATTTCTATTAATAGTTGGTATGAAGCTCGGTGAAGTCACATAAAAATCGACCTGAGATGGTAGTTAGTAATGTGGGGTGCTATAAAATTACTATGTGTATTGGAGCTATCTGCTCGATAGCTAGGAAAAATCGTGGGAGGCACGCTTCGTAAAGTAGGGTAAATCGAACTGAAGATTTATAATCCCAAAAGGGATTTCAGTCACAGTAAAGGCTTATGTTCTCCTTGTTACTGTTTATATCCAAAAAGGATATAAGTTCTTAATCCACCTACAGAGGATAAATGAATGGCTGACGGAGTAGACACGGACACTAAGGTAATATGCAAAGCTAGATTGTAGGGAACAAAAGAAGCCTGATAGATAATGTTAAACATAATAGAATGTGATGTATCTAAATAGTAGGAAATGACTATTGAAATTGGGTGGCAGCAGCCCGTAGTAGTCTGAGATGGGGAAAGCCTATTACATGGCGAAGGGGCATAGTCAATTTTATTACTTATCAATTAGTAAGTTTTGAGGAAGCCGTTGTGCGTACCTGACTAAAACCTAAACAAAAATCCGAAAGGAGGAATGTTTATGGCTCAAAAATTCAAAGCACCTGAAAATGAAACAGAATTAAAGAAAATTCAAGATATAATGTATAAAATAACATCTAAATGCATTGAAGCTAAAGAAATACCTAAGTTTAAGGGTCTAGTAGAAATAATGTCTAGTGAAGTGGTCATAATGACTGCTATCCATAATATTAAAGCAAATAAAGGTTCTAAAACTCCAGGAGTTGACCGAAAGGTTATTGATAAAGATTACTTGCAAAAAGATTACTATAAAGTTATAACTGATATTCAAGATAGTTTTACAAACTATAAACCTGATATGGTAAGAAGAAAATGGATTCCTAAACCAGGAAAACAAGAAAAACGACCACTTGGTATTCCAACTATTAAAGATAGAGTCATCCAGGAATGTGTAAGATTAATCATTGAACCAATTCTCGAGGCTCAATTTTTCCAACATTCTTATGGATTTCGTCCTTGGCGAGATGCTCATATGGCTCTAGAAAGAATTAAAGACCAAGTTAATAGAGTTGGTTACTACTGGATAGTTGAAGGAGATATAAGTAAATTCTTTGATAATATTAACCATACAATATTACTTAAAAAATTATACCACATGGGTATAAGAGATAGAAGGGTACTAATGATTATCAAAGAAATGCTCAAAGCTGGAATAATGGATGAATGTAAGAAAAATAAACTAGGAGCACCACAAGGTGGCATCATAAGTCCTATTCTTGCAAATGTCTACTTACATCAAATGGATAAATGGATTACTAAGGAATGGGAAAACAAAACTACTAAAAATAACTACTCTAGTAAACGTAATCAATATCAATCTTTACGTAGATATTCAAAACTTAAGCCTACATATTTAATAAGATATGCAGATGATTGGATACTCTTAACTGATAGTAAAGAACATGCTGAAAAATGGAAATATAGAATTTCAAAATTCTTAGAGACTAATTTAAAGCTAAAACTATCAGATGAAAAAACACTAATAACTAATATTAAAGAGAAACCAATACATTTTGTTGGATTTACCTACAAAGTAATTAAAGAGCCTAAAATGCGAAAAGGATATAAGCCAGTTGTAAAACCAAAGCAAGAAAGAATTGATAATAAAATGCTAGAGATTATTCAAGACATTAAAATATTAAGACTATCAATGCATAAAGAAGATTTAATTGTACGTATTAGCAAAATAAACAGTAAGATAAGAGGTATTATAAATTATTACAGTGCAGCCAATATGGTATATTTCAGTTTAGCAAAATACCATAGAAGATTAACAACAGTTGCAATGAATTCACTAAGGCGAAAAGGAGTTATCTTTAAGCCTGCACATGAAGTAAATAATTTAATAGCATTGCATTCCAATTATTCAACATGGATACCAGCAATAAAACTACCCAATGAACAATTCATAGGTATAACATCACCAGCATTTTGTAAATATCAGAAAATTTATAATAAGAATCAGGATGAAACACCATTTTCTAGTAAAGGAAGGGAGTTGCATTTCAAAAGAACATGTAAGCAACTGCCTTTGGCAAGAATGGAAGAAATCTTACAAGCTCCTGATATTCTTAAATTTAATAAGTATGGTAAGTCCAAAGAAATCTATAATTATGAGTATTTCATGAATAGAATGTATGCTTTCAATAGAGATAAGGGAATATGTAAAATTTGCGGAGAACCTATAATAAATGGAGATAATTTTCACTGTCACCATATAAGCAAAAACCTTCCTTTATCACAGATAAACAAAGTTCAAAACCTATTATCTACACATAGTAAATGTAATAAGCTAATACATGAAAATATAAGCCAAGATGGATTTTCAGATAAAGCAATCAAAAACGCAATAAAATTTAGGAAAAAACTAATTGTTGATTAAATAAAATTGATGGAACGCTGGATGCGATGAAAGTCGCATGTCCGGTGTGAAACAGGGGAAAACAACTCTTAACAGGTAATGCTGAAGATGATTGTTACCTATTGTTATTATTAAATATAGTGGATATGTTTATGGAAATACTCCATTAAAAAATGATTTATCTCACATTAAAGACTATTCTCTATTTATGAAAAAAATAAATTATTGTTTATCAAAGCAATTTGCATCATTAGAAAAAGGTGGTAGACTCATAATTCTTACAGCTGATATAAAAAAACAAGGAAAACTATATTCTATGTTACTAGATATGGATAAAATAGGAACTTTGGAACAAATAATTGTAAAAGAACAAAATAATTGTCTTAGTGATACAAAATCTTATAAAAAAGAAAATTTCATAAGGATAGCTCATGAAACAGCAATAGTTCTTAGAAGGGATTATTCATATACATTAGATTTTTCAATAGTACAAAAAGGTACTTGTGACTTAAGAAATAGTATGAGCATAACTTGGAAAGACTTGGTTGCTACAGTAATAGAGAAGTTAGGAAAAGTAGCAAAGTTAGAAGATATCTATAAAGAAATCGAAGGTCATAAAAAATGTAATTCAAATAAATATTGGAGAGAAAAAGTTAGACAAACACTTCAAATAAATCATATTTTTATTAGGCAAGAAAAAGGTGTCTGGGCAATGTCATAAATTTTGATTTTTAAATTTATAGGAGGTACTTTTATGGCTGAAAGTTTAAAAATAAATATAAAATATTACAACAAAATCATAGATAGATACATAGAAACTTGCACATTAAACGAAGAAATTTTTAAATTTGGGGCTTTTATAGATAATAAAAAGCTATATCTTTCTCCTACTGATAGAGATCTTGATACAAGCATGTATAATGATTTCGAGCTATTTCACAATTTATTTAATAAGTATAAAACTCATCAAATATCATTATGTGAACTAAAAAATGCTATTAAAAAGCGTCTTCATTCATTACTTTATTACTATAATACAAGACAATATAATGTATCAAGTATAATATCTAGCTTAAAACATATGGTTGGTAAGATATATACATATGATATATTTATTGAGGAGGTAAGAGAAACTATTGATTTTTGTATTGGGATTTTTGAATGGTCAGAAGAAACCCCTAATTCAATTTTATCTGAATTAGAAAATGGTTTTTGTATTCGTGATCTTTATAATAACCAAGAAAATCTACAGATCAGTTTTATTCCAAAGATAATACATCCTGATTTTCCTTCAGAATCTTTAATAGAAGTTACTGAAGTTTCCTTATACTAAATTAATTATTTTATAAAATTGATATTATAAACTTTAAATAAAAAAGCTATATTCTATGAGAGTAATATTTTCTAGTAATATAGCTTTTTTGATTTTTTATTTTAAATTGTCCATACAAATTTTCAGGTACTTTCTTTCCTCATCTGTTAATTGCTCACAGGTCATTAATGAATCTAATAGACTTTCCAAAGAACCATTATGGACATTATCAATGAATTCTTTAGTTTCAAATTTTGCATATTCACTCTTTATAACTGTAGGTTTATAATATGTATACCTTTCAATTTTTTCTGAGCTTAAAAAACCTTTTTTAATTAATCTTGATAGTAGTGTTAATGTTGTAGTTTGTTTCCATCCATATTTTTCATACATAGCATTAGTAGCATTAATTGATGCTATTTTAGTATTTGAATCCCAGATAAACTTCATTACTTTTAGTTCTGCTGGTGCTATTTTTCTTGTTATCATACTATCCATTCCTCTCATACCTTCTTGGAAATATATTTTTTCTTCTTTATTTTTTACTAAACTTAGTAAATGAATAATCATTTGCTAAATCTCTAAAAGCCTTTTTTCTAAGTATATTTAGTTGCATATAGTCAGGGTTATTTAAAATAAACTCTTTATCTGATTCTATGTCTATATTCAAGGTATTTTTTTCATTTCTAGATTTAATTAGATTTCCATTTCCATCACAATCAATTAAAAATAAAAATTTACCAACTTGTACTATCTTAAAAAGCTCATATAGTCCACATTCTTCCTTATCTACAGATAAAAGCATATCCCCTATTTCTAAAGTATCCAACTTAACACCTGTTTCATTTTCTATGCTTTCTTTTAATAACTTTAAGCTCTCTTTGTTATTTTTCATAATATCACCCTTTATATTATTTTTACTAAATCTCTAACTGTTCAACCATACTTTTTCTCCTTTCTCTTTATTGACAATTACAACTTGTGTTTTTTTACTAATAAATAGCTATTTTTTTATCTCTTAACAAATATGGTTCATTTTAAAGATTTTTTTGAAAATAAATTAATTGATATGTTCCTTTTATGTTTTATATTAATAATTTAGTATATTATCTTGCATATTCTCCCATTTTAACCTTTTAAACGACCAGTTATGCGAAAATATTGACTTTTCAGAAAATTATTGTTAACATCTAAGTACAATTATTTTTATATATACAAATGTTAGGAGGATATATGAAAAAATTAATATTACTATTTTTATTAATTATAATAATCACTGCTTGTTCAAAATCTGATGATGAGGAATATAAGTATGCTACTATTAATACCTCTATGGAAAATAGCTCTGTAATTTCTTTATATGATTCAGAAGGCAATTATAAAGGTAATAAAAAAATAAAATATGGAGGAATAATATTAACAGGATTCAAAACAACAGGTGATGATACCAAAGAAAACATTTACTATACAGCACCTGCAACTAACAATAAATCAAATGACTTTGTTCTCCAAATAAACAAAGATACATTAAAACCTAAAACTATAATCTCATCCAAAGGTAATAATCCAACTTTTTTTGTATCTGATCAAAAAAATATCTACTCAGGATCATCTAGTCCAGACGAAGTTTTTCTTTCTAAAACAAATTTAAAGTCCAATGAAATATTAAAATCAACAATATTTAAAAATCTAGGTGTAGGAATAGTATTAGTTGAAAAAAATGAAAAAGTATATTTAATATCTTTTAAAGAAGTTTCCAGCACCTATAAATTAATTTTATCAGTTATAAATAAAGAAAATTTAAGTATCGAGAAAACTATTGATATATCAGATGGAAGTTATGCAACAAGTGCAAAAATTATAAATAACAACCTATATATATTAAAAAATAGAGATGGTAATGATATGCTTTCAAATAAAATTATAAGAGTTAATCTAGATGACTATTCATCTAAAATCATTGAATTACCCTTTGATAACTTATCTCAGATACTGGCTGATGAAAATTATCTTTACATAACTGAAAGCAGTTCTTTAGGTGAAACAACTCAACATAGAGTAGCTAGGTTAAATATAGATAGTTTAGAAATAAATCAATATGATACTGAAAATGAGCATATTTCAAGCTGTATAAATAAAGATGAATTTTTATCTTCTAATGGAGAAGAAATCTATATTTATAATTTAGGTGATTTTAAATTGAAGAAATCTATTAAATTAAAAAAATATGAGAATAAGACTTTTGTATCTTTTTTTATTAATAATTAACTGTTCTTTTGAATGGTTAAAATATATAAATACAAGGAGATGTGAACTATGAAAATTAAAAATTACGTTTCAGGTGTTTTAGTATTAGGCTTAATTCTTATCAATTCTAGCATGTTATTATTCGCAAATGAAGTCCAACATAATGAAAGTCAAAGTGATGAAGCTATAATTCAGAAACAATTAGATGGATTTAAAGAAATAGACCAAGAATTGCATAAAAATGGAATACAAAGTACAGATAAAGATCCAAATCTTACTAAAGCAACATCAGGTACATATCCAACAAGAATAGGTGCTATACTTGTTACTAAAGATGGATCATCAGGAAAACTTATAGGTCATGCAGGAATAGTTCATACAGCTAAAACTACAGTTGAATCTTTCTCTGATGGTGGAGTAAAAGTATATAATAATAATTGGCGTGATAGATATAATACTATTTATGGTTTAGGAGTAGGAAGTACTACAGCAAATCAAGATAAGACTGCTGCAACATGGGCATATAATAAGAGAAATTCTCCATATAACTGGATATTTGAGCAACCAGAACTTACAAATGCGTTTTATTGTTCTCAATTAGTTTATAAAGCATATAAATCAACAACAGGTGTTAATTTAAATTATGGAGGAGGAGCTGTATTTCCATATGATTTAGTAAGATCAGGAGAAACATATACTTCTTATACTAAAGGTGTTTAATTCATTACAATTTTATCTTAATATATAAAAATAAATAATTAGTCAGATAATATGTTCCTTTTATGGTAGATAGCTTAAACAAAACTACTATCATTAAGGGAACATATTTTTTATTAGAGAATTTAAATTTATTTCAAAAATAGTTAAATTTTATACCATATTATATGTAATAAAAAATTTAAGCATAGTTAATGCATATAAAAAATAAGCTATACATGTTAGCGATAAAGGGGGAATTTTCTTGATTAAAGCAAAAAAATTAAATAAATATAATATACTTTACATTGTAAATATTCTTAAAAAATTACGTATAAGCACTTACCTATTAATACCATTATTATTTTTTTTATTAGTTTTACCAAAACAACTAATTTACATTTCTATATTAACTTTATTATTTTATTCAATTAGCAAATTATATGAAAACAAGCCTTATAAATCTATTGAAGTTGATACTGAACCATTCAATAATGTTGAAACTACCAATGAATCTCATGAATCTAAATTTAAAGATACCTTATTCATCAATCAGATAATTGATAAAAAAGAACATTGTATATTACATAATTTTAAAGTGCATTGGAAAATCTATCTTGAGGAAATGGTTATAGATATAACTACTGTAAAATTATTTTATTATGATAATGGAACTATAGCAAAAATATGTGTATTTGATAATAACATAGACATATATTTTAATGATAAAATAACACTTGAAACGCTTTATTATAAGCTACAAGAATGCAGTTCTTTTTCAGATCTTACATCAATTTAAATCTATTTAGATAAAGTAATGTAAAGTCAATAAATTTTGATGGTATTAACTTTATAAATATACTTCAAGAGAGGAAATAGTTATTCAAGAATATAGACTAGATGTTCATTCTATATTAAAAGAATTTAAATTATGATATTAAAAAATAATTTTCAAAATTAAAACTGTTATTAAGTGATTATAAATCATTTTAATAACAGTTTTTTTATTTCTTATAAAAATTTTCAAAAAAGACTTCTAAATGCCCCATATTATATATGAATTAAATCAAAGCTATCTTCTAGCACTAAAAAAATAAGCTGTCACTATCAGCATAACAAATAAAAAGGAGGTTTTTTTAATGAAATCAAAATCTTTATTATTATCTTCACTCTATCGAAAAGATTTAGGTGAGATATTTAAAAACTTTAATGAGATTAACAGACAAAATATTTTTAAGACAAAAAAAATTTTATTCAATTTAGGATTCCCAGTAAGATATCCAGCTAAAGCAAACACTATATTAAAAAAATTAAAAATTAAAGAGAATAATATAGAAAAAGAAATTGCTTTATTTTATTCAAAACCAGACAATTCAAATGATATTATTACCATTACTAAAGAAAATACCATAAAAATACTTATGGAAGATGGTAATATCTTTGGGGTAAAAAAAATTCTATTCTATTTAGGATTTAAAGTAAATCACTCTAATAATACAGACATTAAATTTAGAAAAACTATATTTAAAAAAAATGCTGAAAAAAAATCAGCTGTACTACTTTATTTAAAATCTAGTAGAACAAATGGAAATATCATAATTTCTAAAGAAAATGCTTTAGGACTTTTGGACGAAGAAATCCATCTTGTAAAATGTATAAATTGTGGTCATTATGATGATTCACTGTATGAGCTATTAGGATTCAATATGCCTTGCTGTGATTTTATTAATAAAACAATTAATAATTGTATGAATTTTCATAAATGTAATTATTATTATGAAAATAAACTAAAAAAATCAAATTATAAAAATTAGGAGTGATTTATATGATTAATTTTGATGAACTACAAAAAAATTTGGACTCCCAAATAGAATTATCAGGAGATGATATATTAATAAGAAATTTATTAGAAATGTGCTCATCCCTTCCAAAAATTAATGAGAAAGTATTAAAAAAGATACCATCAAGAATTTTTGTTAAAGTATCTTCTATGCTATCTATAGATAATGTTGAAGAGAACCATATTATAAATGACATGATTGAATTTGAATATTTAAAAGAAAACTTATCATCAATTCCTCAATCTACTGATGAAGAGGAGGAAATATACTAATGTTTAAACATATTGGCCAATCTGAGAAAAATATATTGATGTATAATCTAAAAGAACTTTCAAAAATAAAGATCTCTTTCAAAGAAAATTATATCAATACAAAACAATTTATTAATATGAAATTATCATTTAATGATGCTTTAGATTTTTATATTAGTTTATTAAAATCTAATAATTGTTATTGTTGTGTAAATAGAAATAAAATCATCTTACAATATCTAAAAAACTTTAATATGATAAATACAAATATTATCAACATTATTCTTAAAAGCACTAGTGATATGATTTCAGAAGTTACTCAAGATGAAAATGCATTTGAGTTAGTTGAAGAATTATTTAATACACTTGAAAGCTTCTGTAATATTAATCATATTTTTACTAGTTATTATGATCTAATCACTTCTCGTTATGAAAAAACTCTTATGTACAATGATACTAATATGTATAAAATATTTGAAGATATTATTTTGTATATAGAAGATTGTTTAGAAATTAGTTCCAAAAAAATCGAAGATACTTATACATTTCATGATGAATTTTATTCTTATTTTACTAATGATATCATGGTTATAGCTATTAATATTGCTATAAAAAATAATATAATATCACTAATAAAAAACCTGTTTATAGATGATTATGGTGATGATTGCTATTGTTCAAGCGGATATACTTTTTTACGTATTTCTACAAATACTCTGAGTAAATCAGGAATTAGAACTGATGTTTTTATATTGATTTTATTAAGTATCTTGGAGGAGAGATATAATGAAAACTATATTATTTGAATTAATAGAGAATAGTAACACAGTTAACCTTATAGAAAATAATAATGGAAGAAAAAGAGTTAAAACATTGCTTGTCTCAGATTTTATAAGTAGTATACTCTCATCTTCTGAATTAAAAAACCTGTCAGATATACCTTTCTTCAGTCCTATATATCAAGAAAAAGATAACATGAAACTTATTCAGACAATTCAATTAAATAAAACAACAAAGATCTATATTATACTTCGAGAGGAACTATCTGCTCCTATGAGTTTTGGTAAAGATTTTTATAGTGATATAGGTATGCCAAATTTATTGTTTGCAATAAAAATTGTTAATAATATCTTTAGTAAATTATATGTATCAGTATCCAAGACAAAAAATATAAATGAAAATACTCAATTATTTATTTATCCATTTTCAAATGTATATAACAATGGAAATGTTTGTTTAGGTTCTAATCAAATTAATTTAGATTTCAACAAAATAGAAAATATTTTTCTAGTACCAAATATCTTTTTTAGCATGGCAAATACTATTGACTACTTTTCTGTAGAAAATAACACACAAAATCTAGATTATTTAGAATTACTAGAATATCTAAATCATAAACAATTTGACAGTAATCTATTAATTAAAAATTATACTTATAACGAATGGACCAAAAAACTTATTCAAAATAAATTATAAATTGGAGGTAAAATGTGATTTTAATATGTGGAAAAAATAATTTCAAAATAAAACGTAATTCATTAAATATAAAATACACTAATGATAAAGGAAAAATTATAGAAGAAGCTGTCAATGCAAATAGACTCTTTGACTTATATGTTTCTTGTGAGAAGGCTATGTTATTTGAATTATTAGATAATCAAGGTAATTATTTAGAATTTATCATTGAAGACATAGAGAATCTCTCAGAATATTTAATTAATGAAAATTCTAGTCTAAATTTATATCTATATTGTGCAGATTTAGAAAAAACACCTATAATATCAACAAAGAAAGAGCTAAAAGAAATAGATAAAAGAAATGTATGTGTTATAAAAGAAGAAATTACTGAAAATACCAAACTTAAAATTATTTCTTTTCCTAAAAATTGGACTAGAAAAATGCAACAATTTTGGTTAAGAAAAAACAAGTATCCTATAGTAACAGAATATTATAATTTTACTTATGATTGTTTCTTAACTCAATATTTAGCATGTTTTGTTAAATATAAAAAAAATATTGTAAGCCTATATTGGTATTCTCCTGAAGATTTATTTAATCCTCAGCTTTTTAATAAAAAATTTGCAATGAAGATAATTAATTAATACATTTATGGAGGTAAATAAAAATGAATTTTACAGAATTATTTAGTAAACAATTAAAAAATTTAAATGAAAAACCTAAAGAGGACAAAAACAATACACCTAGTATAAATGATAATAAAAATAATACAGGTAATGTAAATAAATACTTAAAGCTTGAATCAGAATGTAAAGAATACACAAAGATTATAGTAAAAGTGTTTGGTAAAGTTATAAAAGAAATAGACAATGAAGAAGATATAGAAAATATAAAGATAAAAGGTCTTACAGAAGAAGTACTTTATACTTTTGGATACGAGGAATTGGGTAAATCCCCTGATTGGAGATTGGAACCTAGTCATGATAAAATAGTTGCTTATTTATCTGCTACATATAGCAACTTTAAAAATAAGGGGTAGTACTATGATTTCAATAATAATAGTTGGATGTGGAGCAACAGGAAGTCATTTAATTACATTGCTATCTCAACTGGCCATTTCTGAAAAAAAAATTGATGAAATTATACTCATTGATGGTGATATAGTTGAATCTAAAAATTATCGTAATCAAAAGTTTACTTCTAAAGATTTAGGTATAAATAAAGCAGAGGTCCTTTCAAATAGATATAATAAATTAGGTATAAAAGTATCTTTTATTGATGAGTATTTAGTTGATAAAAAACTTGTTGTAAATTTAATTAAAAATTCTTTAAATGATTTTATACTTATTGGATGTGTTGATAACAATAAAGCACGTATCGTTTTAAATGATGTATTTTATGATAGTTGTATTAATTCTCTAGTTTACATTGATACTGGTAATGGAGAAGGAGATGAAAGAACTGGACAAACTGTAATTGGTGTTAAATGTGAAAATAACATAATACATCCACCTGTTTGCAATTATTTCCCAGAGATTTTGACTTCAAAAGAAGAGGTTAAAAATGAAACATATTCCTGTTCTGAAATACAAAAACATCCCCAAAATTTTGCAACTAATATTCTAAGTGCTACAACTGCTTTCATAATAACAAATAATATCATTTGCTTAAATAAATTTAATAAAAATTTATTTGTATTTAATTCAGATACAGTTTCTATTTTATAAAATAACAAATAAAAATAGCACAAACAAAGAAGCTCTTAAAGGCTTCTTTGTTTATATTATTATACTAGGAGGTAAAGCAATTGCTTAAACATATTGGATATACTGAAAAAATTGCTTTTAGAGAATTTTTTAAATTTCTTTTAAAATATAAAAAAATATGTATGAATTTAGACTTAGATATTATTAATCATACTTTCCAATTAGATGAACTTATAAAATATTATTCAAAAAAATTTTCAATAAATTATATGTTCCATGAAATATATAGTTTAGAATATTTATATATCTGCAAAACAGTATTAGAATATTTTATAAAAAATAATGTAGTTCTAAAAAAAGATATAGACTTTGTTATTCAAGGTGAAATACAAAATCATTTAGAAGATTATTTTGACTTTTGCGATGATTATTGTTCATCAAATTATGATTTAGATATCATTGTTAATTTATTTAAAAATTTCGAGAAGTTTTTTAAGATAAAGTTTTGTTATGAATCACTTAGTCATTTAGGTGTTGAACACATGCCATCTAGTCATGAAGATTATGAGATATTTAAATCTTTCATTATTGCTTTAGAGGATGATATAGGCGAGAATGCTACACATGATGATTTTTTTTCAAATTATAAGAATGATTCTTATGTAATTGCTATTAATACAACATTTAGTAAACATATAATAAATTTAATCAATTGTTCTTTTCCTATTTTAGATGATGATTATAATAGTTGTTATATAAAAGATGGATACACATACTTCATTCTTAGTGAAATCGGATTTCAATCATATTCAATTAACATAAATAGTATTATACTTATAATTTTAGGGTATTTAGAAATTTATTTAAATAAAAGTTATAAGTCTTATTTTAACTTATAGAACTAAAAAAAGTCAGAAATGATTTTATATCATTTTTGACTTTTTTGTTAGCTATTTATTACTAAATGGTTGAATGCTTTGCTTATTCTTTTGACTAAACACCATAATATTTGAATAATTCTCTTTTATTTCTTCCATTAGCTTACCTATTTGTCTGATGTTCTTTTTAGGTTATTCTCATTTAATAAACACTTTGATAAATTGTAATATTATGGAAAAAGTAGTTGACTTTTAGACATTAGTCTAATATTATATTAATTAAGGAAGACAATTGTCTAAAAATACTATAAAAGGGGTTTTATTTTATGAATATGAAAAATATTAAAAAAACATTCGCTTTTTCTTTAGCTGTTATGTCATTATTTTCTACTAGCGTTTTTGCTGATACAATTAACATTAATACACATTCTAAACAGCCTAGTTCTTATTCAATTGATTCAAAAGCAATTAGTGGTACTACTTCATTTACAGCTAATGGTAAAAACTATACTAATCATACAGGTTGTGCAAAATTAGTTGCAGGTGTTACAGGTGCTACCACAATAACTTGCAAATCTGGATCTGTTGATAGTGGAATAATGGGTGCACATGCTAATCTATATAATACAAATGGAACTGTTGTTAAAACTACTGGTTGGAAATATAATACAAATAAAACTAGTGGATTTACAGCTACAACAGGATCAACTACTTCAAAAGGAACATATTATACAAAAGGCACTACTAAAGCTTATAATGGAAGTGGATATAAAACAGTTGGAGCAAAACAAAGCCCAATTGCAACTATGAAGAGTTTAGATATAGAGATCTCAAATGAAGAACTAAAAGAACGTCAATATTTATATGAAACTAAGAATATGATATCAGCACTTGGCGTAGGTGATATTGAAGGTTATGTATCTCTTGATGATTTATATTCTGAAGACAGTCAACCAAATACACCAGAAGAAGCTGTTGCTTATATGAATAAAATAGCAAAATCTAATGAAAAATATAAAAGTATACCTCTTTATGATAAAGATGGAGAAACTATTATAGGAGAATATCATATAGACTTATAATATACATAAAAAAACTGATAGAATTATTTTCTATCAGTTTTTTATTTTAATCAACTTTAAATCTTCCTATAATCTTCACACCTTCTTTATCATAAAGAGGTATACTTTTTTTAAATATATTAAAACTTCTTTTTCTTGTATATAAAACGGCTTCTTCTGGTGTTCTCGGTTGATTATCACAATCGTACAAATCTCTTTGTCTTACATACCCTACTTTCTTTCCTATACCTAGAGCTTGTATAAGTTCTGGCTCAATTAGATTTCCATTTGAATCTGTTACAGATGGACCATATGTCTCTCCATTTTTATTATAGCTAATCTTACCATCAGTATCTCCTAATATATTTTCATTTGGCTCAGAATTAGCATTAATAGAAAACATAGACCCAACTATTATAAAAGTTAATAAAAACTTAAAACCTAGATTAATTTTCCTTTTATCTTCATTAAACATACGATTCAACCTCTTTTTTAAAATAATATTTTTTTCATTTCGAAACTGAGATACACATGTTGAATATTTTAATGTTTTTTTATATTTTATTGTATCTAATATTAGATATGCATATTCTTCGATTTCACTTGAAGTATATTCATCAATTACAATTTCATCACAGGATAATTCACATAATTCATTAAATTGTTTCTTTAGTAAATGACAAATTGGATTAAACCAGTGTATTGTACATACAATACTAACCATAGCTTTAAATAAGTTATCTTTCCTTTTATAATGAACTAATTCATGTCTAAATATAAAGTTTAACTCTCTACTACTATATTCTTTTTCTGGAATTATTATTTTATAATCTCTTAATCCTATAATAGCAGGAGAATAAATCCCTTTAACTCTATATACTTTAAATCTTCTATTTATATTTAATTTTTTTACTTGGGCATCTAATACATTAATAATATCTGCATCCAAAACTTCTTCTTGTAAATTTTCTACATAGTTATAAAATTTATAATTAGCTTTTAGATGGCAAAAAGATATTAATATAATACCTAGTATCCAAATATACATAAATATGTCTAGATTAATACTATAACCATATGATATATAGCTATCAATACTATGTTTATAACTCTTAATTATGTTATTGTTGATAGCCAATATATTTAAATTTATTTTAGATATAAATAACATTCTAAATATTATTAAAATACACATTAAATAATAAAACTTATAACCATATCTATTTACTTTTTTAGTAAATAAAATAAACAAAAGAATTGGTACACTTATATAAATGTTTAATTTCAAAATCTCGATAAAAAGTTCCATAAGATAATTCTCCTACTTTCTTTTTTTTATCCATTTTTCAAGCTCTTTTATATCATCATCTGATATTTCATTTTCACAACCTAGTGATGAAATAAAGCTATGCATAGAATTCTTATGCATAAATTTAAAGAAATCTTTTGTTTCAAACTTCAAATACTCTTCACGTTTAACCTTAACAGTATACACAGTATTTCTACCATCTTTTTCAAACTCTAGAAATCCTTTGTCGCTTAATCGAGAAAGAACTTTTCCTGTAGTCCCTTTTGTCCATTCATGATAATCTTCCATAAAATGAGCTACTTCTCTTGCAGGTATTTTATCCATATCTTTATCCCAGATAAAATTCATAACTAACAATTCAGATTTTGGTATTTTTTTCAATTTAATCACACACCTTTAAATTTATTTTATTAGACATATGTCTAAAAGTCAATATATAAATATCATGTTATATAAATATTATATTAATACAAAGAGATGAAGTAAAAAAGTTCTATTTTTTACACTCCATATTTAATTTCTATTGTTGCGATATTGATATATAACACCATATCATTACAATTCCAGAATTTCTAGTATCTCAAAATCTTTTCGTTACTTTATAAAATCTGTTAAATGAAATGTCATAGTATATAATCAAATTTTTATTCAAAAAACTTTAAAAATTGAACCATATTGTATGTAATAAAAAAATTAGCTATTAATTAGCAACTTAAATTTAAGCTGTATAAATCAGCTACATAAAATGGGGGGAATACATTATGAAAAAAATAAATATTTCATTAAAATTATCTGAAGAGTTAGAACAAATTGTATTTGATAAAGATGAAAGAGTAAGTCTTACTTTAAAAGGTGTATTTTATGTAAATAAACTAGTAGGAGCAAGTATTTTTGAACCAGATAAAATTTATTTTGATGGAGATTATAGAGAAAATCCATATATTATTAATAATGATGATGGTTCAATTTTTAAAGTAATTTCTACCTCACTAGCAGTTTCAAATTATAATAACAATCAAATAGTAACTAAAGCAACAGTAAGTTTTAATGTAGATTCATATCTTTTAGATTCATTTGGCCATATTATTTCTGAAGATTATACAGCTGGTGAAATTTTTAAAAAAGGTACTTCAAAACTTACTGATGACAATTATGTATTGCCTATTAACTCAACATTAGAAATATGTGTAAGTTTAAAAAATACAGAAATTCAAAGAGCTTTAGGACAATATTTATTTAATAAAAATCTTGCTGATAGAAAAGCTCAATCTTTAAGCCAACGAAATGCTTTAAAAAAATTACCTCAATTTAATTGTCCAATTACTAATATAACTGGTTCATCTGGATATAGGATGGCAATTATGACAATTCCTTATTTTTATGATGATGATAAAGAAATTAAAGAAATCATCAATTGTGCAAGAACATTAAATGCTAATGTTTTAAACTGTAAACTTATAAGCATTGATAATGATGAAATCATAGATGCAGTTGATTTAGAGTATCTTAAATCTATTCAAAATTATGATGAAGAAATAAATAAAAAAGAATATTCAAATGAAAGATTAGTATTGTCAACTAAATATGCAGAGTGTAAAAAGAAGATTCCAGAAAAAATAACAAAAGCAATAAATATATTGTTCCCTGACCTCGATTTAGAAGAAGTAAAAAGCTTAAATAATAAAGAAATAAAACTTCTAATACAGTATGCAGAAACATTATAAAATAATTTAACTTATAAGGAGAAAACAATGAGTAATTTAATAAATTTTTTTAAAACTAAATTTAATGAAATAAATCAAAATGGGAATCATAATAAAACCAAAAAAAAGTCAAATAAAAAGAAAAAACTTATCAAAAACCAAATTTCCTTATTTGATTTATACTTTGATAGAACAAATGATATAAAAAATTCTAATGATAATAATAAATCAAAAGAAATTATTAAAAAAGATATAAAAAAATCCTATAGGAACGATTTAAACAACTGTTTTCAAAATAATTTTACTAAACAAATTACAAATCTCAAATCAAAAATTAGTGAGAAGAAATCAGATATATCTGATTTCTTTTTATCAAGAGAAAATCTATCAACTAATAACTCAGACCGTTATCAAAATAATTTAAATGCTATAACTGTATTAAATAAATTAAATAACTCACAAAAGGATATTACTCTTAATGATAAAACTATTTTATCTAAGTATGTTGGGTGGGGTGGTCTTTCAAAAAAGTTTACTGAAGGTTCTAAAAGTGATGAAGAATTAAAAAAGCTTTTAGGTGATTACTATGACAGTGCAAAAGCTTCATGTTTAACTAGTTTCTATACTCCTGCAATAGTTATAAAGTTTATCTATAGAGTATTGAATAAATTAGGTTTTGAAAAAGGCCGTATACTTGATCCAGCTTGTGGAACAGGTAGATTTTTAGGATTCATGCCTGAAGATATGTATTATAATTCTAAAATATTAGGTATTGAAATGGATAAATTAAGTTCTGATATTGCTACACACTTATATCCATCTTCTAAAATAATAAATATTAAATATGAAGATAGCAAAATAAAAAATGAAAGTATTGATTTATGTATAACAAATGTTCCATTTAGTAATATTCATCCATATGATACAGAGGATAAATATCTAAATAAATATAATTTAAACATTCATGATTATTACTTTGTAAAATCAATTGAAAAAGTCAGAGATATGGGATTAATTATATTTATAACAACATCTGGGACATTAGATAAAACAGATACTACCATTAGAAAAATTATCAATGAAAAATGTGATTTTATAGGTTCTATAAGATTACCAATTGAAGTTTTTTGTGATACAGATACAACTACAGATATAATATTTTTAAGAAAGAACAAAAATAAATTATCTTCTGAGAACTGGATAGATGTTGTCAACTATGAAGATTTCTATATAAATAATTATTACAAAAATAATCCTCATATGATGTTAGGTGAAATGGAGATAGTTTCTTCTCAATTTGGTCCAAAACAAGTTCTTAAAAGTACAAAAAGTTTATCTATTAGTGATTATGATAAATTATTGAAATACTTTCCTTCAGATATCTATGAAACACCTCTAAATGATGCATATATGTATGAAGAAGAAGAATTAACGCTTTGTACTGATGATGAACTAAAAGAAGGTGAGTTCATATTAGAGAATGAATTGATTTATCAAAAGCAAGGAAAATATCTTATTCCTTCTTCTTTAATTGGTAAAAGAAAAGAAAAGTTGAAACAGTTTATAATAATTAAAGATACTATAAAAAATATAATACAAGCTCAACTTAATAACTGTACAGATAACGAATTAAATGACCTTCAGAGAAACTTAAATGCTAAATATGATAAATACATTAATGAATATGGTTTCATAAGTTCTAGAGGAAATAAGAAGCTTTTATCTGAGGATACTTTATACTATCTTGTAGCATCTTTGGAAATATATGATAAGCAAAATGATACATATAAAAAAGCTGACATGTTCTCAAAAAGAACTATAGGTAAATCAAAACCTGAAAAAAATCCTGAAAAAATAGAAGATGCTATTATGATTGCATTCAATAATTATGGATATTTAAATATGGATTATATCTGTAGCATAATGAATAAATCATATAATAATATCAAAGATGAATTATTATCTAAACAACTTGCTTATATTGACCCTTTGACAGGAGATTTAGTGGATAGAAATAGTTATTTATGTGGATATGTTAAAGAAAAATTAAAAATAGCCAAAGAAGCATCAATAAATAATAATGCTTTCTTAGTAAATGTTAAAGCACTAGAGGCTAATCAGCCTAAATATGAAACAGATGTATTTTTTAATATTTCATCTACTTGGATACCTTCCAATATAAAATCTGATTTTATTGAAAAAACATTAGAGCTTGAAAAAAATTCAATTCAACTATTATATTCAACACATCTTGGTTATTCAGTAAATTGTTCTGCTTATATACCTATAAATAAAAATGAGTTCGTATGGGGTACTAAAAGAAGAAAATCTCTATCTATTATTGAAGCAGCATTAAACATGAAGACTATAACTATTATTGATAAAGAAACACAAAATGGTAAAGAAGTTTCTGTCAAAAACTTAGAAGAAACTCAACTTGCTATGAATATATTAGATAAATGGCTTATAGCTTTTCATAACTATGTAACAAGTAATAGTTATATTCATAAAGAATTACTTGATATATACAATGAAAAGTTTATAGATTATAAAGAAAAAGAATACAAAAACATACTAAATGATGTTAGAATAAATCCTAATATAAAATTGCGAGAACATCAATTAAAAGCGGCTAGTAGAATAGTTACATCTGATTGTAACACCCTTCTATGTCATAGTGTTGGTTCAGGAAAAACTTATACAATGGTTACAGCTGCACAAGAATTAAATAGGATATCTAAAATAGATTCAAAAAGAGGTAATAAGAATCTATTTGTTATACCAAATTCGCTTTGTGAGTCTGGACAATTTGCCAAAGAATATTTTAATTTATATCCTCAAGCAAATATTTTAGCTACTACTTCAAAGGATTTCTCTAAAGCCAATAGAAGAAAAATTATAGCTAAAATCGTTACATGTAACTGGGATAGTATAATAATTCCACATTCTGTTTTAGGATTAATACCTTTAGAAGCTGAAACAGAACTAAAGTTAGTAGAATCAGACCTAAAGGAGTTAAATAAAACGCTTAAGTATTATAGAGATGAGTGTCCTGACTTTTCTATAAAAAAACTTGAAACAATAAAAGAAAGTTATTTAAATAGAATTAAGGAATTAAATGACATGCACAAAGATGAAGCTCTTCTTTCATTTGAAAAACTTGGTATAACAAACTTATTTATAGATGAAGCTCATAATTTTAAAAATTTATATTTTAATACTACTATGCAAGTACCTGGAATATCTTCTTTAAAAACAAAGAAAACTCAGGATTTATACAATAAACTAAGATATTTTAAATCTGTGAATGGAAATAAAGGTGTTACATTTGCTACAGCAACTCCTATCTCTAATAGTATTTGTGAAATGTATACTTTACTTACTTATTTAAATAAACCTTCTCTAGAACATTATGGAGTAGATACTTTTGATGCTTGGGCGAGTACCTTTGGTTCAATCATTTCTTCAATGGAAGTAGATCCAACTGGACAAGGTTTTAGATTTCAACAGAGGTTTGCTAAATTTTGTAATGTTCCAGAATTAGTTAATATATTTAGACAAGTTGCTGATGTGGTTAATATCTGTGATATAGAAAACTTAGATATTCCTAAAGTGACAGAAGGAAAACCTATAGTAGAAATTATAAAACCTACAAGCCAAATGAGAGAATATATAAATTCTCTTGTAGAGCGTGCAGAAAAAATTCATAAAGGCTCATATAATCCAAGAATAGATAATATGTTAAATGTAACTACAGATGGTCGATTAATGGCTGTGAGCCCTGCATTAGTTGGAATTAGTGGTATATCACCAAAAATAATAAAGGTTGGTGAAAATATAGCTTCTTTATATCATGAAGATAAAATAAGTACACATTTAGTATTTTGTGATCTAGGAACACCTACTGGTAATTCACATAATGTTTATGATGATATAAAAAATGAACTCCTAAAAAATAATGTTTTAGAAAAAGACATAGCATACATACATGATGCAAATACACCAGAAAAAAGAAAGAAGCTTATTGATGATTTTAATAATGGTATTATTAGAATATTAATTGGTTCTACTTCTAAAATGGGAGAGGGAACTAATTTTCAAAAACATTTAAAATCACTTCATCATGTAGATGTGCCTTGGAAACCTTCTTCAATTTCACAAAGAGAAGGTAGAATATTAAGACAAGGAAATTTAAATAAAGAAGTATCTATTTTTAGATATGTAGTTGAAGGTTCTTTTGATGCATATTCGTGGCAGACAATAGAAATAAAAGCAAAATATGTAGCTCAGATTCTTAATAATTCTTCATCTTCTAGAACTGCTGAAGATATAGGTAATCAGCTTATGAGTTATGCCGAAACAAAAGCATGTGCTTGTTCTGATGATAGAATTTTAAAATTATGTGAAATAAATAGAGAAATTCAGATAATTGAATTAAACAAAAAAGCATTTTTAAATCAAAATTTACTTACTTTACAAGATATAAAGTCAATAGAAAACTCTATAGAAGCTTTAAATATATCAATATCTAAATTAGAAGAAGATATTAAGGTATATGCTTCTAATTCTAACGATTTTAAAATAACATTAGATGGAAAAACTTATTTTGATAATAAAACAGCTATAGAAACTCTTGGAGAAATTATGGATAGTGGAAAAGTTGGTTTTTTAGGTGAAATTTATGGCCTAAATATAGTTTATGAGAAGGAGTTTACATTTGATAATAAAGTTAGAGAATTTATTTCACTTGGTAATAACTATAAATTTGAATTTTCTGCTTTGAAAACTCCTAAGACTTTAATTAAATATTTTATGGAGTATAGTAAAACTAGCACAGATAAATTAAAGAGCTTAAAAGGAATATATTTTTGTAAGAAAGATGAACTTGTATCTCTTAAGGAAGTTTTAAAAAATAAGTTTACAGAAGATGATAAATTAGAAACTCTTATGATTTCAAAAGCTAAACTTGAAAATGAGTTGAGAATTGGAAATACTGTAATAAAAGAAAATAAATTAGAAAATAATTCATCAAAAAAAGAAACGGAAAATGAATTAATAGTTATTTCAGATAATGATACAGATACATTAGATGAATCTGACATAGGACTATTCAATGGTAAAAAATATATTTCTAAAGGTGTGAAATCACAGATTTCACCTGAATTACAAAATTTTATTTGGGATCTAATAGAAAAATTAGAAGGTGACAAAGAATATATTCAAATATTTGATTTAATTCCTAGTGATTCTAATCATATATCAGTTATACATAAACAATGTTGCCCTAAATATATAGCTACCTATGAGTTACAACAAAGTATATGTGATAACTATAAAATTAATAGTGAAAAAACAATTATAGTAAAAGATGACATTAGTTATGCAGTGATGGCATTAAGTAGTGAAGATTAAGTAAATAAAAAAATGTATAAAACTTGAAAAATAGATAGATTTATAATCTATCTATTTTTCTTTTTCAGCGTTATTTTATCATTATAAATACTTATTGTAAAAATATCTTCCTCTTTTAATTCTAATCTTCTTCTCCATTTTAATGGTATCAGTATTCGTGGGCTTATTCTTCCTTCAGCATTAGGATGGAAATATATTAATTTTTCTACTTCATCTATTAAATTATTTTCTGGACCTTCATTGTCTATACTTTTTTCTATTGTAATTTTATCACTATAAAGTCTTAATCTAAATTTATCTTTTTCTTTAACATTTAGATATATTATCCAGGCTAATGGAATGCTTATTAATGATGTAATCCTTAATTTACTCTTTACAAAGATGAGTTTTTTATCTTTTTCATCTTCTAATGGCCATGCCAAGATTTTACAAATACTAACTAAAGTTGTTGTAGATATCTTATTTTTTAGTATCCTTGTGTATGTACTACTATGTATTCCTAGATATTTACAGAATTGTCCTTTTGTAAACTCAAAGTCTTTTCTCTTCAATTCTATTTTTTCAGCAATATTCATTATTTATTTTTACCTCTTTCAACAAATATTTATATTAACTACAGTAACATACTTTATGTTACTGTAGTTAATATAAAAAGTTTCAAATTTTTTTTTAAATAGCCCCATATTATAAGAAGAAATAAAAGTATAAGCTATGTATTTTAGCAAATAAAAATTAGCTGTATTTATCAGCTTAACAAAATAGGGGGTATTAAAATGTTTCAAAAACTAAACTTAACAAATGTAAAATGTTATGATGATAAAACAATAGATTTATCAAAGCCAATAGTCATAACAGGTAAAAATGGAGTAGGAAAATCATCTATCTTAGAAAGTCTTATATTTGCAATATTAGGATATATACCTGGTTGCGATAAAAAAACATCTGATATGATGAAAATATCAAAATATCAAAATGGATTTTCTGTAAAATTATATACAGACAATGGAATTATACAAAGATCCTTGAATTCAAAAAAATCAAGTGGTAGTGAAGATCTGTATTTTTCAGAATCTAAAGAGAGTAAACTTAGTGGTAAAAACAAAGATATAATAGATAAACTTGGAATAAATACAACTTTTTTTGATATTAATAATTTTCTTTCTTTAAACTCAAATGATAAATCTAAACTAATTTATTCTTTAATATCGACTGGTAAGTATGATAAACATTATCTAAGTTCAAAATTAGATAGTATTATCCCAGAAAACATATTAAATGAGTTGATGTATGCATATCAAGATAAATATTCATTTGAAGAAAATCTTAATAAATTATTAGATTATGTTTCAAATAATAAAAAGATTATATCCAATGATATAAAAGAAATTAAAGCAATTATCTTTCAGTTAACATCATTAAAATGTGATACAAAAATTGATATAAACAATAACATAGATAATGAAATTGAAAAAAAGCAGTCAGAAATTTATAAATTAAGAAATGATATAGATAATATAAAAAAAGAAACTCTAAAAAAATCTGAGATATTAAACAAATATAATAATCTCAAAAATAAAATTGAAGTAAATAAAGATAAAAAGAAAGACCTATATAGTGAAAAGGAAAAGTTGCAAAAAAATATTTTTAAACTACAAGATTTTAAATTTGATAATGAAATTAATACAAAGCTAACAGAGTTAAATAATACTTTAAAATCTCTAGAGCTTACTGGTATTGAAATTAAAAATAAAAAAACTAATATAGAAAATAAAATTAAAACTAATAATGATTTAATAAAAACAATAAATGAGAGAAATAAATTGAAAAAATGTATTATTGATGAAAATATATACTGTAACAACATGGAAGGCTTTAATTCATCAATAAATGCCTTAAACGATGAATTAAAATCCTTCTCCAATATTTATAATGATATATTAAATAAGTATAATTTAGCTAGAAAAGATTATCATGAAATTGGTAAAACTAAAAATAGTCTTTTAGAAACAATTAGTGAACAAGAAAATAAGATAAAAGAAAATAACATTGAATTATCAAATATAAAAGAAAGAATTAATAATATTGACAAAGAAATTCTGAATATAGATAATCTAACAGCTGAGTTGGAAGCATATGAGCATGCACTTAAATTATTTAATAACTCTGGTAATATAGATTTACTTGAAAAAATGTTATCTTTATCTCAAAAAGATTTAATTGATTTAAAAGATAAATGGAAACAACAATTAGATATAAAACAAAATATGATATTGTTAGAAAAAAATGAATCTATTAGAGAAGATAAAGAAATAAAATTAGAACATTACAAATCATTAGAGAAGCTTTTAAAACAAGAAAAATCCAATTTAATCAATAATGGTATAAAACCTTTTATACATTTGATGAACCAGGTTTTATTAGAAATTGGGATTAATAATAAAACTGTTTTTATTAAAAATGAAAAGAATAAGGTTGATTTTGGATTTATAATGAACTCTAAAGAGATATCTTTTGAAGCTCTATCAACTGGTGAAAGCTTGATATTTTTAATTGCTCTGATGGCTGCTATCTATCAAAGCAATGATTCATACTTTAAATTACTTGCTCTAGATAATTTAGAATTACTTGACCATGACAATTTAACATTTATTTTTAAGAACATTGATAAGTTAAATAAATACTTTGATAATATAATACTAATAGGAGTGTTAGATCACTTTAATTTAGAAGAATTCTCCAATAGTATAAATATTCATAGAATATAACATTAAAAGGGAGAGGTATTATAATACCTCTCCCTTTTAATGTTATAATGTAATGGTGTACCATTGTAGAGTTAAAATTTAAAGGAGACATATTCTATGCTAATATATTTATCATTAATTGATTCAGAAGATGACAAATTAAAGTTTGAAGAAATCTACATACAATATAAACAAATAATGTTTTATACTGCTAATAATATATTAAAAGATGAGCATCTATCAGAAGATGTTGTACATAATTCTTTTATAAAAATAATAAAAAACCTATCAAAAATTAATCAAGTTAATTGTCCCAAAACAAAAGCTTTTATCGTTATAATAGTTGAGAGAACAGCAATAGATTTATATAGAAAGAGAAAAAAACAAAATATAGTATCAATAGAAGATGATTTCTATAATACTGAAATATCAAAATCACTAATTGAAAATAATAATGAAGATTATGATGAAATTGATACAGCCATAGCAAATCTCCCACCAAATTATCGCCAAGTTATTCTCTTAAAATTTAGTCATGATTATTCTGATGCTGAAATATCAAAATTACTAAATATATCACAGGATAATGTACGTAAAAGAATACAAAGAGGAAAAAAGAAACTGAAAGAAATCTTAATTGAATTGGAGGTGCAAAGCGTTGAGTAAAATTAATATTACAGATGAGATGCTTTATAGACATGCTTCAAATGCTGAAAAAATTATTCTAGATCAATTACCACCAGACGAAGAATTAAATCATGTTTTTTCTAAAAGATTTGAAAGGAAGATGAAAAAACTAATTCGTCAAGAAAAAAGAAATCCTTTCATTAAATATACTGTTATCTATTTAAAACGAGTTGTAGTTGTATTTTTAATAGTTGTAACTGGATTATTCACAATAACTATGAGTGTTGATGCTCTTCGAAATCAATTTATCAAAATTGTAATAGAAATTTATGAAGATTTGACAGAATTTATTTTTTCTAAAGATATTCAAACTGATAAGGAACTTGATTTTATATTAAAAGAACCTAAATATATACCAAAGGGTTTCAAAGAAGTTGAAAGAGAAAGTTCTAAAGAAAGTATTTTTATTGGATATGAAAATACCAAAGGTGATGAAATAAGATACCGTTCAAATCAAATTAATTCAAGTTCTGTAATAATAGACACAGAAAACGCAGAAGTAAGTAATATAACTATAAACAAAAATAAAGCTAAGTATGTTGTCAAAGACGATACTATAATTTTATTTTGGAATGATGAAAAAGATACATATACTATATATCTAGATTCTATCAACAAAGAACACTTGAAAAATTATAAAGAAGAATTACTGAAAATTGCAGAAAACATAAAATAAAAAAATTTTTACAGAAAGTGTCACAAACCACCTTTTTATTTCGTTATCTAAGTGTAAAGAAAATAAGGGGGTGGTTTTTTGTACTATAAAAAAATCTTTTTTACAGGAGCTTGTGCCTTAACACTTATTTCATCATTTGGAATACAAGCACTGGCATATGAGCCTTTAGAAACTAGTGAATATCTAGAAGATGGAACTGTTTTTATGGTAAATATTAAAGGAGCTGGTTGTGATTTGAAAATTACTTCTGGAAAAGCTCATATCTCATGTTATGTAGATGGTAAATTAGGAACTTCAACATCTATTACAGCAAAATTACAACAAAAAAATAAATCTGGAACATGGACCAATATTTCTACCTGGTCAAATTCTAAAAAAAGTTCTTGTAGTTTATCTAAAGATGTTAGTGTATCAAAAGGACATTCTTATAGATTATCGGTAACTGTAAAAGCAGGAAATGAGAGCAAAACAATATTCAGTCCTATTAGAGTTTATTAGTTATAAATTCCATAAAATCTTGGATATTTATAAATTTAATAAAAATATTAAAATAAAAATTTGTTTTACATTAGAGGAGGAGTAAATATGAGTTTAAAAAACAGAAAAATGCGTACAATATCATTGGTTTTGATAAGTAGTTTTATGATTTCTAGTTTCCCAGTTAGTACATTCGCTTTAAGTAATAATGACAGTAACATAATATTAAGTCAAGATAAAAATATTTCTGTAAATATTCTTGAAGATAATAGTGAAAAAAGAGTTGTTGAAGTAATTAGTAATGATACAAAAACTGTAGTTACATATGATAAAATTAATAATATAATTACAGGAGATGAAGTTAATTTAAATACTGCTGAAAAGAATTATATAAATATTGATCTTAACGATACATCTTCATATGATAATGATAATAGTATATCTTCAAGAAAAGCTCAAATTACAAATTCTTCAAGATTTTCTAAAATCTATTATGCTGCTAATGGAAAGAAATGGTCAATAAAAAATACAAAAGGTTCACTTAAAGGTCGCACAGAAACAAGTAAGAACTCAGTTAATCTATACAGATTTAAAGATGCAGTAGATTCTTGCAGAAAACTAGAAAATGCATCTTCTCGTGGTATGGATACTACTAAACTTGGGTTAGCTATTGCTGGAGTTACAGCTGAAACAGGTGTTGGAGCTGTTATTGGTATTTTTACAGCTATAGGTGGAGCTTCAAGTGCTGCTTATAAGTTTTATGATTCTCTTCAGTATAGAAAAGAAGCAGACAGACTATTTAGTATGTTATAAATTATAGGAGTGGTTTTCAATGTTGATAAATTATTATGATAGGGGTTATTTCAAACAAATATATATTACAAGTATTCTTGTGATAATATTTTCGATAATATGTGCATTCAAAGTAACTTTTCTATTCTTGTTACTTGCAGGGTTTTATTTTGAACAAACATATAAGTTTTTAATAAAGTATAAAAATAAACTTTATATTTCAATTACAGATGATGATATTTTAATTGATAACAAATATATTTTCAGAGGTAAAAATACTAAAAACCATATAAAATTTGAAGATATAATAAGTGTTAATAAACAAGATAATATTATCGAAATTTTCACAAATGAAAACTCTTATTGTATATATCTAAAAGCTTTAAGCATTGAAAGCGAAGAATATCTAATAAGTAGACTAAAATAATTTTGTTGATTTTACATGTTCTAAATAAAAAGGAATATCTTTTTAGATATTTCTTTTTATTTAAGTTTTTTAAATGTTAATTTAGCACTTTTTTTTGCTTTTTTAATATAATATTTACTTTTTAAATCTTCAAATAAACAAAGCCCATTTTGAAATAAAGAATCAAAAACTACGAAAGTAACAAGTGCTTCAGTAAAAGAATCTTCTGATATAATTTTAAAAGCTTTATTTAAAATATCTGTATGAAAAAACTCCAATTTCATAAGAATATAAGATAAAAAAAGTATTAAGTAGATTAAGAGTTTTGTTAGTTCAAAAAATTTAAACTTAAATAAATCAGAAAATGCATATAGTAATATATATATATATATTGCTATAATTAGAGTAAAAGCATAACAAAAAAGTTTAGTATCATCTTGTAATGAATTAGATTTTATTTGTAACAGTATAATTAGAAAAAGAATCAATATAAAAAATACAATAATTATCATTAAAAAAATTAAAATAGATAAAATAGCTTCAAAACCTGTATTTGTTCTATTAAGAGATCTCTTTTTTAAGCTCTTAAATGTTACAATACTTGAAATGAAAATCAATAAGAGGTATAAATAAGTAATAAAATTACCAGGATAAAGACCTCTTAATTTTAATTCTAATATAATCATAATGCCTAAAATAATAGGAAAGCACTCTTCAAGTCTCAATAAATAATTAGTTACAACATTTCTAGCATCTTTTTTAAGAAAATTATATGATATAATAATAAAATATGCTAAAAGAAAAAATAGAAATTCTATAAAAAATCCAATTTTTAAAGACCAAAATTCTAAATCATAATTTATAAAAAGGAAAAAATACATAATTTCAAAAATTTGAATATTAAAACATATCCGAAAAATCCTAAATTCTTTTGAAAATTCAGTGTTAAGGCTAATTTTTTCTCGTTTTATTAACCCAAATAAAATTGTAAATAAAAAACATTCACTTAATACTAAAGATACAGACAATATAAAAGATATCTCTATATTCATATCTCTATCAAGAGATTTCAAATAATAACTCATTAAAAATGTGAGCGTTATCTGAAAGGCAATTATAAATATTATGTAATATGTATATTTGTCTTTTTCTTTGTAATACATAAAAGTCTATTCCCCCATTTCAAATTGAACACTAATTAATCTAATTTTACTATATGAGATAGAATATAAACTTTTGAAGAATCTTTCTATACATAAGTAAGTTGTATTTGACATAATACAAGTAAAGTAACTTAATAAAATATAAATTTATTCTTTGGGATATGGTAAATTATATTTTATTGCATATTCTATTGCAATTTTTTTAATTGGTGCTCCACAATTCCATTTATCTTCTACTGCCTTTTCATAAACTTTTTTATTAATATTATCATCCTCTTCTAAAATATCTTCTTTTTCTCCATACTTTACATCTTGAGAGGCTTTTATTTTTTCATTAATATAATTTTCATTTTTATTTTTTAAACTTCCATTAAAATTATCAAATTTATTTTTTGAATATTTTCTCTTAGATTTTTGTTCATTATATAATCTATTATCATTTTCAAATTCTTTAATTGTTTTAATATTTTTCTCTTTTAAATTTTCTAATATTTTCTTTATGTAGCTGTATTTTTTCTTAATATCATTTTCAGAAACATTTATAAAAATTTGTTCCCAAATTTCTATATCTAAATTATCAATGTTTTTTTCTATCAATTTTTTCATTCCTGGTTTTACTTCTTTATCAACTTTTAATTTAACATATAGATTTTCAATTTTATTGATTTTATTTTCTTCATCAACAACAACCTTAAAATCAGTATCACTAGAATCAGTATTACTATACGGTAAATTTTCCCGTTCTTGTACGGTAGTTTTTACTGTTCTTGAACGGTAGTTTTTACCGTTCAAGATTTTTTTTAGTTTTTTCTCTGAACGGTAAAAACTACCGTTCAAAGTATTTTTAAGGTTTATGGACTTATTTTTTTCTTCTTTTTCTCTATATTTTAAAATTCTTTCTCTTTCAAGTATGCGTTTTTCTTCAACATTATCTTTAAATTTATCTATATACAATGATAGTTTATTTATTTTAACATCAACCTGTTTAAGATATAAAAGATTAGATTTGCCTTGCCCTGTTTTATCTTCTTCTAATAATCCAAAATTTATAAGTTCATTTTTATAACCACGTGCAGTTTTCTCACTTACTCCTAAAAATTCACTCATAGAGATCTGATCACATTTAATAAATAACCTATTTTTATCATCATACCATTGATTTGAAAGGGACAACTTAGTTCTATCTAATAAAAATCCATATAGTATTTTAGCTTGAACTGAAAGAGGTTTCTTGTCAGATGGCTTAATATATTTATCCTCATAAAACAAAGCTTTTGGAATTTGTATATGTAATTGTTTTAAATCTTCTTCTACTGTAAAATAATCTCCCAT